>DATKZA010000014.1:0-66377 GCA_035528155.1 Patescibacteria group bacterium | reverse complement strand
GCCGCCCGCGCCAACCCGGTCGACAGCCTGAGATATGAATAATTCGAGGTGAACCGTGTTTAAAAATTATTTGAAAATCGCCTGGCGGAATATTGTTCGCCAAAAAATGTATTCGTTCATCAATATTTTCGGCCTGGCCGCGGGCCTGGCCATTTCGATCCTGATCCTGCTCTGGGTGACAAGTGAGCTTGGCATGAACCGCTTCCATGACCATGGCCAACACCTGTACCAGGTAGCCACCCGCCATCAATACGGCAAGGATACCGGCCTGAGCATCGGTTCCCCGCCGGCGCTGGGCCCTGCCCTGAAGAACGATTTCCCGGAAGTGGTCAACGCCGCCCGCTATGTTCCCCCGTTTTCTGGCATGCTGCTCCGCTTCCGCGATAAAATCATCCGTGAACAAATCGGCACGGCCGATGCGGCGTTTTTTTCCATGTTCACATTTCCCTTTGTCCGCGGTTCGGCGGCAAAACCGTTTCCGGACCTGCACAGCCTGGTCATCACCGCAGAGGCGGCCCGGCGGATTTTCGGGGACGAAGATCCCATGGGCAAGACCGTGACCCTCGAAAACCATACCGATTTCCAGGTAAGCGGCATCATCCGCGATATCCCGGCCAATTCAACGATACAGTTCTCCGGGTTGGTGCCGATGGAATTTTTGGCGAAAAAATATGACCGGCCAAACCTGATCGATACCTGGTACAACTGCATGTTCACCACATTTGTCCAACTTGATGCGAACGCCCGCCTCGAGGAATTCAACAAGAAGATCTCCGGACGGGTGAAGCAGAGCGATGCGAATTCCATCATCACTCCCTTTGTGGTCCTCTTCAGGAATCTGTACCTCCACGGCGTGGAGGGACGGGGCGGACATGTCGCCCAAGTCAACATGTTTTCCCTCATCGGCATGTTCATTCTGCTCCTCGCCTGCATCAATTTCATGAACCTGGCCACCGCCCGGTCAGAGAAGCGGGCCCGTGAAGTCGGGGTGCGCAAGGTCATGGGTGCGGAGCGAAGCCAGCTTATCCTGCAATTTTTCGGCGAATCGCTGCTGCTGGCGTTTCTCAGCCTGGTCGGTTCGTTGCTGATCGTCGCCTTGCTGCTGCCCGTGTTCAATACGATCTCGGGCAAGACGCTTTCCATGGGGATCCTGGTCAGCCTCCCGGTCCTCCTGGGGGTGATTTCCATCACCCTTTTCACCGGCCTTATCTCTGGATCTTATCCCGCCCTGTTGCTTTCGGCAGCCAAACCGGTCTCGATTCTTAAAGATCACTCCCGGGGTGGGCGGAGGCGTACGCTTTTTCGGAAGATCCTTGTGGTCGGTCAATTTGCCGTTTCCGTGGCCCTGATCGTTTCCACGGTGGTCATCTCCAGGCAACTTCATTTTCTTAAAAACAAGGACTTGGGATTGAACAAGGAGCAGATCGTCTATATTCCCGTCAATGGCGCCCTGGAAAACAATCACCTTGCGGCCAAGCAGGAATTTCTAAAAGATCCGCACATCCTGCAGGTGACACGGTCGTCGAATCTGCCCACGGGCATCTACCAGAACGGCTCGGGCTGGAAGTGGGAAGGACAGAAACCCGACGAGGATCCATTTGTCACCTACCTGAGCGTGGATCCCGATTTTCTCGCCACCTATCGCGTCACCATGGCCGAGGGACGCTTTTTTCAGCCCGAAAAGCAGCCGGGTGCCCAGCAGGTGATCGTGAACGAAAAAATGGCCCGCCTGATCAGCGATCAATCGCTGCTGGGAAAAACCCTGTGGAAAAAGGACGAAGACAACGGCAAGACATACCGCTTGACCATTGTCGGCGTGGTCAAGGATTTCCACTTCAAGCCGCTGGATGTACCGATCGAGCCGCTATTGATCTTCCCGGAAAATCCTCTTTGGAAATTCCGTTTCATGTCGGCCCGCATTTCCGTCGAGAACATGCCCGGCACCCTGAGCCGGATGAGAAAGACCTTCACACGGCTGAATCCGGGAATCCCCTTTGAATACCGTTTCCTGGACCAGGACTACGACCAGTTGTACCGTTCCCAGGAGAAGCTGGGTACGCTGATCAACGGCCTTGGCGCCCTGGCCTTATTCATTTCCTGCCTGGGGCTCTACGGCCTGGCGGCTTTCCTGGCCGAACAGAAAACCAAGGAGATCGGCATCCGCAAAGTTCTCGGAGCCTCGGTCGCCGGTATTGTCGGGTTCTTTTCCCGTGAATTTATCCAGTGCGTTTTGCTGGCCAACCTGATCGCCTGGCCGCTGGCCTACTATTTCATGAACGAATGGCTGCGGGAGTTTGCGTACCGCATCAACATCGGTGTCGGCATTTTCTTCATTTCCGGACTTATGGCCCTGATCATCGCCATGCTCGCCGTCGGTTACCAGTCCATCAAGGCCGCCCGCGCCAACCCGGTCGACAGCTTGAGATATGAATAAATGGAATCCGGAGACCACAGACCGCGGTGCGAAGTGATGAAATCAAAATGAGGTGAACCATGTTCAAAAACTACTTCAAGGTGGCTTTCAGAAATTTGTCGCGCTCCAAGGGCTATACCCTGATCACCCTATCGGGCCTGGCCATCGGCATCGCCGCCTGCCTGCTGGCCTTCCTGTATATCCAGGACGAATTGAGCTATGACCGCTTTCATGAAAAGTCCGAACGCATTTTCCGGATCACGACGCGCATGGTTCGCGATGGCGTGGAGATCAATATCGTCGGCGCCGGGGCGCCGGCGGCAAAGACCATGGTGGAGGAATTCCCGGAGGTCGAAAACGCCGTGCGCTTCCGCGAGGAAGGCAGTGCCAAGGTCCAGGTCGGGGCGACCGTCTTCCGGGAAAAGCGGGTGATCTACAGCGATCCTTCTTTTTTTGACGTTTTCTCGGTGCCGCTGCTCAAAGGGGATCGCCAGGCCGTGCTGGCGGCGCCGCGGACCGTCGTGCTCAGCAAAACGACGGCTGAAAAATATTTCGGCGCGGCCGATCCCGTCGGCAGGACCTTGCGCATCGATGACAAGGATGACTGGCAGGTCAGCGGCGTTTTCGCCGATATCCCGCGAACATCGCATTTTCACTTCGACTTGATCGCCTCGTTTTCCACCCTGGATTTAACAACGGATCCATCCATGGGTTCCTGGATGAGCTTCAATTTCCAGACCTATCTGCTGCTGCGCCCGGGCGCCTCGGCCTCGGGCCTGGAAGCCAAATTGCCGCTGTTGTTCGCGACACACCTGGCTCCGGAGATCAAGCAATTCATGGGAATTTCTCTGGAAGATTTCATGACCAAGGCCAAAATGAAACTGAATTACTCCCTGCAGCCGTTGGCCGCCATCCACCTCCATTCCAATTATGACGGCGGCGAATTCGAACCCAACAGCGACATCAAATACATCTTTCTCTTCAGCGCGGTCTCACTCTTCATCCTGATCCTGGCCATCATCAATTTCGTCAACCTCTCCACCGCCCGTTCCATCTCACGCGCCAAGGAAGTGGGACTGCGCAAGGTCCTGGGCTCATTCCGCCTGGACCTGATCAAGCAATTCCTGACCGAATCGCTGGTGCTGTGCCTGCTGGCCTTGGCAGTCGCCTGCCTTTTGCTGGTGATCATACTGCCGCTTTTCAACAGCTTGACCGCCAAGGAGCTGGCGGTTTCGGCTCTGGCGAATCCTGCGGCGATCGCCGCCGTCTTGGCTCTGACACTGCTGGTGACGATCATGGCCGGGGCTTATCCCGCTTTCCTGCTCTCGGCTTTCCGTCCCGCTTCCATCCTGCGCGGCCAGGCCGGGAGCGGAGCCGGAAAGGGCCGGCTGCGACGCGGGCTGGTCGTTTTCCAGTTCGCCGTTTCAGCGGTCATGATCATCGGCACCATCGTCGTCTTCCGGCAATTGCATTACATCCAGAACAAGAAGCTCGGCTTCGACAAGGAGCAGGTGTTGATCCTGCGTCACAGCCAACTCCTGGGGAACCATGCCGAAACATTGAAGCAGGAACTGGCGAAGGTCCCCCAAGTGGTCAGCGCCACCCTTTCCAGCTACCTCCCCATCCCCTCGGCGCGCGCCAGGATGCCGATCGCCCGCGCCGACAATCCCAATCCCAGGCAGGCTTTCCCGATTTCATTCTGGCAGATCGATGAAGATTACATCGCCACGCTGGGCATGAAGATCGTCGCCGGCCGCAATTTCTCGGCCCAATTCAGCGGCGACGCCCAGACCGTTCTCATCAACCAGGCCGCCGTGCGCCATTTCGGCTTGAAAAAGCCCTTGGGACAAACGCTGATCATGATGGATATGGATGCGGAGAAGCCGGGAGCCATGGTCCAGGTTCCCTGCACGGTCATCGGCGTAGTCGAGGATTTTCATTACGAATCGCTGCGCGAAGCCATCGCGCCGCTGGTGCTGCGCCGCGGGCAAAGCCTGGGCAACCTGGTCATGCGCCTGAAACCCGGCCAAATCGCCGCTGTCATCAAGACATTGAAACGAAAATGGACAGCCCTGCTGCCCGGCGAACCCTTTGAGTATGCCTTCCTGGACGAAAGCCTCAATATGCTATATGAATCCGAAATGAGAATCGGCAGCATCTTTGCCATTTTTGCCGCACTGGCCGTTTTCATCGGCTGCCTGGGCCTGTTCGGGCTGGCCTCTTTTTCAGCAGCGAAAAGAACCAAGGAGATCGGCATCCGCAAAGTTCTCGGCGCAGCCATTCATGAAATGGCCCTTTTATTGGTCAGGGATTACGTCCTGCTGGTCGGCCTGGCCAATCTCATTGCCTGGCCTGTCGCCTATTACCTGATGCAGCGCTGGCTGCAAAATTTCGCCTACCGCACTTCAATCAACGTTACCGTATTCGTGCTCTCGGGCCTGCTGGGACTGGCCATCGCCTTGCTGACGGTCGGTTACCAAGCCATTCGCGCCGCCCGCGCCAACCCGGTGGACAGCCTGCGATACGAATAGGAGCGAACCATGCTGAAAAATTATTTTAAAATCGCCTGGCGCAACATCATCCTCCAGAAAGGATACTCGCTCATCAACATCTTCGGCCTGGCCGTGGGCATGGCCTGCTCGTTCCTGATTCTGCTCTGGGTCCAGCATGAAACAAGCTTTGACCGTTTCCATGCCAACGCCGACCGCATCTATCGGGTGATCATGGAAGAATCCCACGAGAACGGAGTGGAAAACCACCCCTGGATGCCTTTTCCCCTGGGCCGGGCCCTGGTAGAGCGTTTTCCGGAGATCATCGCCGTAACCCGGACGGCAACCGACGATTTCATGGTTCGCTATCAGGACAAAATTCACAGTGAATTGGGCTTCCTTTTCGTCGATCCGTCTTTCTTCTCCATTTTTTCATTTCCCTTTACCAAAGGAAATCCGGCCCATGCCCTGGACGATCCAGCCTCCATTGTGATCAGCGACCGCATGGCCGAGAAATATTTCGGAAAGGAAAACCCGATGGGCAAAACTCTCGCCCTCAGCAACCGGGCGGATTTTGCCGTATCCGGAGTCGTTCACATTCCCGCGGCTTCCGATTTTCAATACGATTTTTTTATCAGTTTTCAATCCTATCCGCGTTTCAACGCCGACCTGGCCGCACTGGAAGCCAACTGGCGCGGAAACAATTATCCCACTTATATCCAGCTTGGCAAAAATTGCTCGTCCGCGGCAGTGGAGAATAAAATCGCCGGTTTGATGAGCGAATTCACTCCGGACCGCAAGGTGAAGCTGCATTTGCAGAAACTTGAGCACATCCATCTGTACCGGCCGGATGGCACGGATGGCCAGATGAAAAATATACGGATTTTTTCGATCATCGCCGTGTTCATCCTGCTGATCGCCTGCATCAACTTCATGAACCTGGCCACGGCCCGCTTTGAGCGGCGTTGCAAGGAAGTGGGAGTAAGAAAAACTCTGGGGAGCACACGTTCCCAGATCGGGATCCAATTTGTTATCGAATCCCTGCTCAGTTCCACGATCGCCTTTTGGGGATCCCTGGGACTGGTCAAGATCCTTTTGCCTTATTTCCGGGAACTGGCGCAGAGCGGCATGAACCCGGAACTGTTCCATCCGGGATGGCTGATCAAAATGTTTGTCCTGTCGCTTCTGGTCGGAATGACTGCTGGAGGTTATCCGGCGATCATCCTTAGCCGCGCCCCGGCCGCCGGAGCCGGCATGCGTTCCTTGTTCCCCGCCAGGAATGAAACGCTCCGCAAGGGGTTGGTGATTTTTCAGTTCTCCCTGTCCGCCATGCTGATCATCGGCACCCTGACCATCAAAGAACAGATCCATTTCATCCAGGAAAAGGACATGGGCCTGGACCGGTCTGATCTGGTTTACATCCAGATGCATGGTGACAGCCGCCGGCGGGCGGAAATGGTCAAGAGAGAAATTATGGCCAGCCCCGACATCGTAAACGTCACTTCCTGTCGCTACCTGCCTTCACAGATCTTCGTGCAATGGGACGGGCTGGATTGGGAAGGCAGGCCGGCGGGAAAAGAGTTGCCGGTGGCTTTCTCCTCAGGTGACTGCGATTTCATTCCGACCTTCGGGATGAAGATGGTGCAAGGCAGGAATTTTTCCAAGGAGCTGCCCAGCGATGAGAACAATGTCATAGTCAATGAAGAAGCCGTCCGGCAAATGGGGATCAAGGATCCCATCGGAAAATCCGTCAATTTCTGGCGCCAGAAGGGAACGATCATCGGTGTGGTGAAGAATTTCAACTTCCGGCCCCTGAACGATCCCATCAAACCATTGCTGCTGACCCTGCGTGAAGTGGGCGGCAGCCGCGGGCTGCTGGTAGCAAAAATCAGGCCGGGAAGGCTTGCCCAGGCACTCGCATATTTCAAGGATGCCTGGCGCAAGATAAATCCCAATTTCAGTTTCGAGCCCCATTTCCTTGATCAGGATTTCAACAGCCTCTACCTCAAAGACAAGCAACAGGGAAGAATCTTCATGGCCTTCACGCTGATCGCCATCCTGATCTGCTGCCTGGGCCTGATCAGCCTGTCATCCTTCATGGCCGAGGAAAAAACAAAGGAGATCGGCATACGCAAGATACTCGGGGCCTCCCCGCTGCGTATTGCCGGCTTGTTCATCCGTGATTTCTCAAAATGGGTGGCCATCGCCAATGCCATTGCTTGGCCCTTGGGCTATTATCTGATGTCGCGCTGGCTACAGGGCTATTATTACCACGCCTCCATCAATCCGATGATCTTTGTTCTGACCGGTGGTTTGAGCGCCTTTTTTGCTTCCAGCGCAGTCTGGTTCCAGACCGCCCGCGCCGCCCGCGCCAACCCGGTGGACAGCCTGCGTTATGAATGAAAGAAATGGAAAACCGGAGACCGAAAGAACGGAATCAGGAATATGAAACAACCTTTTTCTTCCGGTTTCCAGTCTGCCTTCTCCGGCCATGGTGTCCGCCAGCGGACACGGATGGTTCAATAGCGGACAGGACGAGAGCGGGAAGGATATGAAGCCCCGGATCTTCTCGCGGAAAGCCTTTCCCCACAAGGGTTTTTAATAAACCCCTTCTTGTGCGCTTGGCATCATTTTTGCTTATTATTCTGTGGATCCGGCATTCAAAAAATGCCCGGGAGGCAAAAACATGAGTTTGAAAGATATTTTGCAGAAGCTGGTCAGCGAAAAGACCCAGGTTCTGCTCGCCGACAACCAGAATGAATGGCAAGCGGAGGTCCTGCTGGAAAACCTTTCCGAAACCCGGCTCAAGACAAGCGCCCACATGCAGCCCGGGCTCTATATCGCCGAAATCAACGAAGCCGGCTATCTCGGTCGGGTGTTGTACAAGCTTAAAACCGTGGAAGGAGTTGATCAAAAAACTGAGCCTTGTGGAGGTTAAAATGAAAGAAGTGGTTTTACAGATCCCGACCATGGAAGCCGAACAAAACGTTGAAATCGAGGTCCGTATCAACGGCAGGAAAAAAACGCTGCATTACCGGGTGGAAATCGTCAATTGGGAAAACAGCGATCCTACTTCCGAGGATAAAGTGAGAGTCTTGAGAAAAGTGATCCGCGAGCACGACCGAGACTGGCAGCTGGTGACCATCGGTTCGCCGACCGAAAGCAACATCCCGGTCACGTTCCGCCGTGTGGATGCCGATGAGAGTGGCAGCCAGAACTGATAAATGAAAACCTGCAGGTTTTGCCAGGAACAAAATAGGGAGAAACAGCCATGATCAAATTGAGGGGTATCACCAAGTTTTACAGCAGCGGCTTCGTCAAAACTTTTGTGCTCAGAAATATCGACCTGGACATGCAAGAAGGGGAATTCCTGACCATCATGGGCCCATCCGGAGCCGGAAAATCAACCCTGCTCTATATCATCGGCATGCTCGATGAGGCATCGGAAGGTCAATATCACTTTTATGACCAACCGGTCCACTCTTTGAATGAAAAAAAGCGTACCCAGATCCACCAGCAGAATATCGGTTTCGTTTTTCAAAGCTACCACCTGATTGATGAACTCACGGTCTACGAAAATCTGGAGACTCCCCTGCTCTATAAAAAAGTCAAGTCCGACGAACGCAAAAGCCTGGTGGCCGATACCCTGGACCGCTTCCGCATCGTGGCCAAGAAAAACCTTTTCCCGAACCAGCTGTCGGGTGGACAGCAGCAACTGGTGGCCGTGGCCCGGGCCGTGATCATCAATCCGAAATTGATCCTGGCCGATGAGCCGACCGGCAACCTGAACTCCAGGCAGGGCGAGGAAATCATGGAGCTGTTCAAAAAGCTCAACAAAGAAGGGACAACCATTATCCAGGTCACCCACTCTGAGAAGAACGCATCCTATTCCGACCGCGTCATCCACCTCCTGGACGGCTGGATGGAAAGCGAAGCAAAAACAGCGATGGGAAACGGGAAACCGGAGACCGGAGTCCGCAAGAAAAAAAGTATGGAGAAAGCATGAAAAGGCTGCTCATTATTTTGTTGTTGCTCTTTGTCCTGTTGGGCATGTTTTCCTTCGGGGCCGAGGAAAGAACATTTTCGCTACAAGAATGCCTGGTCATCGCCTTGAAAAACAATATCGCCCTGGGAATCAAGGTGGTGCAGGTCGAACGCCAGGAAGGTCTGCTAAGCCAAGCAAAGGAAAAATTCCTGCCGGTTTTGGCTTTCCAGCTCGGCAAAGCCAAGACCAACACTCCTTCTTATTCATGGATCGAAGCCGAAGGGGCCATCAGCGCCGAAAGCCAGCAACTCTCCGGCCAGCTTACCCAGGCATTATGGTTGGGCGGCAGCTTTATGCTCAACGTTGATACCAGCCAATATGAAAGCAATCAGCGCTTCCAGACCATCAACCCCCGTTACGAGGGCGCGGTGGTGTTCAGACTGGTGCAGCCCCTGCTGCGCGACATGGGAAACCGCATCAGCCGCAAGAACATCATCATCACCGGCCACAACCGCAACATCTCGGCCAACGAATTGAAAACGGCACTGCTGGACACCGTGTACCGGGTCGAGGAACTCTATTGGAATCTGGTTTTTGCCGAACGCAACCTGGAAGCGAAGAACCAAGCCTTACAGCTGGCAGAGGATCTACTGAAAAAAAACATGAAAATGGCCGAACTGGGAGTCCTCGCGGAAATTGAAATTCTGAGCGCCGAAGCCGAAAAGGCCAGCCGCCAGGCAGAAATCCTGGAAGCCCGGGCCTTGCTGGAAAACAGCCGCGACGAACTGTACTCCACGATAAACCTGGGGGCTGAAAACGGAGGGTCCGGGATCATGATCCGCCCGGGCGACGATCCGCGCCGCGATGAAAGAACAGTGGACACACAAGAAGCTCTGCGGTTGGCACTGGCCAACCGGCCCGACTACCTGAATACCGGCATCGCCCTCGCCAGCAAGAATTTGGAACTGGGATACGCCAAAAACCAGCTGCTGCCGGCTTTGAATCTCAACCTTCAATACTGGAGCCCCGGCTTGTCAGGGACGCGGATCGTGTATCGTGACGACAACCCCCTGACCGGTGAAGTGATCGGAGTCATCCCGGGAGCGGTGGCCGACGCCTTTAAAAACGCCATGGAGTTCAACTATAAAAACTGGTCGATTTACCTTTCGCTGGACATTCCATTGAATACTTTGTTTTCACGCGGGGCCTATTCCGCGGCCCGGATGGAGCGCCGCGAAGCGCAATTGCGCCGTCTCGATATGGAACGGCAAATCAGCCTGGAGCTTTCCACCGTTGCCCGTTCCGTGGCCAGCAACTTCCAGCGTATCCAGGCCACCCGTTTCGCCCGTGAACTTGCCGAAAAAAAACTGACTGCCGAGGAAAAGCGTCAAGCCGCCGGTTTAAGTACCAGCTTCATGGTTTTGCAATACCAGCGTGATTTTACCCTGGCCAAGAGCACCGAGCTGCGGGCCTTGTGCGATTACAGCTTGTCCCTGGCCCGCCTGGAAAAAATCGAGGGGACCAGTCTCCAAGCCAAACAGATCGAATTTTCAAAAGAGCAAACCGTTTTCAACCTTTAACAAAAGCAGAAACCGGGAGATGGCTTACTTGATTTTAATGACCAGCAAAGTAATATCATCATACTGGACCGGCTGATTGGCAAAGGCTTTGACTTCTTCCATGATGAATTCCGTCAATGCTTCGGCGCCGACATCTGGATTGGACTGGATGACACCCTGCAAACGCTCGTAACCGAATTCATTGCCGATCAGGTTCTTGGCCTCGGAAATTCCATCGGTAATGAAAACAATCATATCACCTGTGTGAAGCGCAATGGTTATTTCCTTGAGTTTTTCGCTGAAAAGCGGTTCAGCGGCCGCACCCAAAGCCAATCCCGGCGGCACATGGGTTTCGATCCTGCCGCCGGAACTCAAGAAAAAAGGCATATGTCCGGCCCGGGCCACGCGCAGGACCATGGATTGGGTATCAATCAAGCCGTAACTGGCTGACACAAAACGATTTTTTTCCAGACTTTTTCTTAAAACCTCGTTGGCCTTGGCCAGCAGTTGGCCGGGATCGTTGATCACACCGGCCAGGGATTCAAAAATCCCCTTCAACTCCGCCATAATGAAAGCGGCAGCCAATCCCTTTCCTGATACGTCGGCAATGACAAATCCCAAGCGCCGGTCATCCTGGAGAAAAAAATCGTAATAATCGCCGCCGACTTCATAGGCGGGCGAGAAATAGACAGCGATATCGGCGCATGCTGCTTGCGGTACGGATTGTGGCAGCAAGCGCTGCTGCATCACCCGGGCCACCTCCAACTCCTTGAGCAATCTTTCCTTTTCCAGGCGGGTTTCCAGCATGCGTGCGTTTTCCAAAGCCATGGCCGCGGAATTGGCAAAAGCCTTGATGGTCTGGATATCATCTTCTTCAAAAAATGAATCCTTTTTGATGGCCATGAACAAATACCCGGTGGTCCGGTTCTTGACCCGCAGGGGAGCGATGGCCAGCGAACTGAACGAAAAATTTAGGACATCATTTTGGATGTGAATTTTCAACTTTTTATCCCGGAAAATCTTCACCGTCCGGTTATCCGGCACGGTATCACCCAAAAGAGCGAGGCTGAGCTCGCGGGCCTCGCGGCTGCCGATATTGAAGGCAGCCGGGACGCTGAAATCATCATTTTGAATGATCAACAGCCAGGAATAATCGCTGTGGCACACTCCGGCGGTAACCGTGGTGACTTTTTCAGCCAATTCCCTGAATTCCATCGTGCCGGTGATCGATTGGCTCAAATCGACCAGCGAGGCGAATTCTTCGGCCTTGCGGTCATAGGCGTCAGCAGTGGGCAAATGAAAGAGAGTGGCAAACAGGATGACCCCGGAGTAGCAAGCCCCATAAAGCAGGATGATTTTCCCAAGCTGGAAAAGTCCTGGAGACAAAGGCTGAATCATCGCTGCTATGAGCGGGCTGTCGAAGATCAGAATGGCGTTGGCTATAAAAATGCCAAGTGACAAGCCGGCCAGGACAGTCAACTGTTTTTTTTGTTTTTTTACCAGGAACGCGATCCATTTCACCCGGAATGAATTCAGCACCATGAAACAAATGGAAATGCTCATGAAAAAAGGAACGGCCACGGCCGCGATGATCGGAGCGAAAAAGGAAAAGAGGAAACAGACCAGCATGGCTTCGAAAAACCAGCCGGGTTGGCGTGTTTTTTTCAAAAAAAACAATTCCCGCAAGGCGGAAAAAATCAGGCCCAGGATTGCGGTCAATAAAATTAACAATAAAATGGCGGCCAGACGAACAAAAAAAGACACTTCACCCTTGAGCGCGGGCTGAAAATCCCAGCTGTGCCAAATGACGAAAAGAATGACAATCAATAAATCAAGAATTGTTATAATAAAAACAACGGCTAAGGGCTTTTCTTTTTTTTTGTTAAAGAAACCGCTTCCTGCCCATGTCCAGGCAACCAGAAGTGAGAAAATCGTCAATTCGCTGCCCAGCAGAATTCCCCATGGTGCCGGAGGCGGCAATATCCCCCGCAAAAATAGATAGCAAACTGCCAGAATCAGGGCAATACCTGTTTTTGTATGTTGGGGTATTCCCCCCAATAATTTTTTCTTCACAAAAGAAAAATATCACAATTCTGAATGAAAAGAAACAGGCCGACCGGGCTCCGTCTTTAACCCGGAGCTGCGGTCGGCCTGCGTTTCAATCGGCTATTGTTCCGATTGGCCTAATTCTTCTTTTCCTGGCTGCGGGCAATGCCGTAATAAACGATCATGCCCAGGCCGGCCATGAAGAAAACCGCCCCGGCGGTCATCTCTTCACGGATTCCGGAAGGCACCCAGCTGTAGATCCCGTAAGTGAACAGGAAAGCCATTCCCACGGCGATCAGCACCAGGCCCCATTTCAGGGCCGAAGCCGACTGGTTCAGCATCTGCGGCTGGAACAAAAGCTTGACCTTTTCATCCACCATGCCTTTTTCGATCAGTTTGTGGCGCAAACGGCTCTCCGAGACAACCTTGACCAATTCCAGGATGAAATAACCGATCACAGCCAAAATAAAAACAGCAGCAAAATTCTCGCTCATTTTTCACCTCCATGGCGATTTTCGAAGGCAGCCTCAACCGCCTCTCAAGAGAACTAACAGGCCTAGGCGGAGAATGTTTCAGAAAAAATAATTCAATTTTTTGCAACTTCCATCTTTTTGGGATGTTTACTATAATACCAATGAAGCAGGCAAGACAAATCAAATACCAGACGCCCGACGCGCAGATGAACGAACCCATCGATGAAGTCACTCTTCTGGTCAGCCGCGTTCAGGCCGGAGACCGCCAGGCCTTCCGCGTTTTCATTGAAAAATACCAGCGCCTGGTAGCGGCTATCGTATTCCGCATGGTCTACAATAACGCCGACCGCGAGGAATTATGCCAGGAAATTTTCCTGAAAATCTTCCAAAATATCGGGGAATTCCAGGGGGCCGCCAAAATTCCAGGCTGGATCGGCCGCATCGCCAGCAATACCTGCATCAACCACCTGCGCAGGAAACGCATGCCCCTGTTCGCTGATGTAAGTGCCAATGGGCAAACGCTGGAAAATGTCGCCGGAAACGGCCACAACCCGGAACACATTAGCGAGCAGGCTGACAGCAACCGCAACCTGATGCAGGAGATCGAGCGACTGCCCGCTCATTACCGGCTCATCCTGACGCTTTTTCACTTTTCAGAAATGAATTACGAGGAGATCGGCCGGACGCTGACAATGCCGGCCGGAACGGTCAAGAGCCACCTGTTCCGCGCCCGGCAAAAATTGCGCGAACGGCTTTTGCCCGCTGCTCGGGAGGAATCATGAACAACGATCATTTGACCAACGAACAGATCCAGGAGATCCTGGACACCCGCATGCTTCAGACCGGATCGATCCTACCCATGCACCTGGGAACCTGCGCCAGCTGTCAAAAACGCCTGGACAGCTTCCGGCAACTGTATGCCGGTTTGGCAGCCGATCCCGGCTTCGCTCTGCCGCCGACTTTTGCCGACTCCGTACTGGATAGAATCCCCGCTTCCCGGCCTGTTTTTTGGGAGCGACCGGCAGCCAAGATCGCCCTGGCGATCGGCGCTGCCGCCGTCATCCTGGCCGGATTGCTCATTTTTGTGAACATGCGGCCCCTGGCCAATGGTACCCTGCAGGTCTTCGACACACTCAAAACGGCGTTTCTTCCCCTGGGTGATCAAATAAAACGGCTCTTTTTCTGGGTGGGCGGCAACGCCAAGCCGTTCATTCTCGGCGGACTGGGTCTGCTCAGCGCTGCTTTAGTCGACCGCTTCATAAGCCGCCAGGTCATGCGCCATAACCATTAGCCAAATCACCGGCCCGGCGTGATCCTGCGCTGGCAGCGGCTGAAATGGTGCCGCTGCGTTTGCTTCACAGACTAAGTCAGATTATTTATTCTACTTGGTCCCCCCAACTTTGCATTCCAACTTTTTAATCAACTTATTGTTGCCTTCATTGGTTTCATTGACCTCACCGGTGTGGTCGATGAGGGCGGTGATCTCGGCCGCGGCGCCAACGATCAATTTGCTGACATATTTCGCCGTGCCGCCCGGGCTCTGCAGGTGCTTGCCCGGATCGAAGCCCCAGATCGTCCCGCCGCCCCATTTGTGACCGTTGATATAGAGGTAGACACTGCTGCTGGTCGGCTTGTGGACGGTCCATACTTCATCCGGAACCGCTCCCGGGCCGACGTTGGCAACGATGACCACCACCTGACATTTGCGGTTGAGGACAATGTCCCGAACAATCAGATCGGGAAGTTTATTCCCTTCCCGGCAATATTTCTCCGCTGCCGGCTTGGTGGCGAACCATGCCCCGCCCTTCCTCTTGCACTGCTCGGGCGTGGCCGCGAACACCACACCGTCCTTGCAGCACCAGCCCGTCACCGGCGGCTGATCGCAGTACTTTCTCGCTTCGGCCTCGGTCGCGAAATACACGCCGCCCTTCCTCTTGCACTGCTCGGGCGTGGCCGCGAACACCACCCCGTCCTTGCAGCACCAGCCCGTCGCCGGCGGCTGCTTGCAATAATTCTCCGCTTCGGCCTGGGTAGCGAAGTACATGCCCCCCTTCTCCTTGCACTGCTCGGGCGTGGCCGCGAACACCACGCCATCCAGGCAGCACCAGCCTTCAGCGGCGGACAAAAGCGCCGCGCCGGAAATGACCAGCAGCCCGGCCGCCACGATCAAACCCATGATTCCCAGCCATGAAACTGTTTTTTTCATTTTTCCCTCCCGTATAAACTCATCCTTAGTTTAACTGTATGATAGATAAAGTTTTTATACAAAAATCTCGTTTGTCTAGAGTTTTTTTGAATTTTCTCAACTCAAGTTTACAATCGCTCCCGAAAATCGAATTGGCGGTCTCCAGGGACAATCGGGCCGGCTGCGACCTGGTTGGTGGCGGCCGGACACTAGCCCGCCGACCCGAAATGGATCCGGGAAATCGCAAGAACTTTTTAAGCAGTAAAAAAAACTCGAAAGGGGAATCACTACTCCCCTTTTTTATGGACCGCCTCTGCAAATATTAAAAAGTATCGATCACCAGGATACTGTCATTGTTGCCCGCGCAAACATAAATTTTGCCGGCCTGTTCATTGACAGCTAGAGCCCGGGCATAAAATGTCCCCTGCGCCGGCTGGATCATGTCCTGATAGCTGCCGCTGAAACTGAATTTCTGGATGCGGGCAAAGGTAGGAGAGACGTTGTGATCGCCCACGATCAACGAGTCACTTTTCATGACCGCAATTCCAATCGGGTTCCTGAATTGACCGGGGCCGCTGCCGGTGCCGCCCCAGGTGCGGATGAAGGTGCCGCTCAGATCGAAGACATTGATCCGGTTGCCGTATTGGTTGTCGGAACTTTCGGCAATGAACACCTGGTTTCCGGCGATGGCGATGCCATTGGGGCCGGGCCAGGGATTGTCCCTCTGAATTCTGAAATGCCCGTTCACCGTGCCGGAACTATTGAAAATGACCACATCGCGGTTGATATTGTCAAGGACATAGAGATTTCCCGAACTGTCGGCGTCGACATCCGCGGACGCCGGATTCCCGGAAAGGTTGTTGTAATCCGGCACTTTCCAGGTGGCCTGGTGATTGCCCTCCAAGTCGAAAACCTGCAGGTTCGAACCCGTGGTGTTGAGATCGCAGACATAGAGGCGGTTGCCGGAGACAACCAGCCCGAGAGGGTGCAAACCCGGAGAAAAATTCCATTTTTTAATAAAAACCCCGTTGGCGGTGAATTTCTGGATGCGGCGGTTGTTCATGTCCGAAACATACACATTGCCGCTGCTGTCCAGGGCAATACCGGAAGGATGATCGAACAAGCCATCGGTCGTGCCATGGCCGCCGAACTCGCTGACCGTGACCGAACCGTCATCGCCGCTTTTTTTTGTCAAGATCAGGACCAAGACAGCAGCCAAAACCACGCCACCGGCAATGATCCAGGGCAGAATGGATGGCGTTTTTTTCTTGATCTGCCTGGAAGCACTTTCCCTGACAACATAATTCGGCTGGTCGTCATTCCCAGTCGCGATTTGAGTGCCAATACCGGTGGCTGGCAACGGCCCGGGCAGGACGGCCAATTCCATGACCCCGAAAAAACAAATAATCGTCAGAAGGGCAGACATTCTTTTTGAAGCTTTGAAAGATTTCATTCTCCTCCTCCTCCTTTTGGCAACGTTATTATAAGACAATGCCGTTTGTTTGCCAATCTTATTGTCAACTTTCAATTAAAAAGAGATCCCGAGAGAGGCGAAGGTCTTGAACAAGTGATAGCGGGCTTTGGCGTCGTCGTTGAATTCGTGGTTGCTGAAGGGCATGAAAAAATGGAGCCCGAGGTTGAAGTCCACGGCGTTGAAATATTTTTTGTAATGGGTCAGGCGCAAGCGGGCGGTCGAATACAGTCCGTACTGGACACGGTGCAAGATGCTGGCCGTTTCGACTTCCTTTTTGTACTGGCCGCTTACATGGGTGTAGTGGTTGCTCAAAAAGATATGGAAGTAAGGCCCGGCCGAAAAATCCAGGCTGAATTCCAAGCCGATCTTGGTCAGGCGGACAGGGATGGTCAGCACCTTGCCGAACCCCATGCCCAAAGTGTGCTTTTTCGTCTCCCATATGCCGTTTTCGATTAAAACATTCGCGCCCTTGATGATGTTGCCGAAAACGAGGAATTCCTGGCGGTTTGGCTGGAAAGAGGACAGTACGATCAGGGTGTCGCGAAAACCGGGTGCCGGCGTTTGGTTGGCGATGTACTGGCTGGTAAAAACCTTGAGGGTTTCATTGGAATGGAAGGAAATTGAAAAACTCAGGTCGGCGAAAACCGTATTGGCCATGGTGAGCCCCATGATCAGCAAAAGTATTTTTTTGATCATCTTTTCCCCCTGATCAGATCGCCTGGACCGAAAGCTTGACCCTGATCTTTTCCCGGTTCAGTTCCAGGTCCCGTTTCAAATCCTCATTGGCCGCGCGTGCTTCGGGCAGGTCCACGGTTTTCTCTTCAATGATCTTTTCCCGTTTGAAAACCTTGGGCAATTGGCTCAAAGCCGCCAGGCTGAAGCCGATACCGGCCAGGTTGAACACCTTGCGCGTGCCGTACAGGGCGGATTTCGCGAAAAGAGACGTTTCGGAATTGTCCATGGTGGAGGTAAGCAGGGTGGATCTTACGACAAAGAAAGCGGCGCCGATCAAAATATTTTTCAATACGGTTTTTTTAAACAACTTTTTGTCAAAATGCATGCGCTGGGAAATGACAATGGTTTCGCTTTTGTTCTCGGGCTGCCATTCCCGTCCCTTGAGTTTTACTTCAGCGCTCAACGGATCGAATTCTACATCCTCCGGGTAGAGATACTCGAGTTCAATGGTGAAATATTTTTCAATCGTTTTTTCCGGGGCGTGTCGCAAAGTCAGCAGCAGGCGGAAACCATGGCTGGAAACCTTGCAAAAATCAGCCATGAGCGGAACGGCCACACTGCGAACATCCTGGTCCAGTAAGCCCTGGGCCAGCAAATCCCCTTCCCGGCCAAAGAGCTGGAAATTGCATGGAACCGAAACCTGGAGACGCAACTTCAACTCGCCCGGTGGAGCGAAGTAGGCGAATTCGGAATCGGCCGCTTCGAGCCCCAGTTCCCAGATAACCGGAAAATCCTTCTGCCACGAAGCCCTGAATTGCAGGATCTTCTGTCTGCTGGCGGCGGAGATGAACCCGATCTTGACAGAAACGGCCCTGAATTCCTCAAGATATTTTTTCATCCAGAACAGCTCGGCCTGGAAATCTTTCAGACGGGACTGGCAGTAGCCGATAATCAGGCTCACCGCGGCCTTTTCACCGTCAGCGAGAGCGGGGAATTGTTTCTGCAGGTTTTCCACCAGCAGCGGATACTCTTTTTCCCTGGCGATGCGATCGGCAGTTTCTTTTTGCCATTCTGCGGCCGCCAGCGACAGGATCATGAGGAAAACCGTCCCGAAACAAAACCCTTTTTTTATGGCCATCCGGTCCTCCTTGCCCAAGGTTGAAAATCATATCACAAAAGAACCCGGAAAAAAAACAAAGTGAATCGCGGCCAACCCCGCCGGCAGCCAATACCTGCCGCGGCTGTCGCCGACAGGATCAAGAAATCAGGCAGCGAGTAAGATCATTTCATTTAACAAATCTTCTGTCGCAATCCGCTATGTCTGACTACTTTTTTTCCGGGGCGATCTGCCGGGCGAGCCAGACATATCCGTATTCCTGCCAGACACGCTTGCCCTTGCGATGTTCTCCCTTCTGCTGGAATTCAGCGATATGAATATTTCCCGGGCCTTTGCGGACGATCCCGGCCCCTTCCATGAAAGGGGACCAGCAGGGGAACTTGGCATCAGTTTTAACCTTGTTGACCTCATATTCTGCAATAAGAGTGTTGTCGGGATTGCCCCCCATCAGTGTAAAATTCTTTACTTCATCCAGTTCAATTAAAAATGCTTCGACCTCTTGCCCTTCATTATTTTTAAAGGTTCCATTTTTTATTGTTCCTGTAAATTTGAAATGTCTAATTTCTGGCCCGTGTTTAAGGTGGGGGGCATCATATTGGATCTTTGTTACTCCCTTTACATCTGTCAACTCTTCCCCAACTTTTTTTGCCGCATCACCGAGAGGGCCCTCTACACCTATTCCAGGGACCTGGGCCAGTCCCATGAGTGAATGCACCCCGGCAACAAGGTCATCAAGACCGGAAGTATTTCTTTCAAGACCATATTCGATGGTTCCCTCACCCGCGATCTTCCCGTTTTCTTCAACGTGGAAGACAAATTCGGTTTTGTGTTTGACGGTGAGTATCAATAACCCATTCTTGTCCCTAAACCTCACCTCCTCACCTGCCCCATGCCCTGACCAGGTTCCGGCAAATTGAGTAAGATCCCCATCTACTTGTCCGGTTTTTTCCTCGCCAAAATACAAACCTGTCGACAATAAGGAAAGAACAATAAAAACAAGAGCTGGAAATAAACTTTTAAGAAAATTAATTTTACCCATTATGATTCGATTTTCCTCCCGCACTTTGATCAAAGGGAAACATGTGCCTATTCTTTAACCGCTTTTCGGGTCAACAGATAAGTGCCGAGGTCTGGTTTTTGGGGAAATGCCTCAGGTCTTTCACTGCTGGATGAGAACTGGATTTCCAGTTGGCCGTTATCCAGAAATCTCAATATCCCGAACAAGGTGGTCCACTCCGAACCGGCCCCGCCACATTTATCTACGCACAGGTCGATGGCGCATGGGTGCTGCTTTTCATTTATCTTATACGGGCCTTTGACCGAATAGCTGCTATTGTCCTTATCAGTTTCGATCCGCTCATACGTCCCATTGTTATTAAAAATCAGTGTTCCTTTTGTCCTGGCTTCGTTGGGGGCGATTGACCAATGTCCAATAATGGCTTGTCCGACACTTTCATCAGCCGCCTGGACCGTATTTCCGAAGATCAGCAAACATCCGCTCAACATCACCAGAACGATCATGGATCTTGACATAGATGGGCCTCCTAAGTATTTGTTGCCGACTTTCATTCGCAATCGCCAATCCGCCGGCAACCAGCTCGACTTATAGGAAAATTAATTTTCCCTATGATGGAATTTTAAGGGAATTTTAGTGAAATTGCAATAAACGATGCGAATTGTAAGCCCAAATCGATCGAACGTCTTGTTATTCAATTATTTCGTAAACTTCGCATTCATCCCGGTTGGGTACACACGCGGTTCCATCATCCTCTGCCTTAATAAGACACTCAGCGATGAGCGCTTCTCTTTGCTGCTTGTTGGAATGGTTTATTTGAGCGCACCTGGTTTTGCCAGAGTTGATAAGGTCTTTCACCTCAAGACTGCGACAGTAGCCTTGGAACATTTCGTTTTCATAGCCATTTAAACTTCCGGAAAACTCATAATGGTAGGAGGGATCGTAATAAATCCCATTTAATTCATTTAGTACGTGCTCAAAAAAAACACGGGCCGGCTCAGGGTTGCCCTGGGCTGGTCCCTCTTTGACCACTATGGTATCGAAGCATGACTCTCCTGGGATAGTCATCTCTGCATTCTTTGGATAAATGCCGATTTTTAAAATCTGAATTCCATGAATGCCGACAGTATCTTTGAAGAAGTCAGCCCAGGCGCCACATTTGCCCTCGTTATTTGTGAGTAATGCGTTAGTGTCACCCGGACATTCCGGCTTATGTGCATAAGACAGGATGCCGCCGTTCGGAGCCCTGATGTTCCAAAATTTTGACCAGATTTGCCCAAAAGTATCAGCACCTCCATCAGTTCCCTCCGCCCATTCGCAGCCGAGGTCCACAGCGTGTTTGTAGGCGCGAGTATTTCTTGTGGGTACGTCGCCAACAATGTAAATTGTATGCTCACTTTCTCCAAGATTCGCTTTTATTTTCCCCGGCTCGTCCTCAAACTCGATATCGCCCTCCCATTGCCAGCGTACTCGGTGGGTTCCGATTACCTTCTGGGGTGTTTTGATGACGAATTCTCCGGAGATTTGTTTGCCGGAAATAGTTAAATCGCCTACCTGGGTTAGCTGCCCGCCGAAGCAACTACCGGAATCGCCTGTTTCATCGGCACGAATCTCGGCAGCCTTGACCGGTCTACGGCAATCAAAGACGGCCTTCACGAGAAAAGGGTAATCGCGTACAAAAGCCGCCGGTTCGGGCACTACGTCGCCGCGGATCCATTCCGGCGGCTCGACGGGCCGGGACGGGTTGTGGTGCAAGAGCTTCAGACTATGTTCCTGGTCCTGGCTGCCGTCGGTGTAATTGAAAGATACCGTGCGTACCTCCCCGTCCAGGGGTTTTAAAACGGCCTTACCAAAAGCCCAGGTGACGTTATAGGTCACATCCCCTCCAGTGGATTGCGCCGGTTTGTAAGCGGGGAGTCCCATTTTATCGGGCAGGTCGGCTAAGCTGACAATAAAGATAGATTCGAATGTTTTAGGGCTGGCCTTCCAATTGCGATGGCCTTCCATCTTTCCGGAGGACGGTATTTTAAAACCCAGAGAAACCCTGCCAAGGCTTATTTTTTTTTCGCATTTGTCGTATTTACAATCTCTGCCCTGGCACATACCCGATACAACAAATCGTCCGGGGAGTACACAGCCAAACTGGTAAAAATCAAGAAGCAATTCCTGCCCGGGAATCTGAGCAAGGAACTGCTTTTGCATGGGGGTGAGTTTGTCCAGATAGGCCGAAGCCAGGTGTTTCATTCGCTGCACTCGCAGGCCGCCTCCAACCGTGTTAATCGCCCCCGAGCCCTTGTAGTTCTGCACCGGTGCACATTCCTTAGGTTTTGCTTTCTCGGTAACCGTCTCCTGATAGTTGAATGAACCACTCAAACCTTCTGCGGAGTATTGGAGAGATACCGGCGTTATTGCTTTGCCGCCAGGGGTTTGCACGCTCAAAGGATTGAGTTCCATAGTCCCTGCTATTTGCATTAAAAATGATCCCTTCCTATGTTCGTATTCCCCGTCGATGTCCCAGCTTATGTTTAACTTGACCTGCGCCGGCAGGGTCTTTTGTGAGTCCGCAACTGCATGGGACACAACGTTTGTCAAAAGCATCAGCAATATCGCTGCCCGTAAGCAATATAAAAACTTTATACGAACCATAATTTCTCCCCCTTTCTTCAGTCGTCAGGAATGATTTGAACTTATAGGAAACTCAATTTTCCCCATGATGATAGTGTAAGGAAATTGTATTGAAATTGCAAGATCGTTTTAACCGTGCTTGACTTGTTTGTTTGAACCGCCGGCAGGCGTCCTGGTACAGTTATGCAATAACGATTCTGGATTCGGTTGTACAAATTTGCTTTAAGCCAAATTTGTCAAAATTTATTGTTTCAACTTTTCAAACAGCTTGGCTGATCCCACCCCGCAGCTGATGATCGACCTCATTGCCGTCTCTACGGAAACATCGATTATCCGGACATCCTCTTTTTTCAAATGACACAAAAGCCCGGTTGTGGGGTTAAGCGCCGAGGGGAAATAGACCGTATACCTGCCGTCCGGGTGATCATCGGTAACAAAACCGGTCATAAGTGTATCGCTGCCGAATATTCTTGCCAGAACCACTGAAGAGAAAGGTTTCTTTTCCTGACCCACAAGTTGCTTCAATGTTTCCTTGAATAATGAATAACCCGGAGCAATTTTTAGGATATGATTATCGATCTCAGCAAATAAATATCTACCTATTTTTGTCTTTACGATCAAGCCGATCACAAAGCAGACCACGATTATCAGAACCACGGAGATGATATCCGCAATAATCTTTCGCATATGCGGTTGTTTCATTATCAACATGGTCAAGGGTTCTATCATTCCCGAAACAATATTAAATATCCACCTTATAAGAAAAAAAGTAAGAACGATGGGAAGGATAACAAGTAATCCTCCAAAAAGAGTCGTTTTAATAAAATTTTTGATCTTTTTCATTTTGGTTCCCCCTAAAATTTTTTACCGAACAATATCGAAGACGGAATCAACCGTTTGCTTCGGTATTTTTCGGGGAAAAGCCCCAGTCATACCGGTATCATTACCATGAAATACCAGGTCTGCTTCATATATAGGAAAATCAATTTGTCTCATGCTGGGATTTTAAGAAAATTTTTATTGAAATTGCACTGTGCTTTTTGCGAAGCAGTGTATCATTTTGGGTCCGCCTGAAGATTAACTACGTAAATAAACATTACATTTTCACCTCGCTCTGTACGATAACCGTCTTGGAATGGGGCCAGAAACTCATCAGACCAGGGTTCCATTGAACGATCAGCCACGTGACCACATACATTCACAGTGCAATATGGAATAGAAAGTCTTATCACAAAATGCAGCATTTTTTTTCCTTTAATTTTAACGACCTCGCCACTTACCTTATGAACGTTTAGTTGGCCATTAACATCCGGTGGGGGACAGTCCTCATCTACTGGAGGGCATTTGTACGAATACACGATAATTTGTTTTTCAAAATCGGAAGAATCACGATCAGCAGGGTCAATCGGGACAACGGGAAGGTACATTTTGGCATCTTCTGGAATTTCAAAATCTCCGATTATTTTATTGCCTTTTATAGAAAAAGGGGCATAACAGCTGAATACATGGGGCTTAGTCATCCCACATTCACAGCTTTTATAAATAATCTGCAAATAGCCTGTTGTTTCCCCCTTTCCATATACAATTCCTGTATAATTGGAAAACGTCAGGATTATGAATCCCGCTAATACAGCTTTTTTGAACATGATTGCCTCCTGTTTACTGTTTAACCAACTCCACCCGTCTGTTTTTTGCTCGCCCTTCATCGGTCTCGTTGGAGGCCACAGGGCTCAAAGGGGCCCACTCCATAGGGATCAAGACGGTTCTGAGCCACTCCATGCTTTGTTACCAGGGCTTTTATAACTGCCTTGGCCCTTGCCTGCGAAAGTTTCATTTTTTTTGTATTCTAACCTCCCACTGATATGTAACTTTCTCTGTTCTTGTTCTTGTATCTTGGTTGTCTACCGTTGTATGTTCATCAACATACTTTCCCGAAATAAAATGCACGCCGTCTCCATTAAGCACTTTTAGCCGTGAACCTGAACCTGATTGAACCGAAAACTCATTATCATATGATTTTGTGTCGCTAATGTTAATAGGGTCGTAGTTGCCTATTGATGACTCTTTTCTGCCAGTTGTCTGGGAATTGCTATTAACTATGAACATTACATCAAAAAAAGGAAAATCTACATAGTTTATCTTGCCCGTCGTTTTATCCACATCCAGCGACATTGTATTACTTTCAATTGATTGAAGCTCTATTTTTGTTGATGTCCCGCTCCGTGTAGTTTTGCTCGTTGATTCTACCCGGAGACGGCCAGCAGCATCGTACTGAGCTTCATAAAACGTGCCTTCGTCACTGTAGGTCTCTGAAATTACCTTATAGTTAGTTATTTTATAATTGTAACCTATGACTTTTAGTTGATCGTCGAAATCAACCTCCGGTTTTTCTTCAAAATTAGCTAATATTGTTACACTTATGATTTTATAACTATTGTCCTTAACAATTGTCTTCCTCTCTCCCTCTCCCGGGAAATTTATTGTACCATCTGCTTTGGTTGTCGTTTCCGATGTTAAAGTAATCCTAGCAGATACAGGTGATTTGCGGATTACCAAATTCTTTTTATAACGGTAAGATCGGTCAGGCTTTTCCAGAGGACCGTCATATTGATCGATGACCTTGTCTATGCCGGATGCGGCTGTGATCGTAAAAGGAGAGCAGTCTTTGTGGAGAATGACATCCTTGATCTCGTAATTTCCTTCACTGTCGGCTTCCGTCTCCCATGTCTTCTTGTCATGGGGGTCAGTGACTTTGACGGTGGCATATCCGGCCGGGGTCCTGCCTTCACTGGTCTCTATTTCCACTTTGCCGTATACAATGCCGTAAAAGCCGTCATTATAATCTATGGATTTTTGCAGGCTGTGTTTCAGGGCCTGTTTGCCATAAAAATTCTTGTGTCCTTGTCCGGGCGTGTTGGGTGGGCTTTTACACATGGAATCCTCGAAAAACTCATTCATCAAATCCGTGGCATCAGAATACTCCCCGGCAAGCTGCCACCATTTGGCTTCTTCTCGTACCTTTTCTATCCAGTCCAGGCCAATATCCGTGGGCTGGGCAGGCTCCCCTTTTGATGTCAGCGTGAATTCTCCTCGTCTTTCACAGTCCGTTGTGAAATCGCGATCTGGGATGTTAAGAAACCCCTCTTCGTCCATATAGCCGAAAAGTCCTTCACGATCCCGATAAACACCAAAACCATACGGATCACCTTCCACATCCCGAATGGAAAAATTGATCAAACATTTTGCATATCCTTTGATCATGGGACTAACGAAAGCCGTTTCCTGGGCTTTTGTATAAATAACTCTTCCATACCTCTGCAGCCTCCAAATAAGCTCCTTCCAGTTTGCAATCTTTGGGAATAGCGGGCTTCTCAAGCGCATGAACTTCATACAGGCGCCGTTTACCGTCGATATTCCCGAGCCCTGTGCCAGTTCCTGGAGATAAAAGAACTTTTGTGTCCATTGTTCCAGAGCTTTGTCCTTGGGATTGAGATAACTCAGGCGGTTCACTTCTTCCAGGAGGGCTTTGACTTCGTCTCTGTCCTTGGCCTTGATACCCATCCAGCGGATATAGGGCTCTAACTGGTTTGGCTCTCCTTCGGGCTCATCGAAGTTCTTTGAAACCCAATTTTTTAACCGGTTGTATTCCGCAGCCCAGTCCTTGTCCAGACCAATGGCTTTCTTAAGTACCGCATCTCTCTTACAGCCATCACATCCATCACCGGAAGTTGCAAATGCTATAAAAGATATGCTGAACAATAAAGAAAACAGCAGAGCTGGGAAAAAAAACTTTATTTTATTCATAATAACCACCATTCATATCGACTATTCTTTAACCAACTCAACCCGTCTGTTTTTTGCTCGGCCTTCCTCGGTCTCATTGGAAGCTACAGGGCTCAAGGGGCCCACTCCATAAGAATCAAGCCTGTTCTGAGCCACCTCATACTTTGTTACCAGGACTCTTACAACAGCTTCAGCCCGTGCCAGGGAAAGTTTCATATTGTAAGCAGTTTTCCCCACACCATCAGTGTGCCCGACCACGTACAGATTTAGCTCAGGTTCATTTTTTAGAAGTTTCGCAATCTCCTTCAGCGTCGACTCGGACTCTGGCTTAACCGTGGCTTCATTAAAGTCAAAGTAGATACCATAAACAGATACATGCCCGGTCGAGCGGATATCCCTTGCCAGGCTTTTTGCATCGGCAACGACTTCCTGCGCCATTGCCTTTTTCTCTACAATCGCCACTTCATATGATTCTCCCTCAGAATGCGCATATATATAAATCCACGTTATTTTTCCGCCCGTTTCCACCTTGAGCCATGTTTCTCCTGGAGCTTCATAAAGAATCGAACCTCCTATTTTTTTTATAGCATTTTCATAGTTTCTTAAAATTTGAAGTTCACTCGGAGCCCTCCTGTCTTTCTTGATTTCATATTCAATGTGATATTTGTGGCCTTCAATCTTAATATCCTCCCCCTTATCATTTTTGAAATCGGCCTGGTCAAATTCCTTATATTGATAGTCTGAGATGTAGAAGCTGGGCATTCGCGTAAGAATTGGATGATCTTTGCTGCCCGGCACATCTTCCTGGGCAAGGGACAGAACGGGTGTTACCGAAAGTACGAATAAACAAAAGCAATAAATAATAAAAACATTCTTTTTCATTATATTCTCCCTCCTTTTTCTATCAAGTTAACTCAAATGAAAATAAGTTTCCCCTATAATATTATTTTAAGGATATTTTTTTGAAATTGCAATTAACGGATGTGAATTGTTTGCGTAAATTCAGACAAATTGTTTATTTATAATAAACTTTCAAATGCTTTATGCTGCGGCTGGATTTATACGGGCCGGCTGGCCAGAACCTGCCGCGGGTCCTGCTGGTAGAACTCCCGCAGTATTTCAAAAAGTCCGGGATGGGCGTCATGGAGCGGCCGGGGATTTTCAAAGAACATTTCACTGGCCACGGCAAAGAATTCGGCCTCATTCTGGGCGGCGTAAGCGGGCAGGATCGAGGCCCCGTGGTCGTGCCGCTGCCATTCCCGGGCCATGGTCTCGGCCCAGGCAACCGTCCCCGACTGCAGCCGCAATTTCAGCCCGCTCTTTCTCGCTTCCCGGTCAAAAAAGTGGGCCAGTTCGTGAATCAGGACATTGAAGCCGTCTTCGGCATCGGCAAATCCCTGCATCAGACTTCCCTCGGTGAGCAGCATCGGTCCCCCCGCAGGGGCTTGTCCGGCAATGTTTCCCTTTTTTACCTGATAATTGCGGTCAAAACTCATGCCGGGATATACCGTAACGCCATCGGCGAGCGGCGGCTCCCAATCGGGCCGGCCGTGCAGCATGGCCGCAGCCCCGGCGGCGATGAGCAAGCGGGTCGGCCAGGAAAGGGGCCGTCCCCCGATGCCGGTGATGCGAACGTCGACGAGGAACAGGCGGACATCGCGCTCAAATCGCATTCTGCCGTCCTCGTCCAGACCGTAAAAATAGGCCGAGCGGGAAAGCAAAAATTCACGCCATTCATCGGGAAAAGACGTTCGCAACCCCAGGCGGCGTTGCCATGGTTTTCTGAGTGCCAGCATCAGGTAAAGGGCCTCCAGTAACAGCAGGAGGGGCAGTACCACGGCCCGGCCGGTCATGCAAAAAACCAACACACCGACTGCGGGAATCAGCAAGGCATATAAAACAATAAAGAACAAATCGTAAGGAGCGACGACGCGCATCAAACTCGGCCGTCAGCGCAGCCGACCCCGGGCCAGGGAGAAAAATACTCCGCAGCAGCACAATACAAAAAAAACGACAAACGACACCCTTAGGCTATTGAGGAACAGCGGATAAATGGCCGGCGTGATCTGCACCTTGCCGATGAACAGGGAAAAAACCAGGGTGGCGATGCCCATGCTCAACATCTGCCCCACCATGCGCATGGTAGCCAGGGTCGCCGAGGCTACGCCGTAGTATTTTTTATCAACCGAGCTCATGATGGCGTTGGTATTAGGGGAGGAAAAAAGGGCGAAGCCGAATCCCACCAGCATCAGGGCGGCCACGATGAACCCCAAGCCGCTGTGGGCATTCAGCCAGACAAACAAAAACAGGCCGGCGGCAGAGACCCCCATGCCCAGCGAAGCCACCAGCCTGGGCTCCAACCGATCGGAAAGCCTTCCGGCCAGCGGCGAAAATGCAGCCATGACCACGGGCTGGGCGATGAGCACAAGTCCGGCCGCACGGGGATCGAATCCCTTGATGTATTGCAGGTATAGGCTCAACAGGAAGGTGATGGCGAAGGTGGCGCTGTAATTAATCAGCGCCGCCAGGTTGGAAAAGGCAAAAACCGTATTGCCGCGGATCAAGCGGGCTTGAAAAATAGGATGCTTATGGCGGGCTTCCCAAATCAAAAACAGGGGCATGGTTCCGGCTGCGGCCAGGAGCATCACCAGCCCTTTCCAGCGCGGCAGCCAGGTGAAACCGAGCATGAAGGCGGTCAGCATCAGGGTGTAGGCCAGGGAACCCTTCCAATCAAAGGGTTCACCACGGGATCCGGCCCATTCCTGGGGCATTTTCAACCAGACCGCCACCAGGATCAGTACCCCCAGGGGAACATTGAGCAAAAATACCCAACGCCATCCTAAATATTGGGTCAGCAGGCCGCCGACGAACGGTCCCAGAGACAATCCCGTGTAAGTAGCGGCCACATTGATGCCCAAAACCCAGCCGCGCCGCTGGGGCGGATAGACCGAGGTCAATATGGCGATGCCGGTTCCGAATATCATGGCCGCGCCGATTCCCTGGACCAGGCGGGCGAAAAGGAAAACATTCGCCCGCGGAGCCAAACCGGCCAGAAGCGCAGCAGTGCTGAAAATAACGGTCCCGTATACGAATATTTTCTTGCGGCCGACGATATCGGCAAGCCGGCCGAAGGGCAGCAGGAAAATGGCCGCGGCCAAAAGATAGGAACTGGCCACCCAGCTCAGCAGGACGGCGTCCATGGAGAAATCCTGGGCGATGGCCGGCATGGCGATGTTCACCGCCGAACCCATCATGGGCGTCAGCAGGGAACTGAGCGTGGTTACCAACAGGGCGACTCGTTGCTCGGACACATCTTCCATATCGGCTCCTTTTTCGTCTGCCGTGAGACTAATGCTGATTTTCCATTCTGACGAAAGACAAGTATTCTTTTTTCATGAGCATCCGCCTATTCCTCCTGCGGTCCGAGGCAACGATTTTATCAATTTATTATAATTTACCACAAAAAACAGTCGAAAATGATATACGGAAAAAAATTGGCTTTTGTTTAGCGCCAGACAAGCGATTGTTTTTCTGTGGCAAAAATGTGAAAAAATATATTATAATATAACGGGCGCAGTCATTCCGAGCCAGGAGGTGTCATGAAAACCATGGCCATGGGTTTGCTGATCATGCTATTTGTCGCCGCCGAGCTGCCCACAAAAACAATCAATAAGGAACCCGCCCGCCTCATCCGTGTCATCAGTGCCGACACCCTGACCATTCTGTACGGCGGCAAATGGGAGGAACTCAAGCTGATCGGACTGGACGCGCTGGAAACGGCCTTGAACGACAGGGTCTACGAGGAAGCCCTGAGGGATTCCTCCAGCCCGGACGAAGTCATCAGCCGCGGCATGAAAGCAACCGAATTCGTCCAGCGCTACCTGCGGTACGGCAGCCAGATCTGGATCGAATTCGACGTGAAAAAACGCGACCGCTTTTACCGCCTGCTGGGCTACGTGTACCTGGCCGACGGGCGGATGCTGAACGAGATCGTCCTGCACCACGGCCTGGCCGAGCTGTTTCTGATCCCGCCCAACCTGAGATACAGCCACCGTTTTCAGGAAATGGCCCGCTTGGAAGCCCACAGGTCTAAAACGGAAGAATAGCGATCCTTCAATTGTAATAAAAGAGCAAATAAGCCGGCAGATCCGCATTGGGGAAGTCATCGGGCAAAGGCAGCAGGGGGGCGCTCAATTTGATGGCATTGAAGGCAGCCTGGTCGAAAGGCCTGATGCCGGAAGTTTTGCGGATGTGGATGTTGGCGATGGAGCCGTCGCGCCCAATGCGCAGGTAGATGCCCACCACCCCTTTCAAGCCGTATTCGGAAACCGGAGGGAAGATCCAGTTTTTCTTGACCCGGTAGACCATGCGCTTGGCCCAGGGGGTGATATCGTAGCCGGCGGAGTCGAAAAAGGCATTGCCGCCAAGCGCATGGCTGGACGTTCCGTCCCCCCCAGGGGACACGTCCCCACCGGGGGACACGTCGCCGCTTTCGCCGCGGCCGGGAAGATCGCCGAAGGGCAGTCCTTCAACTGTCTTGTCGGTGATGAATCCCGAATGGACTGAACGTTCTCTCGCGATTTTTTGCTCGCGTAAAAGTTGGGCGACACGGTCCAGGTTGACGGTCAATTTTGACCGTTTGCCGGTTGCGGCCGGTATTGCGGATCCAGAGGCCGGGGCCGACGCTAACCCGGTTTCGGGTTGCTCGGGTCGAGCGGTTGGGGAAGCGTTTCCCCTTTTTGAAACAGGGATCGTGGCCAACCCCCCGCTAGTCCCGGTGCTTGGGCCGGAAACCTGACCGCGGCCATTGCCCCGGGCACCGCCTTTCAAGACAAAAGGCCGGGCATAGACCGCGGCCGGGACCCTTAGGGGCTGGATATCGGCGCGCGGCGGCGACATCGGCACGATCTGAATGATCTGCGGTTTGACTTCCAGTTCGAGGACCGGAAATCGAACCGTTATGATCAGCAACAGCAACAGAAGGTGAACCAGGAGTGAAATAAGGAAACCCAGCAGTTTCATGTCAGGTTCAATTCATCCTTGAGCAGTCGGTGCAGCTTGCGGCGCAGGGTGTTGAAATTCGTTTTTTTCACCCGGGGGTGAACCCGATTGGTCAGCAGGATCCATTGGCGTTGTTTTTCCGCCTCCAGCCACAATGACGTGCCCGTAAAGCCATTGTGCCCGATCGCTCCCGGGGCCAATGCCCTGCCTCCCGAACTTTGCGGAGACCGATTCAGCAGGAAACCGATCGATCGCTGCTGCCTGTCCCAGGGAGTACGGTTCTGCCAGAAAAGGGCGATGGAATCGCTCTTCAGTAATGTGGCGGTTTCAGGGAAAAATTCCAGGTTCATTTTAAACAGATCGTGAGCGCAGGAAAACAGGCCGGCATTGCCGGCGCTGCCGCCGCTGTAAAAAGAGTTGGCGTCATGCACCTCGCCACTGATCAATCCGCTGCGCCAGGGAAAAAAGGCCGCCGCCGCCTCATGTTCAGCAGCGCACATATCTCTTTCATAACAATTGCCGATCTCGGTGGGTGCGCAGCGCGTTTTTTTCTCCTCCGGCACCAGCAAAAAAGTATTGCCCAATTTAAGCCTGTCGAAGATAACGGCTTGGGCAAGCTCCCGGAAGCTGCTTCCAGATACTTTTTCCAGCAGCCGACGTAGCAAAATATAGCCGATATCGGAGTATGAAACCTGCGCACCGGGCCAGGCAACGACATTCAACGCAGCAATCTGGCTGAGATCATCCAGGGGGCGATACAGGTAGAATGGATGCCAGGGCTTGAAACCGGCGCTGTGGGTCAGCAGCTGTTCCAAGGTGACCGTTAAGGTAAAAGCGGGAAAAAACCGGTGCACCTCGTCGTCAAGCCGCAATTGTTTTTTTTCGATCAGATAAACGGCCAGAAAGGCGCTGACCAGCGGTTTGGTCAGTGAAGCCAGGTCATACAATGTGTCAGTTGCCAAAAGATGGGGTTTGGGCCAAACAGCCTTGAGCCCGAAATGGCGGTCATAGAGAATCTTTCCACCGCCGGCGACCAAAATGGAGATTCCGGGAAAAGTTTTTTTCTCGGTCTGGAGCCGGATGTACTGCTCAAGCATCCAGGACAGCGTTCAAGCGATCCAAGATGGACAGCGCCAACTGCAGCGCGGCCCTGCCGTCATGGCCGCTCACGTTGAAATTACCGCTGCCGGCAACGGTTTTATAAAAATTCTGCCAAAGATTGTAAAGCGGTTCCACATCGTCAATCTGTGGAATATTCTCCAGGATCTGCCCATCCCGCAGCTGGAACATTTTCACGCTTCTTTTTTTGTAATCCACGGAAAGGTAAAGGTTGTTTTGAAAAATGCGCAGTTTACGGGTTTTTTCTTGTGAAACCCGGCTGGCAGTCAGGTTGGCCACCAGGCCGGAATGGAATTCCAGTCGGACATTGGCAATATCGATTTTTTTGGAAATGATCGGCACACCGCTGGCCCGGATCTCCTTGACTCCGGAGCGGTCCCACTGCAGGATGATGTCCAGGTCATGGATCATCAGATCCATGATCACGTCGATGTCCAGTGAACGCGGTGAAAAGGAACCCAGGCGCTGAATTTCAATGAAGCGGGGCTTTTCCACCAACCGACCAGCGTATTCGACCGCCGGGTTGAACCTTTCCAGGTGCCCCACGGCCAGAACCAGTTGTTTCTGCTCAGCCAGGGCGATCATCTGGTCGGCTTCAGCCAGAGTTTTGCTGATCGGTTTTTCCACAAGGACATGCTTGCCGTTCTCCAGGAAAAACCGGCAGATCGGAAAATGCTCAAGCGTGGGGGTCGATATCATGACTGCGTCCACATGCTCCAGGGCCTGCCGGTAATCGGCCAGTTTGATGATTTCGTAGCCGCGACAGTTCTTTTCCAAATTAGCAGGATTCACATCCGCAGCGCAGGTGATCCGCCACTGTGGCAACTGGCCCAATACCCGCAGATGGTTGCTGCCCATTGCTCCGGTCCCAATCACTCCAATTCTCATGCTTTCCCCATTAAAACGATATTTTTTTTGCCGGCCCGGTCGATCATGTCTGCCTGGTCCAGCATCAGTGTCTTTTTTGCTTCCAGCACAAAAGCCGCCGCCCGGCATTCCTCAAGGATTCCCATGGTCTTCAGCCCGACTACCGGCACATCGAAACGCATGTCATGACCTGGCCTGCTGACCTTGGCTACGACCAGGCCCGGACCGGCGATCTCTGCCGCCCTGGCAATGGTCCGGTCGGTGCCTTCCATGGCCTCAACCGCCACCACGGCCCGGTTTTTAACGCATATGGTCTGGCCGATATCCAGGGCGGCAATGCCCCAGGCTTTTTCCCAGGCGAATTCGATATCCCAGGCCAGTGCATCTTTCATGCGGATTTGCGGCGTGTAATTTTTTGCCTCCAGCAAATACTCCTTCAGGAAAAAAGTGGAATCCATGATTTCGATTCCTTCGTTCGAAAAAAAATCGGCCAGGGCGGCGAGCAGTGAAGTGGTGGTTTTATCCTTGACCTTGGCCAGGAATCGCAAAAATTTGCCATCCATCGTCCAAATGGAAAAAATGGCTGCATGCTTGACCCGGCCGATCATCAGCGCCCGGCGTACGCCGTTCCACTTGAAAAAACGGATGACCCCGCCCAACTGGCCGAGAGAAAATTCAGCCCAGACATCGGCTTCCCGGGCAAGTTCGGGCAGCGCCAGGCCTTTCACGGCGGCAACAACTGTCTTTTTCCCCTGGCGCCGCGCCTCGCGGCAAGTCAGCAGGGGCAGAACAGACTCCCCGGCGATTATTCCGACTGTTTCAGTCATCAGAACGGAAATTCTTTAAGATCCCTCTTTTGGTTTTGCCGATGAAATCAATGATGATCTGGCTCTCATTCATACCAGGGTGAGCCTCAACAATCTTCTTGACAGCCTGGGTTGTGTTCAGGTCCGAACGGTAGATGATGCGGAAGATATCCTTGACGTTCTCGATGAAATCCCGATTGAAACCATTGCGCATCATGCCGATGGAATTCGGTCCGTACAGGCTGAACGATTCCCGGTTCTGGGCCACCTTGGCGAAAGGAAGGATGTCCTGGCAAACGATGCTGTAGCCGCCGATGTAGGCGTTGCGGCCGATGCGCACGAACTGCAGCATCGAACAGAAAGCGCTGACGCCGACATAATCCTCGACTTCCACATGGCCGGCCAGCGTGGTATTATTGGCGAACTGGATGTAACTGCCGATCTGGCAGTCATGAGCGATGTGAACATAAGCCATAAAGTAGTTGTGATCACCGATGCGCGTGACACCTCCACCCTTGACCGTGCCGCGATTGATGGTAATAAACTCGCGAATGACGTTTTCATCGCCGATGTGCACCCAGGTTTCTTCGCCCTTGAAGGTCAAGTCCTGGGGATCGGTGCCCAGGGAAGAGAAGGGGAAGATCAGGCAGTTTTTGCCGACAATCGTGTTCTTGTCTATGATGGCATGGTGCTTTACCACGGTGTGGTCACCGATGCGCACACCGGGACCGATGACCGAGTAGGCATCGACCTGAACGCCATGCCCCAATTCAGCCTTGGGGCTGATTACGGCGGTGGGGTGGATCAGCGGCTGGTTCATTGTTGCGTTACTATGCACATCAGGGTCGCTTGCGCGGCAACTTGGCCATCGACAGAAGCCTTGCCTTCAATCACGGCAAATTTCCCCCGGTCTCTCAAAACCAGCGCATCCATATCGAGCCGATCACCGGGAAGCACTGGTTTTTTAAAGCGGGCTTTGTCGATGCCGGCAAAATAAGCGAAAACCTTCTGGCCGACAAACCGCTGCATCAAAAGCACGGCTCCCAATTGGGCCAGGGCTTCAATCACCAGCACCCCGGGCATGACTGGATTGCCCGGGAAATGTCCCAAGAAAAACTCTTCGTTGCCGGTGACATTTTTATAGCCTTTGATCGATTTTTCGCCGTTGATTTCAGTTACGCGGTCCACCAGCAGGAAGGGATAACGGTGGGGCAGGATCTTTTTGATGTCTTCCAGGGTCAGGATACGGTTCATTTTTTAGGGGCGGCCGAAGACGGGGCATCATAGGCCTGGACTACCTTTTCAGTGATGTCGATAGCGGGCTCGAAATACGTTACACCGGCCGTGTTCAGGTCCAGGACCAATGAATAACCATCCGCTTTGGCGATTTTTTCAATGAGGGGCATCAGGTCGCGTTGGATACTTTCGAATTCTTTTTGCTGCGCGGTCATGCTCTCTTTCTGGGCGTCTTCGGCAAAGCGCTTGATCTCGACCCTCTTGTTCTGCAAATCCTGGGTTTTCCTGTCCCTGGCATCCTGGTTCAGAGCGGGAGACATGGTTTCTTTTTCCAGGGCATCGATCTCTTTCTGCATGGCTTCATATCTTTTCTGCTTGGAAATCTGCAGGGATTTCAGTCTTTCAATGGCTTGCTTGCCTTTGACCGAATTCTGCAGAACCACCTGGGGGTTGATGATGCCGATCTTGATTTCAGCGAAAACAAACGTGGTCAGAGCGACCAGAGCAAAGATCAGAAACAGGTTTTTTTTCATGTTATTCTCCTTATTGTATGCTTAATAAAATGATGGCCCTACGGCGAATTTAAAGACAAAATGCTGGTCCTCGCTTCTCAGGATTCTGGGATTGTAGGCGAAGATCAGGCGGAAGGGTACGTTGAGCATGGGCACGAATATTTTCAGTTCAAGTCCCGCTGATGAATAGACATCTTTCAGTTTAATGGGCATGCCGACTTCATAAGAGTTGCCGACATCATAGAAAAAGACAAAGGAAAATTGCTGGGTCAGGGGGATGGCGTATTCAAAGTTGAGTAAAAAAGATTTATTGCCGCCAACAACATTGCCGTTCTTGTCGCGGGGGCCGAGATTGTAAATGTCAAAACCGCGAATGGAACGTTCGCCGCCCAAGAAAAACCTTTCATAAAAAGGAGTTGCCCGGCCGCCGAACGGCGCCAAGCCTTCATACATGGCATGTATACCCAGCACGTGCCTTTTCCATATGGGCTGGAACCTGACCAGCTCTAATTTCAGTTTGTGCAGATTGATGTCCCCGCCAAGGAAACCACCGGAATAGCGGTAAGTGGCCAGGAATTTGCTGCCGGAACTGGGGAATATGGGCGAATCCACCGTGGAGTAATATAAGGTGGGTGCCAATGCGGAAATTCTTCTCTTGCCCTCGGAATAATAATAGGAAGCATAAGAATTCATAAATTGATAATCTTCATAGATGTCGCTGATCGAAATATTTTCCATACTATAAATAATCGATGTGCCCCAATATTTCCAGAAACGGGCCGAAGTGGAAATGTTGAAGCCTTCTCCTTCGCGGGTATACATGTAGGGATAGCGGTATGAGGTTTTGAAGATGTCAATGCCGAAATTGGCCGGCAAATTGAACAGATAAGGCTCAACGAAAGCGAACTGGTAGTTCTTGGCCCGGGTGCCGCTTTGCAGGTTCAGGGTGAACGATTCGCCCATGCCCAGAAAATTCTGGGTCGAATAACCCAAAGCGACGAACCAACCCTCATAACCGCTGTAGCCGACATTGAAATTGATCATTTGCCGATTCAGTTCCTTGACTTCAGCGGTGATGTTTATTTTCTGCGGATCCTGTGGATCAGCCTTGATGTCGGGCATTTTTTCGACGGTGACCAGGCCCAATTGTTTCATGCGCTTGATAGAATCCTCCAGGGAGTTGATGTTCAAGCGCCGGCCTTCGCGCAGGAACCATTCGCGGCGAATGACATGGTCTTTGGTAAAGGTGTTACCGGTGAATTCGAGCTTGCCAAGGTAAACAACATCATTTTCCTGGATATTGATGGTCAGATCGGCCGTCTGCTTGACCGGGTCCAGATTTTCGCTCGGCACGACCTGTGCATAAAAATAGCCGATGCCGCCATAGAACTTCTGTATCTCCTCGATGAACTTGTTGCGCTTCTTGATGTTGTAGACCTGACCGCTTTTAATGGTAATCAGGCTTTTTAAAAAATCACTGCGAATGATCTTGTTGCCTTCCAGGGCAATATTTCCCACCCGGTAGCGCGGGCCGAGATCCACGGGGATGCTGATCTTGAGCATTTTCTGCAGCTTGCCGAAAACGGTCTTCTTGTTGATCATGCTGAATTCAGGGGTCCCGATCTTGGCCTCAAGATAGCCTTTTTGCTGCAAGCGCAGCCGGATCTCCTCCAGGTCTTCGTTTATCTTCTCATTGTTGTAGACATCCTTGCCGCCGATATGGGAAAAGATATTGTGAGTCTGGTTGTTCTTCATACCCCGACGCAAAAAACCGGGGGAAACCGATTTCTTGGTAAGCCCGGGGAACACTACGCTGGCGATCCTGGTTTTGGAACCCGAATCGACCTGGATGGTCAGAGCGACCTGTTCGTTTTCTTTCTTTTCGTCGATGGTGACCGCTGCCTGGTTGTAGCCCTTTTCCAGCAGCATGTCGGTGATGATCTTTTTTACCTTGCGGATCTTGGCCGGACTGTAATAAGAAAAAGCCTGCAGGATGATGTTGCTGTTCTGCAGTTTTTCAACAATATCACTTTCCTTTACTTTTTTTCCGGTTTTGTAGGTCACGGAAGAAATCAACGGATTTTCCGCCAGGATCAGACGCACGATCTTTCCACTGTCGCCATTTTCCGATTCAAAGCGGATATCATTAAAAAAACCGGTTTCCCACAGGGCCTTGAAATCATCCTTCAGTTTTTGCGCATCATACACACCGCCCTCACGTGACTTCATATAAAATTGAATGGTTTCGCGTGAGACCTTTTTGTTGCCTTCAACTTGAATTTTTTGGATGATATCGGCACCCAAAAATTGCGTGCCCAACAATACCATCACCAGCAACGGCAGTTTTTTAAGCATGACAACCTCGTAAAAAATGGACTGAATGTAATTTTATAGCATATTTCTTCATAAAATTCAATTCTCCTTGCCAACAATTTAGACGCTGGCAATTCCAAGAAAGATTCTTTGATTTTTTCATTGACAGCCAACAGCAAGTATGCTATAAAAAATTATTCGGAGGAAATGGATATGCCGATTTATGAATACAGATGCTCAAAATGCGGAAAGACCTTTGAAGCCCTGCAGAGCATCACGGCTGAACCAATCAGCAAATGCATCTATTGCCGGGGCAAATCCAAAAAGATCATTTCACTGAGTTCTTTCCAGTTCAAGGGCAAGGGCTGGTATATTACCGACTACAAAAACAGCGGCGGCAGCGAGGAAAAAAGCGCTCCTGCGAAAAAACCTGAAAATAAAAAAACAAAAAATGCGGACATCAATTAGCCTTTCCATCTCTCCCCCCTTTATATAATCATAACTCCCACCTAAAAAAAACACCCCCCCCGCTACATGGGGGGGGCTCGCCTTTTCCCAGGCATACGGCGGACGGCAGACGGTAGAAGGCAAACACAAAATTCAATAGCATGATCTAGTTCATCATCTTGCGGTTGCCGTACGCCGTCTACCGTAAACCGTCAACCAAGTTCGTCTTTGGTTTTCTCTAATATGATGGTCACCGGGCCATGGTTGAGCGAATGGATATCCATCATGGCCCCGAAAATCCCTGTGGCTACGGACACCACGACGGCCAGCTTGCGGTTGAACTGCTCATACAGCAATTCGGCCCGGCCGGGCTCTTCGGCGTCTGAAAAATCAGGCCGGCGCCCTTTTTTGATACGGGAAGCCAGCGTGAACTGTGAAACAGAAAGGATCTCGCCCCTGATCTCCTGAACGCTCAGGTTCATCTTGCCGTCGGCATCGGCAAAGATCCTCAAATTGAGAATTTTATCGGCCATGAATTCAATCTCTTTTTCCCCGTCCCCTTTTTCGATGCCGACCAGCAAAAGGAGTCCCGTCCCAATGCGGCCGACCGTGCGGCCGTCAATTTCGACGCTGGCTTGCGAAACCCTTTGCACCACTACGCGCATGTCATTTACCAGGGGCTGCCGGCGGCCGGCAGCTCTTTTTTTTCAACGCGAGGCGCCAGGAGCGGGTCGACCTTCTGCCAAAGCAGGGGCGAATCGGGGTCGACCAACAGGTTCTCGCCTCCCTTCCCATACCCCGTTTTAACCAACCACGGGGATGGAGCGGCTATCCGGTAGTTGCCACGGCAGACCAGCCAGGCTTTTGCAAGTGGCATGCCGGGCTCCAGACGCAGGCGGACGATCTCCAACCTGGCTTCGCCCCAGGAAAGGCGATTGATGAAGCCAAGCAGAGCCGGCAGCGGCGCCATGGCGATTATGCACATCGGCCGACTGGCCAATTGGCCGCGGCCGAACTCCGAGCCGGAAAAAACCTCGTGCCAAGGAAAGCCGCCTGGAGCGAAAGCGATTGAGAAACCGTCCTGGATATTTACAAACTGCCGACTGATCCAACCGGTCAGGGGATCCTTCCCCCCTGGACCGTCCGTCCCGAGTTTCGTTGAATCGATTTGCCAGTAGAACAAAAACCTGGCATGGGAAATGAGATCCTCCCTGGCTCGGGCCTGCAGATCCACCAGACCGATGGCCGTCCAAGCCGCATCGTTTTCAACCAACGGCAACGCCCGATCCAATTCGGCCTTGGCGTTTGCCAGAATCGATCTCTCCGCCTGGTCCGGGAAATTGAACTTGGCGGCCATGCTGGCGTACTCCACGATCTTCCGCTCCAGGTCACCCCGCTGGCGGCGCAGGAGGCCGAGTTCCTTGACCGTGGGGTACCAGTCCAGGGCCACGAAAGCCGCCAGCACGGCCAGCACCGCCAGCACCCGCAGCAGGACGCACGCCAGTTTTCCCATTTTCACGGTTGAAGCTCAGCCCGGCCTTTGACGGTGAAGACGCGCACTCCCCCGCCCCGGGCGGTGGGACCCGGCCTGGAAAGATCGGCCAGCGTGACGTTGTGGATATTGCGCAGCCGTTCAAGAAAAACGGCGAGCCGCCGCCGCACTTCCCTGGAGCCGCCGGCGACCTCAACCGCCAGCTCAAAGCCCAGATCGCGCACGCCCGGGTCAATCTGGACGGCGAGCAGCCGCAGCGGGGCGACGATGGCGTTGACGCGGCGCACAAGGTCGGCGGTGGCATGCGAGGCGGCCATGGAATAGCCGAGAAAATACCGGATCTGATAGAAACGAGCGCGCTGGGCCTTGGTCTTCTCCACCGGTCGGGTGACCGCCATCATGGCCTCTTGGTCGCAGAGCCCCTGCACCTCTCCTTGGCGGCGTAATTTCGCGGCGTGCAGCAGCAGCGAGACTACCGCCAGGGCCAGGAGAAAAAGGAACGGCCAGCGGCGCCGTCTGCGGGGATGGCGATCGGCTTGCTCGGTCATGGTCCGGGCTCAGCCGGGGATGACCTTCAGGAAGACTCGGCGTTGGCGCGGGCCGTCGAACTCGCAGAAAAAGATCCCCTGCCAGGAGCCGAGGAGCGGCTCGTCGTTATGGACGACCAGGGTTTCCGACGCTCCCACCAGGCTGGAAAGGATGTGTGCCGGCGAATTGCCCTCGGCGTGGCGGAAATAATCCTGCCCCGGCAGCAAGTGCCTGAAAAACTCACCGATATCACGGGGAACGTCAGGATCGGCGTTCTCGTTGATGGATACGCCGGCCGTGGTATGCGGGCTGAAGATCTGCAGCATGCCCTCCCGGCACTTTGCCGCACGCACGAACTCGCGGACTTGCTGCGTGATGTCGATGAATTCGATTTTCTGCGTACTCTTGACCTCGATGGTTCGATAGCCGCTCATGGTTCCACCCCCATAGCCTTTTCTCCAAAAACCGTTGCCTGGAAAACCTCGATCTGCACGCCTCTTTTCCATTCGTCCGCGGCCAACCCGGCTTTGCGGCAGCCGTAGGATAGATATTGTTCCCGGTCCCAACCCTGCTCGAGCGGTACCTGGGGCAACAGCAGGCCGCGCTGGAATCCCTTGCTGATGATGATGCCGTCCCGGCCCACCTGCACCTGGTCGGGTCCTTCGACTTTTTGGGGAACGGTCAAAACCGAAATCTCGATATCGATCTCCCGCAATTCATCCGCAGAGACGGTCGAAAAACGGGGATCTTCGCTGGCGGCGGCGATGGCGTTGTCCACGACCGCTTCCCCCAGAGGCTTGTAAGGCAGGGGATAACCGATGCAGCCGCGCAGCTCGCCGCGGCGGTGCAGGGTAACAAAGACCCCGCGTTTCGCCGAAAAAGCAGGGTGGTCCTCGGGCGGGCTCTGGCGCTCCCCGTTAGCCAGGAATTTTTTTATGGTCCCCCGGGCCAGACGCAAAAGCTCCTTTTTCTCCAGGTCGGTCAGATCGGCCATACCCCCTCCTTGTCCTCCATAAGAGGAGCCAGAACGGCTTTGTGCTTGGCAGCGGAAAATTCGCAGGTGAGCATCTCAATCTGGTCGCGTTTTATAACCATGACCAGGTCATGCAAAATCCAGTCCAGGGCGAACATCGGTTTGCGGCAAAAGAAAACACCCTGCAGACGGGGTTGGTATGTTTTGCAGATTATTCCATAAACGCTGCTGCCGTTCACACGGTCAAAATCGACGGCCAGCAATTGCTCGATCAATACAAAACGGCCGATGGTCGTGCCCAGCAAAAATCCCGCCCCCCGGTAGCCGGTCGCCCGTAGCACCTCGATTTCCTCGAGAGCCGCCGGCGTCACTTGCACGTTCATATGCAAAACTTACCACAAAAAAGAACGAAAAACAATATCAGCACTCGGTTGACGGTGTACGGCAGACGGTAGACGGGAAGAGTAAAATCCCAAATCACAAATCCCAAGTTCCAATATCTTAAACAAAGATCAGTGTTAGTGTTAGTGATAGTGATAGTGTTAGCAAAAAGCTCTTTCAAATTCAATTGATTTCGATAATTTTCTTCCTATCACTACCACCAGCACTATCACTTTTTTTCGTTTGGGACATTTGGTCATTGGTGCTTGGTGCTTATATGGAATTTTGTGCTTGGAAATTGGTCTTTTTTTTCCGTGTACCGTCAACCGTACACCGAGAACTTATTTCTTCTTCTTTAGTTCGTCTTTTATTTTCTGCCAGAACGCCAGGCGCTGCCGGATGTTCTTTTCAAAACCCATATCGTTGGGCTCATAGAACCCCCTTTCCTTCATCCCCGCCGGCAGGGTTTCGAGCAGCGAGGTTTTTTCGGGGCGGTCGTGGGCGTAAATGTAATCCTTGCCGGCCCCTTTGCCGGCGGCGATAAAGTTGTCGGGATTGACGATCTGCAGGGGCACGGGCAACATCTTGTATTTCTCGGAGATCTTCTTCATCTTGCTGTCTGCCACGTAGAGGGCGTTGCTTTTGGGGGCCAGGGCCAGGTAGACGGCCGCCTCGGTCAGGAACAGGTCGCCTTCGGGAGAACCGAGGAATTCGTAGGCCTGCTTGGCGTTCAGGCAGAGGCGCAGCGCATCGGGATCGGCCAGGCCGACATCCTCGACGGCCATGCGCACCATGCGCCGCAGGATATACAGCGGGTCCTCGCCCCCTTCCAGCATGCGGTACAACCAGAACAGCGAGGCATCGACGTCGGAATTGCGCACGCTCTTGTGCAATGCGGAAATATACTGGTAGCGGTCGTCGCCGCTCCGGTCATAGCCGGCCACCTTGTTCTGGATGACATCGAGCACGAATGTTTCACCCACCGCTTCAGAGTGGTCCGCCGTCTGGAAGACAATCTCCACCAGGTTGAGCAAGCGGCGGCTGTCGCCGTTGCTGTAACCGATGAGCACGGCTTCGGCCTCGGGCGTGAAACGGAGATCGGCGCTGCCGTTTTCATGGAGGAAGGCCAGGGCTCGATTCAGGATGCGCGCCAGGTGCTCATTTTTTAGAGGAAACAATTCCAGGATCTTCAGGCGCGAAAGCAAGGCGCGGTTGATCTTGTAGGCCGGGTTCTCGGTTGTGGTCCCCAGCAGGATGACATCGCCGCGCTCCACGTACGGCAAAAATGCATCCTGGACGCTGCGGTTGAAATGATGGATCTCGTCGACGAACAGTACCAGCGGTTTGCCTCGCTCCGCGCGGGCAGCCTTGGATTTTTCCATGATTTTCTTGATCTCGGCGATTCCGGAGACGGTGGCCGAAAACTCGGCGGCCGGGTAGCCGGTTTCCCTGACCAGGATGCGGGCCAGGGTGGTCTTGCCCGTGCCCGGCGGTCCCCAGAAGATCATGGAGGCGAGATTCTTGCTCTGCACCAGGGCTTGAACGATCTTTTGGCGTCCGGTCAGGTGGTTCTGCCCTTCAAATTCGCCAAGGCGCTCCGGGCGCAGTTTGTCCGCAAGAGGGAAAAAATCGTGGCGGATTTCCATGGACGGAGAGTCGGAATCTACGTCTGCTTGCTCAGGATCATGGCTGCCAGCAGCGGGATCATGATCTCATGATGGCCGACAAAATAGAATCCCTTGCCGCCCCGAGCTACCGGCCGCTTGCAGACATTCTCAAAAGGCCGGTAATGCCGGTTGAAATCGAAGACAGCGGTATGGAATTTTTCCAAGGAAATCCCTAGAGCGGAACAGAAAGAAACGGCTTTAAGAAACACTTCGGGCAGAATGACCGCCGAACCGATATTCAAAAATACTCCGCCCTGGCTCAATTCGGAAACAATGGAGGCCAGCAGATAAAAATCCTTTTCAGCCAGCGCCCCGGTGATCTCACCGGAGAACATCGGGTGGTAATGGATGAAGTCGGTGCCGATGGCCGGGTGGATGGTGACCGGGATGTTCAGCTTGTAGGCGTTGAAAAGAATACTCTGTTCCAGGTGCGGCAATTTGGCCTGGATCAGGTAGTAACCCACCGCCTCCCCGGCCCCCATATTCTTGGTCAAACCCTCCTTGAGAGCCAGATTTAAAAACAACCCGGTTTCCTCGGTATTGCCGTAATTCCCCTGGAGAAGGTTTTCGGCGACATCCTCAGAGGTGTGGCCGGCCAGGGCGATCTCAAAATCATGGATCATCATGGCGCCGTTGGTGGCGATGGCTGAGATCCAGCCGCGCTGCATCAGGTCGATGACCAGCGGGCCTAGGCCCAGTTTGACCAAATGGGCGCCCATACCCCAGATGATGGGTTTGCTTTTGTTGCGGGCCTTGCCCAGCAGGTCGGATAACTCGCGCAGGTCTTTGGCGGCGAGATACGGAGGCAAAGAATCGATGAACGATGTGAAGTCGGCGCCGGGGAGATAGGGCCGGGAGAAATCTTCCAAATGGACCAGTGAGCGGCGCTCGGTGATGGAAATGGTTTTCAGCTTTTTCCTGTTCAGCGGCCGGTACTTCGGATAGGGCATGGCTATTCTTTAGCAGAGCGGCTGAAGCGGATGACGTATTCGGCACCACTGTACACAGTCAGCAAAACCGCGACATAAAGAACGACGGTCCCCAATTCATGTAAATGCTCGCCAAAAGGAAGCTTGCGGCAGATGATCAGAATGGCCAGGGCCACGATCTGGAACGTGGTTTTCAGTTTGGCGGGGACGGAGGCCGCAAAGGAGGCGTTGTTGATTAAAAAATAAAAACGGAAGAACGAGATGAACAATTCGCGCAGGATGATGATCGCGGCCACCCAGGTTTCCACTTCCTGCAGGTAAACCAGGGCGATCAGCGCCGCGGTAACCAGGAGCTTGTCGGCCAAAGGATCGAGGAACTTGCCCAGGTCGCTGACTTCGTTGAGCTTCCTGGCGAGATAGCCGTCTAGCGCATCGGTGACGGCGGCAATGACAAAGATCACGAAAGCGATAATCTCCTTGTTCTGCATTTCGGTCAGCAGGATGACCAAGACAAAAGGGACCATGACGATGCGGACAATGGTAATAATATTGGCTTTTGTCATTTTCACTCCGTTTGATTTTATACCGGTTGCAAATGAAATGCAATCCAGCGCATCGGTCTGCGCAGGAATTACAACCCGAACGGCTCACTGGCACCGGCCCCGAGGCGGAGGATCGCCGCAGCAGGCCCGCTCAGGTCCACGATGGTCGAAGGCAAGTTGGCCAGGATGCCGGCATCGAGGATCAGGTCGATGTCATGGCGAAAGGTTTCGGCGATGCGCAGGGGATCGGTATAATAATCGTCTTCGCCTTGAGGCACCGAGGTGGAAAGCAGCGGCCGGCCGAGTTCGCGGACCAGTCCCAGGGCCACGGCCGAATCAGGGATGCGCACCCCCACCGTGGTCCGTTTTTGCAGGAGTATTTTGGGAACCTCTTTGCTGGCGCGCAGGACAAAGGTGTACTTGCCCGGCGTAACGCGGCGCAGGACACGGTAGGCGCTGGTGGGCAGGTAAGCCCAGTCCGCGATCGAGGCCAGATCGGGGCAGATAAAACTGAGCAGCTTCTGCCGGGAAGTCTTTTTCAGTTCGAAGATCCGCTCTATGGCACCCTTGTTGAACAGGTCGGCCCCGAGACCGTAGATCGTGTCGGTCGGATACACGATCAGGCCGCCGTTTTTCAGGATGCTGGCGGCATGCTGCAGCAGCCGCTTGTGGGGATGGTCCAGGTCGATCTTTTGAATTTCCACGGCCATGATACTCTCCCCGATCCGTCGGAAGTTTTTATTTCAATTCGCTCAGCTTTTTGTAGTAGTCGTGCTTGTTTTTTTTGAAAGCCACGGCCTGCTCGTACAGGCGGTCGGCGATATCCGGGAACTGCAGCTTGAGGGTGGCAAAGCGGATCTCCTTGGCCAGGAAGTCCTGCATGCCGACGGTCGGGTCCTTGCTCTCGTAGACGAAGGGGTTCTTGCCCTCGGCGCCCAGCGCCGGGTTGTAGCGGTAGAGCGGCCAGTAGCCCGACTGCACGGCTTTCTTGGCTTCCGCGCTGGAGAAACCCATGTCGATGCCGTGCATGATGCAGGGGGAATAGGCGATGACGATGGAAGGCCCGGGGTAGGCCTCGGCCTCCAGGAAGGCCTTGACCACCTGGTTCATGTTGGCGCCCAGGGCCACCGAGGCCACGTACACGTAGCCGTAGCTCATGAACATCAGCCCCAGGTCCTTCTTGCCGGTGCGCTTGCCGGCCGAAGCGAACTGGGCCACCGCCGACAGCGGCGTGGCTTTGGACGCCTGGCCGCCGGTGTTGGAATAGACTTCGGTATCCAGCACCAGCACGTTTACGTTTTTACCCGTGGCCAGCACATGGTCCAGGCCGCCGTAGCCGATATCATAAGCCCAGCCGTCGCCGCCGATGCACCAGACCGATTTGTCGACCAGGTAGTCCTGAAGTTCGGCGATCTTGCGCAGTAAGGACTGCTTTTCAGCCGGAGCCGATTTCAAAAAACCGGGAAGCAGGTTTTTTACTGCTTTGGCGGCCGCCTGGGCATCGTCGCCATTGCCGCCCCACAACTCAAGGCATTTTTTTAATGCCACTTCCAGGGTTTTGTCGGTTCCGGCCGCGAGCAGGCGGTCGATGGCATGGCGCAGTTGCTTGCGGTTGGAGTCCACGGCCAGGCGCATGCCCAGGCCGTACTCGGCGTTGTCCTCGAACAGCGAGTTGGCCCAGGTCGGGCCGCGGCCGTCCTTGCCCACGCAATAGGGAGTGGTGGGGAAGGTGCCGCTGTAGATCGAGGAACAGCCGGTGGCGTTGGCGATCATCATGCGCTCGCCGAAGAGCTGGGAGACCAGCTTGACATAGGGCGTTTCGCCGCAGCCGGCGCAGGCGCCCGAGAACTCGAACAAGGGCTTGCGGAACTGCACGCCCTTGAACATGGCGATCGTGGTGCCGTCCATGATGTTATCGGGAAGATTTTCGAAGAACTCGACGTTTTCATCCTCGCCGGCCCGGCGTTCGTCCTCGATGGGACGGAACTCCAGGGCTTTGGTCTTGGCCGGGCAGACATGGACGCAGTTGCCGCAACCGGTGCAGTCCTCGATATAGACCTGCACCTTGTATTCCAGCTTTTTCTCGTTCTTGGTGATTGATTTCATAGTCTGGAACGATGCCGGCTTGCCGGCAAGCTGCGCCGGCTCGATCTGCTTGGCGCGGATGGCGGCGTGCGGACAGACCAGCGAGCACTGGTTGCACTGGATGCAGTTCTCGCTCAGCCAGTGCGGCACCTGGGGGGCGATGCCGCGCTTTTCCAGTTTGGCGGTGGCCGTCGGCGCCTTGCCGTCCAGGGGCATCTGCGAGACCGGGATGGAGTCGCCCTGCAGATGCATCATCTTGTCGATGACGGTGCGCGCGAACTCGGATGCGCTGTCGGGGATCAGCTTGGGCACCAAAGCCGACTTCTTGATATCCGCGACGGATGCCGGGACCTTTATCTGCTGCAGGGCGGCGCTGGTGCGGTCGACCGCGTCCCAGTTCATCTTGACGATCTTCTCGCCCTTCTTCTCATAGGTCTTCTTGATCGAGTCCTTGATCAGCTGGATGGCTTCGTCCCCGGGCAGCACGCCGGAGATCTTGAAAAAAGCCACCTGCATCACGGTATTGATGCGCTTGCCCAGGCCGACCGCTTCCGAGATCTTCAGGGCGTCGATGTTGAAGAACTTTACTTTCTTGTTGATGATGGTTTCCTGCATGTCGCGGGTCAGGTGGTCGAACACCTCCTCGTTGCCCCAATCGGAGTTGAGCAGGAAGGTGCCGCCGGTCTTGATCCCCTTGAGCACGTCATAGCGGCCGATGTAGGCCGGATTGTGCAGGGCAACAAAGTCGGCCGAGGTCGACAGGTAGGGGGCGCGGATGGGGCTCTTGCCGAAGCGCAGGTAGGAGATGGTGATGCCGCCCGATTTTTTGGAGTCATAGGAAAAATACCCCTGGGCGTACATGTCGGTATGGTCGCCGATGATCTTGATGGAATTCTTGTTGGCGCCCACGGTGCCGTCCGAGCCCAGTCCCCAGAAGATGCAGCTGATGGTATCGCTCTTCTCGATGGAGAAATCGGCGTCGAAGGGCAGCGAGCGCTTGGAGACATCGTCGTTGATGCCGACGGTAAAGTCATGGAAGCAGGGGCCGTCCAGGTGCTCAAAGACCGCCTTGGCCATGGCCGGGGTGAATTCCTTGGAGCTGAGTCCGTAACGGCCGCCGATGATGGTCAGGCCGCGGTTGGCCAGGGCGGTGGCCACATCCATGTACAGGGGTTCGCCCAGGGCGCCGGGCTCCTTGGTGCGGTCGAGGACGGCGATCTTCTTCACCGACTTGGGCAGGGCGTTCACCAGCGCATCCAGGGAGAAGGGCCGGTAGAGGCGGACCTTGATCAGGCCGAGCTTGGCCCCATTTTTATTCAGGTGTTCCACGGTCTCCTCGATGGTTTCGCAGGCCGAACCCATGGCGATGATGATCTGTTCCGCCTCGGCATGGCCGACGTAGTCGAACAGGTGGTAGGGGCGGCCGGTTTTCTTGGCCACGATGTCCATGTATTTCTGCAGGATGGCCGGGAGCTTCTCGTAATACAGGTTCACCGTTTCACGGCCCTGGAAGTAGACGTCGGGGGTCTGCTGCCCCACCTTCAGGACCGGGTGGTCGGGGGTCAGGGCGCGAGCGCGGAAATCCTCCACCAGCTTCATGTCCAGCATGCCGGCCATGGTCTCGTAGTCGATCATTTCCACTTTCTGGATCTCGTGCGAGGTGCGGAAGCCGTCGAAGAAATTGAGGAAAGGTACGCTGCTTTCCAGGGTGGCCAGGTGCGATGCCACGGCCAGGTCCATGGTCTCCTGGACCGACGCGGCGGCGACCAGCGCGAAGCCGGTGTTGCGCACCGACATGACGTCGGAATGGTCGCCGAATATGGAGAGCGACTGGCAGGCCAGCGAACGGGCCGACACATGGAACACGGTGGGCAGCATTTCGCCGGCGATCTTGTGCATGTTGGGGATCATCAGCAGCAGCCCCTGCGAGGCGGTGAAGGTCGTGGTCATGGACCCGGCCGTCAGGGCCCCGTGCACGGCTCCGGAAGCGCCGCCCTCGGACTGCAGTTCGATGACCTCCACTTCCTGGCCGAAGATGTTCTTGCGCCCGGTGGCCGCCCAGGCGTCGGCCAATTCCCCCATGTTGGAAGAGGGGGTGATGGGATAAATGGCCGCCACTTCGCTGAAAGCATAGGCCACATGGGTCGCGGCGGTATTGCCGTCGATGGTCGCTGTTTTGTCGCTCATGATGGTTTCTCCTTGTTTTAGGAAAAGGGCAGGAAAACAGGAAGCCGCTGAATCCGGAGCTGGAATTTCCTGTGGCTTTTCCGGAATGAATTAAAAAATGTTAGCACATTAACAGAACACAGTCAAATGCAGAATCCGTCACTATAAAAACTCAGCCCCGACCCCCCTCTTTCAAAAAGAGAGGGGAGCGCTCTTCTCCCCTTCTCTTGCCAAGAGAAGGGGCAGGGGGATGAGTTTCGAGCTCAGCGGCGTTTGAAGATCGAGCCCAGGATGCCGTGCACGGCTTTCCTTCCAGTCGAACCGCTTACGCCTTGTCCTTCTTCCCCTCGAACAGGGAATAGATAACGGGGATGACGACCAGGGTGATCAGGCTCGCGCTCAGCAGGCCGCCGACCACGGCGCGGGCCATGGGCGCCTGGGCCTCGCTTCCTTCCCTCAGCCCCATGGCCAGGGGCAGCATGGCCAGGATGGTCGTCGAGGCGGTCATCAGGATGGGGCGCAGGCGCCGGCGCCCGGCCTCCTCGATGGCCTGGCGCACCGCCATCTTGTCGCGCCGGCGCAGCAGGTTGGTGTGGTCCACCAGCAGGATGGCGTTGTTGACCACGATGCCGCCCAGCATGATGCAGCCGATGTAGGACTGCATGTTGAAGGTGGTGCCGGTGATCAGCAGCATCCAGATGACGCCGATGACCGCCAGCGGCACCGAGAACATGACGATGAAGGGATCGCGCACCGATTCGAACTGCATGGCCATGACCATGTAGACCAGCATCAGGGCCAGGATGATGCTGATCAGCAGCTCGCGGAACGCCTTCTCCTGCTCCTCGAAGTCACCGGTAAAGGTGACCTCGAAGTCGCGGGGGATGGGGACGCGGCGCAGGCCGGCGCGGATGTCGGCCAGGACCGAGGCCAGGTCGCGGTCCTCGATCTCGGCCGAGATGGTCAACACGCGCTCGCGGTCGCGGCGCTCGATGCGCTGCGGGCCGCTGCGCGGCTTGACCGCGACGACGTTGCGCAGGCTGACCGGCCGGTTGTCGCTGTTGGTGAGCGTCAGGTTCAACAGGTCCTCGATGGTCAAGGTCTCGGCGTCTTTCACCTTGACCAGGATGCGGTATTCCTTGCCGCCCTCGCGGAAGGTGCTGGCCTGGGTGCCGGAGAGCACGGTCTCGAGCATGCCGCCGATCTGGCTCACCGACAGCTTCATGTCCGCCGCGGCCGGGCGGTTGATGACCAGCAGTTCCTCGGGCTTGCCCAGTTCGCGGCTGAGGCGGACGTCGGAGACACCGCGAACGCCCTCCACGATCTTCTTCACCTGCTGTCCCAGGGCGTCGCTCTTCTCCAGGTCGAAGCCGCGAACCTCTACTTGCACCCGCTCCTGGCCGCCGGCGCCGCGCATGAAGAAGAAGCCGCCGCCGGCGCGGGCGCGGATGACGACGCCGGGGATGTCCTGCAGGGAGCGCCGCAGGCCCATGGCAATCTCCTCGCTCGAGCGCGAGCGCCGGGAGCGGGGAACCAGTTTGATGGTGAAATCACCGGTGTGGGAGCCGTGTCGCCAGCCGCCGCCGCCGATGCTCTCCTCGATGCTGGCTATCTCCGGGACCTCGCGGCGCAAGATGGCGGCGATCTCCTTGAACTTCTCGTCAAGAACAGCCAGGCGGGTGCCGACTTCCATCTCGACGTTCAGGCGCACCTCGCCCTCATCGGTCGTGGGCATGAACTCGCTGCCCACCAGGCGGACCAGGGCGATGCTGCCCACCAGCAGGGCGGCCACGACCAGCAGCACCCTGGGGCGGTGGTCAAGGGTGTAGTGGAGCAGGCGCTTATAGTGCTCCTCCAGGACGGACAGCGCGTGCTTGATCGTCGAGGTGACCCGCACCTTCCACTTTTCCAGCCGCGAGCGCGGGGCCCTGGCTGGACCCAGAAAGCGGCTGGAGAGCATGGGCACCAGGGTCAGGGCGACGAACAACGAACAGATCAGGGAGAAGCTGACCACGAAGGCCAGCTGCTTGAACATGATGCCGGCGACGCCGCGCACGAAGATCATGGGCAGGAAGACGCAGATGGTGGTCAGGGTGCTGGCGACCACGGCGGTGGCGACTTCACCCGTCCCATCATGGGCGGCCTGTATGGGCGGCACGCCGCCTTCCTTCAGGCGCACGATGTTCTCCAGCACGACGATCGAGTTGTCGACCAGCATGCCGATGCCCAGGGCCAGGCCGCCCAGGGTCATGATGTTCAGCGTGAAGCCGTTGAAATAGATCAGGGCAAAGGTGGCCACGATCGAGATGGGGATGGAGACGGCGATGACCACGGTGCTGCGCACGCTGCCCAGGAAGAAGAGCAGGACGAGCACGGCCAGCAGGCCGCCGTAGACGGCGGTGGAGCTGACGTTGGCCATGGCGTTCTTGATGTACTCGGAGCTGTCGCGGATGGGGATCAGCCGGATCTGCGGCCAGTCCTCCTGGATGCGGGCGATCTCTTTGAGCACGCCGTTGGCCACCTCGACCGTGTTCTTTCCCGACTGCTTGTAGATCGCCAGGCGCGTGCCGGGGATGCCGTCGACGCGCACGACGCGCGTGATCTTGCGGAAGGTGTCCATGATGTCGGCGATCTCCTTAAGGCGTACGGGCACGCCGGCACGCATGGCCACGACCGTGTCGCGTATCTCCTGCAGGTTGGTGAACACGCCGGGAATGCGCACCAGGATCTCGTAGTTGCCGCGCTCGATGACCCCGGCCGGCAGGTCGACGTTGCCCTCGCGGATGCCGGTGATGACGCGGTCGAGCGGCAGCCCCAGCGCCTTCACCTTGTCAACGTCGAGATTGACCTGGATCTCGCGCTCGTGGCCGCCCCAGATATCGACCGAGGCCACCCCGGGAACGCGTTCGAGGCGGTAGGAGATCTGCTCGTCGATGATGCGCCGCGTCTGGATGGGGTCGAGGTTGCTGAGGGCGCCGATGAGCAGGATGGGGAACATGGCCGGGTCGAACTTGCGCAGCATCGGCCGCTCAACGTCCTCGGGAAGGTGCGAAATGATGCGGTCGAGGCGCTCGCGCACGTCGTCGGCGGCGGCGGACAGGTCCGTTCCCCAGGAGAACATCACCCGCACGCTGCTGCTGCCCTCCGAGGACACCGAGTACACCTCCTCGACTCCGGGCACGGCGCTCATGGCCTCCTCGATCGGCCGGGTGATGATCTGCTCGATCTCCTCCGGCCCGGTGTTCTCATAGGAGGTGGAGATGCTCAGCGTGGGGAAGGTGATGTCGGGCATGAGGTCGATCGGCAGGCGGCTGACCGCCACCAGGCCCACGGCCACAATGGCCAGGGTGAGCATCACCGTGAACACCGGGCGCTTGATGGAAAAATCCGAGATGTTCATCGGCCGTCTCCGCCCGGAACCGCGCTTTCGCCCGGAGGATCGCCGGCAGCGGCGGGCGCTTCGGGAATGATGACCTGGCCCTCGATTTCAAGCAAGTAATGTCCCAGAGTGACCACGTAACCGGAAAGGTTTTTCGGGGCGACGATTTCCACGCGCCCGCCCTCTACGATCCCGGTCTCGACCGGGATGAAGCGGGCCAGCTTCGTGGCCCGGTCGACCAGGAAGATCCCCTGCCGGTCGTTTCTTTTGGCCAGGGCGTTGTAGGGGACGACCGTGACGTCGGCGCGGCGGGCGTACTCGATCTGAGTGGTGACGAACATGCCCGGCTTGAGAAGTTTTTCCTGGTTTTCTACCTCGATCTCCACCCGGGCCTGGCGCGAAGCTTCCTGCAGCAGGGGGGCGATGCGGACGATGCGCCCCTGGAAGCCCTTGCCCGGAAAAGCGCTGCCGCTGATCCAGGCCGGCTGGCCGATCTTCAGGCGGAAGTAATCCTTGTCGGTGACGTGGATGACGGCGAGGATCGGTTGCAGTTGGATGATGGTCAGGATGGGATTGTTCACCGTGAGCATGGCTCCCTCATCGGCGAACCGTTCGCCGACGTAGCGCACCGTGCCGCCCTTGTCCCAGGATGTTTTGATCTGGGAATAGGAGAGGCGCACCCGGGAACTCTCCAGGGCTGCTTCGCGGTTCGCCAGCTGGGCCACGGTTACGTTGTACCTGGCCGATTGGGCCTGCTGCTGGGCGAGAACCTGGTCCAGCTGCGCGTCCGACTGGATGCCGGTCTGGTGAAGAGTCCGCGCCCGCTCCAGGTTGCGGTCGGCCATGGCCAGGGAACTTCGGGCCTCTTCCAAATTGGCGGCGGCCACGCGCAGGTCGGCCTCGGCCTGGATGACCTGCTGGCGGTATTCCTCGTCCTCCAGGACGGCCAGAAGCTGCCCGCTGCGCACCGGATCGCCGATATCGACCAGGAGCCGGTTCAGGCGGCCGGCGATCTTCGGGGCCACGACGACATTGGACTTCGCGGTCAGGGTGCCGGTGAACCGGGCCAGGTCGCGCAGGGAGCTTTTCTGGATGGGAGCGATCTCGACGGCCACGGCGACGCCGCCGAGGCCGGAGCCTTCTCCGCCCTTGGTTTTCTCATAGATCTTCCAGCCCAGGAAGGCAACGACCAAAACCGCTCCGGCGACCAGAAACAATCTGTTGCGCGAAATTTTCATCTTCATCTTACCATCCTTCTGCCGTTAGCAAGGCCACGTAACTGTACGAGAAAAAAGTTGGCAAAGTTCAGTAAAAAATAAACCAAATTGCGGAAAATGTCAATATTTTTCTTTTCAATTGGGGCATGGTGCGGGGTTGTTCGTGAACAGCAAAACCATTTATCGAAAGCACTCATCGTCTTTATTTTGTTCTTTAATCCTGATCCTCGAAAAATGATTCCCGCCTGAATCGTCCAGACGGTTGACATCGGGCAAAACATGCCTCATAATGTGCATATGCACAATTGGAGAAAGTAAATGCCGCGCTGCAAAAAACTCCGCTGTTGCCGCTTCCTGGAGTCGGACAAGATTTTCAAACCGCGCTCGCTATCCTTGCTGGAAACGTCCCTGAATGAAATATTCCTGGACGAGTTCGAAGCCGTGCGCTTATGCGACCATGACCGGCTGAGCCAGATCGAAGCAGCGGAAAAAATGAACATTTCCCGGGGAACCGTACAGCGGCTCCTGGAATCGGGAAGGTTCAAGATCATCGACGCGCTGCTCCATGACAAGGCCATCAAAATAAACCGCCAATAAATAAAAGGAGAATAAAATGAAAATATGCTTGCCTACAAACGGAAAAAACGGATTGAGCGAAACGGTGCACAATCATTTCGGCAGTGCCGGTTATTTCACCATCTATGACAGTGAAACCAAGGGTGTCCAAGTCATAGAAAACGACAACCAGCATCATGCCCACGGCGCCTGCCAGCCTTTGAGGAAGATCTCCGGGATGGATGTCAACGCCGTCCTGACCAGCGGCATGGGCCAGCGGGCCGTGCAGCTGCTCAACCAGGGCGGGATCAAGATCTATCTGCTGGCCGGCGAAACGGTGCAGCAGGCAATCGACAAATTCAGCTCCGGCGAATTGATCGAACTCACCTTCAACAACGCCTGCGGCGGCCACGGCTACCACGAGTAAAATCGCCGGCCGCCGGCGCAAAGCTTGCCGCAAAAACCACCGCGGTTGACAACTCGACTGTCTTTAGCGGACAATGTGAACCGGCTAATCATTCCATAATAGAGGTAGCGCCATGTTCCTGACCGAGATCAATATCGTCCTGCAGTCATTGGCTTCAGACAGCCTGACCTGGCTGATGCGCCAGATCACCGCCACCGGCTACTACCAGTTCGTCATCGGCATGGTCATCGCCGTCATGCTGGGCGTCAGTCTGCGCAAGGGGTTCCTGTTATTTCAGATCATCGCCTTGACGGCCGTCGTCAGCGAGATCGCCAAGCAGTTTTTCGGCCTGCCGCGCCCCTTTTTCGCCGATTCCCGCGTGGCCTGCCTGGAACCCGGCTGGGACGCCGCCAGCCCTTTCCTGGCCATGGGCGGCAAAAGCTTTTTCGCCCTCCCCCGGCAAGCGGTTATCAACGCCTTCAGGCTCAAGGGGGTTTCGTTCGGTTTTCCGTCGGGCCATGTCTCGGGCGCTATCGCCATATGGGGCGGGCTGGCCATCGTGTTCCGCAGCCGCGTACTGGCCTGGCTGGCTCCGTTCATGGTGGCGCTGCTGGCTTTCACCCGCATATACCTGGGCGTGCATTTTCTGGCCGACGTATTGGGCGGCGCCCTGCTGGGCGGATTGCTACTGTTTTTCGCCTGGCGGCTCATCGGCAGCGACCCTGACCGGAACCGCTTTTTCGCGGCTGCCAAGACCAGGATCGCCTCCTCCCTGCCGGGAATATTGTACTTTTTTTTCCTTTTTGTCCTGCCGCTGCTCCTGGCACTCTTTTCTTTGCTCAGCGCCAAATTTGCCGGATTCTATATCGGCTTGAACGCCGCCTTCACCCTGGCACTCAGGTCAGAACTCCCGGAAGACACAGGTTCCCTTCCGATCCGTCTGCTGCGCGTGCTGCTTGGCGGTCTGCTCTTCTGGCTGCTCAGCCTGTCTCTGCGGCTGACGCTGACTTTGATCCCGGCCGCTTCCTCCTCCGCATGGGGAATATTCCTGGTCGCAGGCCTGGGTACTTTTTTAACCGTTTGGGGGGGGCTGAAACTTTTTTTGCGCTTGGGACTATACCATAAAGAAAACTCAGCGCCAGTCAAATAAAAAATATGGCCGCTTTTCCCGAAGTTCCCGGATACGAGCTGAAAAAATTCCTGGGCAGCGGCGCTGCCGCCGACGTGTTCCTGGCCGTGGACCTGAAACACTCGCGGCTGGTGGCAGTGAAGGTCATGACCCGCAGCCGCTTCTCGGAAAATGTGGCGGTCAAACGCTTCATCAAGGAGGCGCAGACCATCTCCAGCCTGCACCACCCCAATATCGTGAGGGTGTACGAAGCGGGCAAGAGCGGCGCCCTGTACTTCATGGCCATGGAGTTCTTCCCCGAAAGCCTCAAGCAGCGCATCCATTTACGCCGGCGACTCGATCCCAACGAGGCGCTGACCATCGCCAACCAGGTCGCGGCGGCCCTGTTCTACGCCCACCGCCGGGGATTCATTCATCGCGACGTCAAACCCGACAACATCATGTTCCGCCGTGACGGCACGCCGGTCATCCTCGATTTCGGCATCGCCCGGGTGCTCGAATCCACCACCCAGCTTACCCGCTCGGGCATGAGCATGGGCACGCCGCGCTACATGAGCCCCGAGCAGCTGAACGCCAAGCGCGTCGACGGCTGCAGCGATATCTACAGCCTGGGCGTGGTCCTTTTCGAAATGCTGAGCGGCACGCCGCCCTTCAAGGGCAGCCAGACCATGGCGGTCATCATGAAGCACGTGACCGAACCCATCCCGCGCTTGCCCGGGGAGCTGGCCGCCTTCCAGCCGCTGATCGACCTCATGATGGCCAAGGAGCGCGCCAAACGCCCGGGCACGGAAAAAGAGTGGCAGGAACTGGTCAAACCGCTGTTCAAGCCGTTCAAGCTGCCCAAGGCCGAAAAGCCTGAGTTCAGCGACATTTCGACGGCAGTAAACCGGGAAAAGACCCGATTGAGCGGCACCGGCGCCACCAGCCCCACCGCCAGGCAGTCTTCGCGCTCCAAAATCCGCAAAAAGCCCAGACGCCCCCTGCGCCGCGTCATACTGAATCTGATCCTTGTTTTAACCCTGACGGTCTGGATCTTCTTTAACTACGAGCGCATCCCCGGCATGATCCTCTCGCTCTGGCACACGATCAGCGCCTGGATATCATCGCTCATCGCCAAGATCTGAACCAAGCTATAGTGACGAGTGACGAGTGACAAGTGACATGGAGCGGCAAGATCTCGAATTAATGCGGCTATCTTTCCTCGTCACTCGTTACTTGTCACTTGTCACTGAAGTGTTTTTCTGGCAGCGCGGGCAGAAGTGGGAGGAACGGCCGGAAATGCGAATTTTTTCGATCGGAGTTCCGCAACGGAAACACGGCTGCCCGGCGCGGCCATAAACATTGAGATGTTCCTGGTTTTCGCCGCTGCGGTCCTCGACGGTGCGGTAATCGCGCAGAGTGGTGCCGCGGCGGCCTATGGCCAGACGCAAAACCCGCGGCACGGAGCGGGCCAAGCGTTTTTGCTGCCCATCGTTCAAGGCGGCAGCCGGGACCAGGGGATGGATCCCGGCCGCGAACAAAGCCTCGTCGGCATAGATATTGCCAACGCCGGCCAATACGGACTGATCGAGCAAAACGGTTTTGATGGCCCGGGTGGTTCGCAGGGGGCGCAGCGCCGCCAGCACGGTTGATTGGCGCAGTGGTTCCGGGCCCAGGCCGGGGCAGGATTGGCCGCGGCAGGGCCACAGGCGCAAACGGCCGAACTTGCGGGCATCGACGAAATGGAGCGCCGTGCCGTCCCGGAAGCTGAATTGCACGCGCAGGTGCTTGCGGTCCGGGGCGGTCAGCTCCCGCACCAATTTGCCGGTCATGCGCAGATGAATGGTAAAGAAAGTCCCGTCTTCGCTTTCCAGGCCGATATACTTGCCGCGCCGGGACACGGCGGCGATGTGCATGCCCCGCAGACGGCGGCGGAATTCACTCTTCGAACCATCAACCGAGCGCGGCCAAAGCAAGCGGACGGCGACGACGGTCTTGCCGACAATATGCCGGTGCAATTCGCGGACGATGGTTTCGACTTCGGGCAGTTCGGGCATGGACAGCCAGTATAAACCTAGGGGCGCTGCAGGTCAATTTTGCGGTGGGAATCAGAAAAATATCGGGAAAATCCTTATTGAACCCCTGCTTTAAATCTGCTACAATTGCGCCATCTATGAAAGATAAAATCCTGATCCTGGACTTCGGTTCGCAATACACCCAGCTCATCGCCCGCCGCATCCGCGAGCTGGGCGTTTTTTCCGAGATCCGTCCCTTCCATTACAGCCTGAAAAAGATCCTGGCTGAAGCGCCGGCCGGCATCATCCTCTCGGGCGGACCGGCCAGCACCACTGTCACCGGCGCGCCGCGTGTAAGCAGGGAGCTCCTCAGCTGCGGCATTCCCATCCTGGGCATCTGCTACGGCATGCAATTGATCACCAGGATGCTGGGCGGCCGGGTGGAGCGCTCGACCCAGCGCGAATACGGCAAGGCGCAACTCGATATCAAGGCCGCGACCCCCTTGTTCGCGAACGTGGACGACCACAGCACGGTCTGGATGAGCCACGGCGATTCGGTAGCCGACCCGGCTCCCGGCTACCATGTCACCGCCCGTTCCTCAGACGGCACCATCGCCGCCATCGAGAACCGCAAGAAAAATATTTTCGCCGTGCAGTTCCATCCCGAGGTCATGCACAGCCGGGAAGGGAAAAAGATCCTGGCCAATTTCCTTTTCGCCATCGCCAAGGCCGACCGCACCTGGAGCATGAAAAATTTCGTCGAAAACGAGATCGCCGAACTGCGCGGGCAATGCCTGGGCAAGCGCGTGCTGCTGGGCGTGAGCGGCGGCGTCGACTCCACCACCCTGGCGGTGCTGCTGCAGAGGGCGCTGGGGGACAAGGTCACCTCGATCTTCGTCAACAACGGCCTGCTGCGCCTTGACGAGGAGAAGGAGGTCCTGTACAACCTGCGCCGGCGCCTGGGGTTGAAGGTCACCTATGTCAACGCCGGCCGCCGCTTCCTGAAGAACCTCAAGGGGGTCAGCGCGCCCGAAAGCAAGCGCAAGATCATCGGCAGGACCTTTATCGACGTATTCTACCGCGGCCTGAAAGGTTTCGATTTCCTCATCCAGGGCACGCTCTATCCCGACGTGATCGAAAGCAACCCGGTGCAGGGCCCGTCACAAACCATCAAGACCCACCACAACCGCGTGCGCGAAGTGCAGAAACTGGAAAAGCAGGGGCGGATCATCGAGCCCTTCAAGTTCCTGTTCAAGGACGAGGTGCGCCAGGTGGCGCGGCTGCTGGACATCCCCGCCGACATCCTCAACCGCCATCCTTTTCCCGGACCGGGACTGGCCGTGCGCGTCCTGGGCGACATCACGGCGAAGAAGCTTTCCGTACTGAAGCAGGCCGATGATATTTTTATCGACGAATTAAAAAAAAGCGGCTGGTATGAAAAAACCTGGCAGGCGTTCGCCGTGCTGCTGCCGGTGCGCAGCGTCGGCGTGATGGGCGACGAGCGCGCCTACGGCAACGTCATCGCCCTGCGCGCCGTGACCAGCAGCGACGGCATGACCGCCAACTGGGCGGCGCTGCCGCCGCAGGTGCTGGACGCCGCCGCCAACCGCATCGTCCGCCAGATCCGCCAGGTCAACCGCGTGGTCTACGACATCACCTCCAAGCCGCCGGCGACGATCGAATGGGAATGAAGAGTTTCATCCACCTGCACCTGCATTCGGAATACAGCCTGCTCGATTCCACCCTGAAGATCGACGACCTGCTGAAAAAAGCCCGCGCTTTCCAGATGCCCGCCGTGGCCCTGACCGACCACGGCTCCATCCTGGGCGCGGTCAATTTCTACAAAAAAGCCCTGCAAAGCGAGATCAAGCCCATCATCGGTTCCGAATTGTACCTGGCGCCGAATTCCCGTTTCGACAAACCCAACCGCCGCGAGGACGAACTCAACTATTTCCACCTGCTGGTACTGGTCAAGAACGACCAGGGCTACCGCAACCTGTGCGAACTGATCACCGCCTCCTTTTTGGAGGGCTTTTACCGCAAGCCGCGCATCGACAAGGAGCTGCTGGAAAAATACAAGGATGGCCTGCTGGTCATGTCATCCTGCATCCAGGGCGAGATCCCCTACCAGCTGCTGCGCGGCCGCGAGGACAAGGCCAGGACGGCGGCCCGCTGGTACCGCGAGGTCTTCAAGGACAATTTTTACATCGAGCTCCAGAACCACGGCATGGCCGAACAATTGCAGGTCCTGCCGCAGCTGGTGGACCTGGCCCGGGACCTGGACATCCCGCTGGCTGCCAGCAACGACGTCCACTACCTGAGCGAGGAAGACGCCGACGCCCGCGAGATCCTGATCTGCCTGCAGACCAGCAACGTCATCAGCGACGCCGACCGGCCGATGAAAAAGGAGACCGAACAGCTCTATTTCAAATCCAGCGAAGAAATGGCCGAACTATTCGCCGACCTCCCCGACGCCCTGGAAAACACTTTCGACATCGCCTCGCGCTGCAATTTCGAATTCAAGCTGAAAAAATACTTCCTGCCCGCTTTCAACACACCGGGCAAATTGAGCGCCGACGATTTTTTCGAAAAGATCTGCCTCGAGGGCTTCGAGCGCATCAAGCACCATTACCTATCCAAGTCCAAACACCTGAAGCATAGCCACGAGGAATACCAGGAACGCCTTTTATACGAAATAGAAAAAATCCGCGAAATGGGCTTCCCCGGTTATTTCCTCATCGTCTGGGACATCATCCGCTTCGCCAAGGAAAGCGGCATTCCGGTCGGCCCCGGCCGCGGCTCGGTGGTGGGCAGCCTGGTGGCGTTCGTCATGGGCATCACCAATATCGACCCGCTGGAATACGAACTGATCTTCGAGCGTTTTCTCAATCCCGAGCGCGTCAGCCTGCCCGATATCGACATCGATTTCGACGCCGAACGCCGCGATGAGGTCATCGAATACATCCGCGTCAAGTACGGCGTGGACAACGTGGCCCAGATCGTCACCTTCGGGCGCATGAAAGCCAAGCTGGCCATTCGCGACATCGGCCGGGTCATGGAGGTCAAACTGGCCGATGTCAACCGCCTGGCCAAAATGATCCCCGAGGGCCCCAAGGTGGAGCTGAAGGACGTACTTGAAAAAAGTCCGGAATTGCAGCGCGAGATCAAGCGCAGCGCCGAGTTCGCCAAGCTGATCCAATACGCCCTGAAACTGGAAAACAACATCCGCCACACCTCGATGCACGCCGCCGGGGTGGTGATCGCCCCCAAGAAACTGACCGAATACATGCCGCTTTACAAAACCAAGGACGACATCACCACCCATTTTGAAAAGGACGAAGTGGAGAACATCGGCCTGCTGAAAATGGACATCCTGGGCCTGAAAACCCTGACCATCATCAAAAACATCGTCCGCGCGGTGCAGGAAAGCGAGGGCACGGTCATCGATCTGGAAAACATCAACCTGCTGGACACCAAGACTTTCAAGGTCTTCCAAAAAGGAGACACCGACGGCATATTCCAGTTCGAAAGCTCGGGCATGCGCGACTATCTGAAAAAGTCGAAGCCGACCAGGATCGAGGACCTGATCGTGCTCAACGCCCTGTACCGCCCCGGGCCGCTGCAGTCGGGCATGGCCGATGTTTACGTCAACCGCAAGCTGGGCCGCGAGAAGGTCAGTTATATCCTCCCCGAGCTCGAGGAGATTTTAAAAGATACGTACGGCATCATCGTTTTCCAGGAACAGGTCATGCAGATATCGGTGCGCATCGCCGGTTTTTCCATGAGCGAGGCCGACGAAATGCGCAAGATCATGGGCAAGAAGGAAGCGAGCAAAATGCCCGCCCAGGAAAAAAGATTCCTTGAGCGCGCCGCCAAAAAAGGCTACGACAAGAAAAAAGTCGAAGAGCTTTTCGGTCAAATGAAGACCTTCGCCGAATACGGCTTCAACAAATCCCATTCCACGGCCTACGCCTACCTGGCCTACCAGACGGCCTATTTGAAAGCCCATTACCCCGTTTACTTCATGTCGGCCCACCTCAGTTCCGAAGCCGACAAGACCAGCACCTCCTCGAAGATCATCCAATACATTTCGGAAAGCAAAAAAATGGGCATCGATATCCTGCCTCCCGACATCAACAAGAGCCGGGAAAACTTCCACGCCGAATCGGCCGGCGCCATCCGCTTCGGCCTGATCGGCCTGAAAAACGTGGGCAGCGCCGCCCTGGGCATCATCCTGGCGGCCCGCGACCAGGAAGGGGAATTCAAGGACTTCAATGATTTCGTCGCCCGCATCGACCTGGGCAAGGTCAACAAAAACGTTCTGGAAAGCCTGATCAAGGCCGGGGCCTGCGATTGTTTCGGCCTGAAAAGACGGACCCTGTTCGAAGGCATCGGCGACGTGATCAAAAGGGCGGCCATCATCAACAGGAACCGCAGCCGCAACCAGAAGGCCCTGTTCGCCGAGGAGATCGACGACAATTACATTCCCCGGGAATACCTGAAACTCGAGGAGTGGCCGGAAAACGAAATGATCACGGGTGAAAGGGAGATCGCCGGCATTTACGTCACCCGCAATCCACTGGAAAAATTCAGCAGCGAGATCAGCAAGGTCTCCAACACCACCGTTCTGGCCATCCAGAACTATGAATTCAAGGGGGAGATCATCAAGCTGGGAGGAGTGGTCACCGAATTTGCGCGCCGCACTTCGAAAAAAGGCGATGCCTACGGGGAAATTTATTTTGAGGACCTGACCGGGCGCATCAAGGTCCTGTGCTTCAAGGACAGGTGGGCGGCCCTGGAAAAGGAATTGAAGGTCGACGTGCCCTATTTTTTGGAAGGCCGCAGCCACTTCCGCGGCGCCGAATCCGACAGCGAGGAGACCATCTACCTGGAGAACCTGCATGAGCTCGAAGCCATGCTCAAAAAGAAAGCCCGCAAGATCGTCATCACCATCAACTACAACCAGATCGACGAGAGTTTCAATGAAAAACTGAAGCAGAAGCTGGAAAAAAACCGCGACTCGGTTCCCTATATCATCGTCATCAACCACGCCGACAACGCGCGCGTGGTGATCAATTCCGAGCCGGGCCAGGGCATTCGCGCCACCGCCTCCATGAAAAAAGACATCGAAAAACTGACGGGGCCGAATTCCATAGAAATCCTTTTCTGATGCCATGAAAGAGAAAAGCGAAAGCGAACTTCTGGCCGCGGCACGGCAACGCATCGATCTCCTGACCGCCGAATTGGAGAACCTGGGCGAACTGGTCCATAACTTCGACGCGCCGCCCTCGGAGCTTCCCGAAGTGCCGTGGATCGATGTCTACGGCGAAGCGCTGCCGCGCAACGGCCAGGCCGGCGGCGACCACATCATCTACGTCGATTTCAAAAAACGCTACAAAATGGACAAGCTCATCCGCGAGGCCCCGGAAAAACTGAAAAGCAAATTGTGCGCAACTGCCGCCCGGGCCGGCATCGTCGTGCTCGACGTCGAGGGGCATGACTTCAGCTCGGCCTTCATCGCCGCGGTGTTCCACCAGGCTTTTTTGCTCGGCGTTTCCTACGAATTGAAATTTTTCGGGGAGATCACCACCACCCTGTTCGACAACATCAACACGCGCTTCTTCAATTCCTCGGGGATATCCAAGACCCTGACCATGGTCTACGGCGAGATCTCGGAAAACGGCACCTTCCGCTTCCTGTCGGCCGCCCACCCGCCGCCCATGGTCTTTTCCAACGAGTTCGACCGCCTGGTGGCCATCAGCGAGGACCGGCTGGTTTCTTTTCCCCAGATCGGCACCATGCCCTCGCGCGGCAACAGCGAGATCTCCATCCCGCTGCTCGGCGTCAAGGAAAGATACACGGTGAACGAGATCAATTTGATGGGGCACGGCGACATCCTGATCCTCTACAGCGACGGTTTGTCCGACCACCGCGACGCCAACGGGCGCAAATACTTCCCCGGCCGGCTGGAAGAAAAACTGAAGGCTTTCAAGCATCTCCCGGCCCGCCAGATCTTCGCTCAGGTCAAAGAGGACCTGCTGGCCTTTAACAGCAGCCCCGATGACGACATCACCGCGGTGATCATCAAGAAAACATGAACAATCCCGGCGTGCAGCGCCGGGACAAGGAGGGAACATGGCAGTCGACACGACATTCGGCAGCGACAACCACTCGGGGGTGCACCCGCGCGTACTGGAGGCGATCAGCGAGGCCAACAGCGGCCCGGCCGTGGCCTACGGACTTGACGACTTCACCGCCACGGCCGCCGAAAAGTTCCGCGGGCACTTCGGCAAGGAGGCCGACGTCTATTTCGTTTTCAACGGCACCGGGGCCAACGTCGTCAGCATCTCCACCCTGGCACGTTCCTTCCAGGCGGTGATCTGCAGCGAGCACGCCCACATCAACGCCGACGAGTGCGGCGCCCCCGAAAGCGCCACCGGCTGCAAGCTGCTCACCGTCCATACCACCGACGGCAAGCTCGGCTGCGCCGACATCGCCCGCCACCTGCGCGGCCGCCTCGACCAGCACCGCGTCCAGCCGGCGCTTGTGTCCATCACCCAGGCCAGCGAACTGGGCACGGTCTACAGCGCCGCCGAGGTACGGGAGATCGCCGCCTTCTGCCGTAAAAACGGCCTCTTCCTGCACATGGACGGCGCCCGGCTGTGCAACGCCGCCGCCTCGCTGGGCCTGGGCCTGGGCGAGATCAGCGGCGAACTCGGCGTCGACATTCTCTCTTTCGGCGGCACCAAGAACGGCCTGCTGCTCGGCGAAGCCGTGGTCTGCTTCCGCCCCGAACTGAGCAAAGACACCCTCTTCATCCGCAAGCAGAAGATGCAGCTGGCCAGCAAGATGCGTTTCATCGCCGCCCAGCTGACCGCGCTGCTCAGCGACGACCTCTGGCTGCAGAACGCCGCCCACGCCAACCGCATGGCCAAGCTCCTTGAAGAAAAAGTAAAATCTATTCCTGAAGTGAAGATCGTTCAACCTGTACAAGCCAACGCAGTCTTCGCCTCCCTGCCCCGCCGGGCCATCGACAAGTTATTGAAAAAGTATTTCTTCTATATTTGGGACGAGGACAAAAACGAAGTGCGCTGGATGTGCTCGTGGAACACCACGGAAAAACAGATCGACGACTTCGCAGCCGCCGTCGCAGAGAGCTGCAAGGTGAAGACATAGGATCTGTTCCAGTTTGAATTGTGCTTTTGGCGGCATGCGGAACATTTCAAGCGCATGCCCTTGACAACCGCTCCGTATTGTTCTAACATACAACCACGTTGGTTGTGTGACCAACTGGGTTGTAGGAGGAGATCATGTTGGAAGCATTGCTGGAATCGCCGCTCAAGGAGAAAATTCTCCTTTTTCTTCTGGCCAACGACGGCTCCTACCCCAGTGAGATCGCCCGCAATTTCGCCTTCAACCTCAATGCCGTCCAGTATCAATTGAAAAAAATGGAAGGCGCCGGCGTCCTCTACAGCCGGCTGCGGGGCAGGGTGCGGCTCTACGGCCTGAACCCCCGCTACCCCTTCCGCAAGGAACTCGCAGCAATGCTGCAGAAGACACTGGACTTCCTGGACGCCGCGGAGAGGGACAAGTATTACATCCGCCGCCGCCGGCCGCGCCGGGCGGGGAAACCGTCATGAAAGATCCGCAAAAACTATCGCACCGTGAACTGGCGGCTTTCGTTTCCGATCATTTGCGCACCCATGGCATCGACACCGTGCTCACCGGCGGCGCCTGCGTCAGCCTCTACACCGGCAACCGCTATGAATCCTATGACCTGGACTTCGTCAATATCTCGGAAGCCCCGACGGCCAGGATCCAGGCGGCCTTGCTCCAGATCGGCTTTGCTCCCGAGGGCAGGATATACGTCAACAGCAAAGTCAAATATTCCATCGACATCCTGAATCCGCCCCTTTCGATCGGCGCGGAAAAGATCACCGCCACGAACACGATCGCTGTTAAAAAGATGCAGCTCAAATTGCTCACGCGCACCGATTCGGTCCGCGACCGCCTGGCAGCTTTCTATTTCTGGAATGACCTGCAGGCGCTGGAACAGGCCGTGATGGTCGCCAGGGACAACGAGGTCAACCTGGCCGGCATTCGTCGCTGGTCGAAAAAGGAAAACGAATCGGAAAAATTCAAACTCTTCAAAAAAAAATTGCACAGCAAAAAAGAGTAGCCGGCTCACTTCCGCATTCGCAAACCGGCAGGTTCCCTAATTGATCAGCCGCTCCATCCCAAGGTCAGTGCTTTTTTCAGCGGGGCAAGGAGTTTTTTTGGTTGGACGTTTTCCAGGATGACCGTTTGACAGCCATTGAAGCGCGCCAGTTCGCCGAGGGCGCGGCCGAGCTCAGGGAGCAAGCCGTCATCATCATTGCATCCGGGTTCGATAGAAAGCTGGCGCACGCGAAATGTCTTGCTTTTGCGGTCGGCCTTGGGGTCGAGGCGGCCGACGATGTTCTCGCCGAACAGGATGGGCAGCACGAAATAGCCGTGATTCCTTTTGTGTTTCGGCACGTAGCACTCCAGGGTATAGTCGAAGCCGAAGCGCTCCTTCAGGCGGGAGCGGGAAATGACCAGGTTGTCGAAGGGGCTGAGCAGGCGGACGCGCGACGCCGCGGCGCGCAAACGGCCCGCCGCTTCCAGCACTTCCGGCAACGCATACACTATTCCGTCGTGACCTTCTATGGTGAGCCGCACGATCTCCGCTGAAGAGAGCATTTCTTTGAGCGCCTTGGCGATGATCTCCCTGTCGCCGATGCGGATATAGTCGCGGACCTCTTTTTCTCCGGCC
>DATKZA010000013.1:0-51676 GCA_035528155.1 Patescibacteria group bacterium | reverse complement strand
ACCACCCCCACGGAATAGGCCTTGCCCATGTCGAGTTTTTTGAGGAAACGACGCACAACTTTTTTTTCCTTGTTCCTGTCGCTGCGCAGTATCCCCTTTTTCACCAGCACCCCGTTTTCAAAGGCCACCAACGGCTTGATCCCCAACAGGCGGGTCAGCGAGCCGGCCAAGGGGGGCAAACGGCCGCCGCGCACGGCGTATTCCAGAGATTCGACATAGCCCAGGGACACGACCTCCTGGCGCCGCGACTCGATCTCGGCAACGGTCTGGTCCAGGTCCCGCCCCTGTTGCAGGAGCTGCACGGCGCAACAGAGCAGCAGGCCGCTGCCGGCCGAAACATTGCGCGTATCGATGATGCGCACTCTGGCCTGATCGGCGGCGGGCAGAGCGCGCAGCGACGCCATGGCGTTTTGATATGAGCCGCTCAAGCGCGACGACAGGCTGAAAAAAAGTGCCTGCCTCTTTCGGGACAGAGCCGATTCGAAAGCGGTCTTGAAATCGAGCGGCACCGGCTGCGAGGTTTTGACCACCAGGTCCTTTTCACTGCGCATGCGGCGGTAGAGCTCCTCCTTGCCGATCTCGAAGCGGTCACGGCAATAGCGGTCGTTCAGCAGGATCTGCAGGGGCACGATGGTGATGCCCAAGGCTTTCTCCGTCTGTTCGGGAATATCCACCGCCGAATCCATGATTAGGGCGACGCCGATTTCCGAACAACGGGTTTGCGGCTCCAGCAACGAGTCGACCTTGCGGGAAACGATCTCACCGTGGCGGAGCAATTCTTTTTCCACGACTTCGGGGCTGTCGGTGTGAATATGGAGATGCAGCATGTCGGCATCGCCGGCAATGAGCAGCGAATCGCCATGCTTTTTCAGCAGCGCCATGAAAAAATCCTTGTCCCGGCCGCGCGGACGCAATACCCATTCGGCGCAATAGGCCCACTCGGAGGCCTCCACTGCCTGGGGGACCTGGTCAAAAGCACTGCTGCCTGCCCCGGGCGTGTATTCCTGCCCACCCTGGACGGCCGCGGCCATGCCCTTGAAGAACAGGAAGAATCCCAATCCGCCGGCGTCGACCACCTTGGCCTTCTTCAGCTGCGGCAGGATATCGCGGGTTTTTTCCAGGATTTCCTTGGCCTTGATGATCACTTTTTCAAAGATCACGTGATACAATTCACCCTCCATGGCCAGGCGCTTGAATTCTTCGGCGCTGTGGCGCAGCACGGTCAGGATGGTCCCTTCCTTGGGCTGAGCGATGGAAGCGTAGGTTTCTTGCACGGCCCTTTCCATGGCCAGGCTGAAATCGGCCGGACCGATGGTGGCCTTGCCCTTCAACGCCTTGGCGAAACTGAAAAAAAACTGCGAAAAGATCACGCCTGAATTGCCCTTGGCCGACATCAGCATCCCGGCCGCCAGCCGGGCGGCCAGGTCGTCCAGTCGCGGCTCGACCATGGCGTCGATCTGTTGGTAGACCGGTCTCAGTGTATGGGTCAGGTTGTCGCCGGTGTCGCCGTCGGCCACGGGGAAAACATTGATCTTGTTGAGCAGCAGGCGGTCCTGGAACAGGAATTCCATGCCGCGCTTGACGATCTCCTTGAATTTTTCCGCATCGATTTCCTTCATGACCATTCCTTGATTTCATTCATATCAGACCAGTTCCGGCCTTTTTTCAAGCTGATCTTCAGCGGCACCTTCAACGGCAAGGCGTTTTCCATTTCCCTCTTGACCATGGCCAGCAACCTTTTTTCTTCGTCGGCAGGGTATTCAAAAACCAATTCGTCGTGCACCTGCAGGATCAAACGGCTTTGCATGGAGCGCAGATGCCCGTGGATGCGGATCATGGCGATCTTGATGATATCGGCGGCGCTGCCCTGGATGATCGTGTTGATGGCCATGCGGTTGCCGTTCTCCTTGACCGTGCGGTTGGAGCTTAGAATTTCGGGAATGGGACGGACACGTCCTGAAATGGTCCTCACTTCGGGATCCTTTTCGGCGGCGGCGATCACTTTGTCCATGAAGAACCTGACACCGCTGTATTTTTCAAAATAACGGTCGATGAATTCCTTGGCCTTGGCGAAGCTTACGCCCAGCTCCCTGGCCAGGGAATAGGCGCCGCTGCCGTATATGATAGAAAAATTGATGATCTTGGCGCGCCGGCGCAACTCGGCCCGCGGCGAAAAAAGGTCGGCGGCAAAGACCAGGTCGGCGGTGTGCTGGTGGATGTCCAACCCTTCAGCAAAAGCCTGCAGCAGGTTTTCATCCCCGGAAAAATGGGCCATAACCCGCAGTTCGATCTGGGAATAATCGGCCGACAGCAGCAGCCTGTCCTGGGCGGCGACAAATGCCCGCCTCAGGTTGAGCCCGGCGATCTCACCGACCGGGATGTTCTGCAGGTTGGGATTGGACGAAGAGAGGCGTCCGGTGGCCGTGATCGTTTGGTTGAATGACGTATGGACACGGTCATTTTCATCGTGATTGTCCAGCAGGCCCTGGACGTAGGTGGAATGCAGTTTTTTATAGGTACGGTAGGCGATGAGTTTTTCGACGATGGGAAAACCCTTCAGCTCGTTCAGCACGTCGATGTCGGTGGACTGCACCTTGGTCTTGCGGGTTTTTTTATTCAGCGGCAGGTTCATTTTCTCAAAGAGCAGTTCGGCCAGTTGCTGGGAGGAGTTCAGATTGAATTCATAGCCCGCCAGCTCCTGAACCTCTTTTTCGGTCGAGGCGATCTGTTCCTGCAAACGAGTGGCGGCATTTTTGAGGAAAGCGCGGTCGATGCCGATGCCGTGCCATTCCATGTTCAGCAGAACATGGACCAGCGGCATTTCGATTTCGCGATAAAGGTCAAGTAGTTGCTTGTCCCGCAGCTGCGGCAGCAGCTTCTCCACCAATTGCCAGGAACTTCGGGAATCGGCCACGCAGTAGCTTCCGACCTGTTCCACATCCACTTCAGTGATTTTGACCCGGCTTTTGCCCTTGCCGACCAATTCATCATAAGTTGTCTGTCTGACCCCCAGAAATTCGGCGCTCAACTCCTTTAACTGGTGGGAACGGCGGTTGGGAAAGAGAAGATAGGACATGATCATGGTGTCGTGCTCGATACCGCTGGCCGGCATTCCCTCCCGCAGCAGGTGCAGCATGTCAAACTTCAGGTTGTGCCCGGTTTTCTTGATTTTCGGGTCATTGAAAAGTCCGGCCATTTCATTTTTGAAATCGCTTAAAGTCAGGCTGAATCGTCCCGCAGCAGCGGGAGGAACCAAAAAGGGAACATAATACCCTTCGCCGTCAACGAAAACCGAAAGGCCGACAAGCCCGGCCTTGAAAAATTCGATCGCCGTAGTCTCGATATCCCAGGCGAAACTTCCGGCCGCCTTAATTTTTCCCGCGAGTTCCTTTATTTGGGCGGGATTCTCGACCAGGCGGGCGGCTATGGCAGGTTCTGCATTGGCAGCCCGGGGAGCAGCGTCCATTTTTTTCAGCAAGCTGTTGAACTGGAAGCGGCGGTACAACTCCAGCAAGTTCTCGTCGGCACGGGCCACAAAAGGCGGCACCTGCAGGTCAAGATCCACGACCGGGATTTGGGAAAAATCGAGCAAGCGGTGCCACAGCTCGAAAAGGTGGATATTGGTCCTGATCTTTTCCTGGAACTTGGCCTCGACCTGGTCGAGTCCTTCGAGCATGGCCGCCAGGCTGCCGAACTTTTCGATCAATTTGGTCGCGGTTTTGTCGCCGATGCCCGGGATGCCGGGAATGTTGTCCGAAGCGTCTCCGGCCAGAGCCAGGTAGTCGACGATCTGCTCGGGAAAAACCCCGAAGAATTCCTTGACATCGCCGCGGTCCAGCTTTCTTTTCAGTTTGGGGTGAAAAATGAATATCCGTTCCGCAACCAATTGAAACAGATCCTTGTCGGCGCTGAAGATCAGCACTTCACTGCCGGCGGCGGCGAAACGCCGGGCCAGCAGAGCGATGATATCGTCAGCTTCCAGACCGGGTTTTTCCAAAAAATGGATGCCGCGGCAGGTCAGGTATTCGCGGATGGCGGGCAGCTGCTGGATCAGTTCTTCGGGCGGCGGCAGGCGTTTGGCTTTGTATTCGGGATACAAGTCGCGGCGGAAATTTTTTTCCTTGGAATCAAAGGCCACCACCAGCCGGTTGGGCTGCAATTCCTGGATCAGGCTTTCCACCCGGCTGATGAAACCGAAAAGGGCCCCGGTGGGCTCGCCTTTGAGGGAGCGCATGGCGTGGTGGGAGTAGAAGGAACTGAAAACCAGGTACATGCCGTCGATGAGGAGAATATTTTCGGGCATGAATCAGGGAGTTTCGTCGCTTAAATACTGCAGCACCAGTTCATCAAGGGTTTGGTCTTCGATGTCCTGAGTATCCATGGACATCAGGTGCGAGAAGCGTCCCTCTTTCAATTCAGCGATGATCTGGTCGTGCTGGCTCTTCATCAGGCCCTTTACCTTTTTGGTCTTTTCCGCCGATGCCAACAGGTGGGCGTAGGAGATGCGGCGGGAAAGCAAGATCTCGCCATGGAGATAAACCAGGGTTTCGATCAGGGGATTGCCCTGTCCTTTATCCTCGGTTTGGATATGAAAAACCTCTTTGCGGTATTTGATATCGGTGTTGTAGCCCACAATCATGGTTTAATCATAAATAATTATTAACCAACTGTCAAGGATACGTTCCAGCTGCTCTTGTAAGGGAGGGTGCTCGCCCCCTTCAGGGGGTAAAACCATCCCCTACCCACCTTTGACGAAAGCGCGGACTTTGCGGTACATGCCGGAGCTGTTCAAACCGAAATGCTCCAAAAGCTCTTCCCGGGAAGCCAGGGGCATAACGCCTTCCCCGACGGCCAGGGTGAGAAATTCGTGTCCGTTCGGCCCGAGTTTCAGGAATTCCTTGTGGATGACGGAAGCGAAACCACCCATGGCCGTTCCATCCTCCACAGTGATGATTTTTTTTATTTCGGCCGCCAGGGAAAAGATCAGCTCCCGGTCCAGCGGTTTGATGAAACGGATATTGACCACGGTTGTTTCGATTTTATCCTGAAGAGCCAGCTGTTCCGCTGCTTCCATGGCGCGGTACACCAGGGGGCCCACGGCCAGGATCAGGGCGTCGCCGCCGCGGCGTAGCACTTCGGCCCTGCCCTCGGGAATCTCGAGCAAATCCTTGTCCAGGGGCACTCCCCGACCCGGTTCCTTGGGATAGCGGATAAAGACGGGCTTGGCCAGGCGGCTGCCGGAGTAAACCATGTGCTGAAGCTCATTTTCATCCTTGGGCGCCATGAGCACGATATCCGGGATGGGATTCAACAGGGCGATGTCGTAAAGCCCCTGGTGGGTCGGGCCGTCGCCACCCACCAAACCGGCCCGGTCCAGCCCGACCAGGATCGGAATACGCATCAGCGAAATATCGTGGATGATCTGGTCCACGGCCCGCTGCAGGAAAGTGGAGTACACGCCGATCACCGGCTTGAAGCCTCCCAGGGCCAGGCCGCCGGCGAAATCGAACATGTATTGCTCGGCGATGCCGACATCGAAGAAATTTTCCGGGAATTCCTTCTGCACGGCATCCAGGCCGGTGCCTTCCGGCATGGCCGCGGTCAAGGCCACCATCCGCCGGTCCCGTTCAACCAGGCGCCTGACCGTTTCCCCGAACACTTCCGAATAGGATGGGCCTTTGCCGCCGCCGATAAACTTGCCGTTTTCAATATTGAAAGGGGCCGAAGAATGGAACGAACTGGGATCCTGGGAGGCCGGCACATAGCCCCGGCCCTTGCGGGTGACCACGTGCAGCAGCACCGGAAAATCGTGCTTCTTGGCGGCCGCGAATTCCTTGAGCATTTCGCCGAAATCATGGCCGTTGACCGGACCGATATATTTGATGCCCAGCTCATCAAAGAGCGACCCGGGCACCATCATGGTACGCATCAGCACTTCCAATTTTTTGGCCAGTTCATACATTGAATTGCCCAGGCCGGGAATGGACTTGAGGATATTCTGGATGACTTCCTTCATGCGGATGTAGGGCCGGCCCGAAACCAGGTAGTTCAAGTGGCGGGAGATGCCTCCGACATTGGGAGAGATCGACATCTTGTTGTCGTTGAGAATGATGATCAACCGCTGCTTGACCTGGCCGATATGGTTCAGGGCTTCCAGGGCCACGCCGCCGGTCAGGGCCCCGTCGCCGATCACGGTGACAATATGAAATTTCTCGTTCTGGCGGTCGCGGGCGATGGCCAGGCCCGATGCGAAACCGAGAGAAGTCGAGGCGTGCCCCGTGTTCAGGACGTCGTATTCGCTTTCAGCGCGGTCGGGAAAGCCGAGCAGCCCGTCCTTTTTGCGGATGGAGAAGATCCGTTCCCGGCGGCCGGTGATGATCTTGTGGGTATAACTCTGGTGGCCGATATCCCAGATGATCTTGTCCAGCGGCGCGTCGAAAACCCGGTGCAGGGCCAGGGTCAGGTCCACGACTCCCAGGTTGGACGACAAGTGGCCGCCGTTCTGCGAGACGACCTGCACCAGCAGTTCCGTGATCTCCCCTGACAGGCGGGACAACTCCTCCAGGCTCAATTTCTTGACATCGGCCGGGGAATGGATCGTTTCCAATAGCGGCATCATTGACTCCGGTACAGCATGCTTTTCATCAAGAACAGAAAGGGGGGGAAATCGATCTCCAGTTCTCCGACCCGGGCCTGCGCCTCAAGATAATAGGCGTCTATTTTCTCCCTGACCGCCTGCTCCCCGAAATACAGAACGGCATTTGGGCTGCAATTGGCCTGGTCCTTGTGCAATTTTTTACCGACCACGTCCTCGGCACCGGTGATGTCCAGCAGGTCATCGGCCAGCTGGAAACCCATGCCCAGGGCAATACCGGCCCGGGCCAGCAGCTCCCGGCGGCAGCCGTCGAAATCGGCCGTCACCGCGGCGGCCAGCAGCGAGCCTTTGATCAATTCGGCCGTTTTCAGGCGGTGGATCTCGGCGATGGTCCCGGCTTGCCCTGAAAACTCCAGGTCAAGGGCCTGCCCGCGGGCCATGCCCTGCTTGCCGATGCAGCGGGTAATAATGCCGATGATGGTCACGATCTTTTCGGCTGCCAGTGGGGAGGAGGCGATCTTTTCAAAAGCAAAGGTCAATAGAGTGTCCCCGGCCAGCAGGGCCACGGCTTCGTTGAACTTGCGGTGGACCGTGGGCATGCCGCGGCGCAGGTCGTCGTTGTCCATCACCGGCAGATCGTCGTGAATCAGCGAGTAGGTGTGGATGATCTCCAGGGCGGATGCCAGGCCGATGAAGCGCTCCGCCTCGATCCGGCAGGCATCGAGCAGGGTGAGGAACAGCAGCGGCCGCAGACGCTTGCCGCGCACCGTCAGCGCGTAGTGCATAGCGGCTTCCAGCGTACCATTCCCGGGCTGGATGCCGTCAAGGAGCTCGCGGTCGACGGCCGTGGTCAGGCGCTGCAGATAATCAGTCATTTTCAGACGGCTCGAAATCGGCTTCCTGCAGGTCGCCCTTGGCGCCTTTCTGCAGAATTTTCACTTTTTTTTCGATGTCGTTGAGTTCCTTTTTCATCTGCCCGGTCAGTTTCATACCTTCTTCATACAAAGCAAAGCCCTCTTGCAGGGGTACTTCGGGATTCTCAAGTTTTTGCACGATGGCTTCGAGTTTTTTGAGCGCACTTTCAAAATCAGGTGTCTCTTTTTTCATGGTTTACTCCTTGATCACTTTGGCGGCGGCCATGCCGCGGGCAAAACGGATAGATATCCTTTCATCCGCGGCCAGAACGGACGAATCCTTGACCAGCCGCTGGTTCTGGTCGGTGGTAATGGAATAGCCCTTGGCCAGAACATTTTCCGGGTTCATGCCGGCCAGCTTGGAATCCAGCACCTTGATCTTTTCCCGCCACTGTTGCAGCCGTTCGGAAAAATTCGCTGCCAAGCGTGTGCCCAGGTTCTGAACCTGCAGGTCCCTGTTTTTCAGCATGGCGCCCAAGTCAAAAGCGGCAAAGCGCTGCATGGTACGGTTCCAGCGGCTGAGTCCGCGATTCAGGGACTGCTGGAAAAGGCGGTTCATGGCGAACTCGCTGCCGTCCAAGCGCTGGGCCAACTCCTGCAAATGCCCGGGGAAATCGGCCAGACTTGATTCCATGAGCAATTGCCCCAGAGTGGATTTTTTTTCGTGCAACTGTTTTTCCATGTGGCGCATGAGGTTGTGGCGCAAAAAATCAATGCGGCTCAAGAACTCATCCTTTTTCCCCACCACGAGTTCGGCCGCGGCTGACGGCGTGGCCGCCCGCAGATCGGCGACAAAATCGGCGATGGTGAAATCGATCTCATGGCCGACCGCGGAGATCACCGGGATGCGGCTGTGGTAAATGGCTTCGACCACAGGAGCCTCGTTAAAAGCCCACAGGTCCTCGTAACTTCCCCCGCCCCGGCCTACGATCAAGACGTCCACCTTTTTGTCCAAGTCGGCGTTATTGAAATATTCGATGCCGGAGGCAATCTCGGCGGCGGCTCCCTCGCCCTGCACCTTGGCCGGGAAAATGACGATGGCGATGCCCGGGAAGCGGCGGCGCAGGATGCGCACGATATCGCGCACGGCTGCCCCGGTCGGCGAAGTGACCACACCGATGCGGCCGGGGAGCAAGGGCAGGGATTTCTTCCTTTGCGGGTCGAAATAGCCCTTTTCCTGGTAGGCTTTCTTGAGCTTTTCCAGGGCGGCGAAAATATCGCCGATGCCCTGCAGTCGCATGTTGCTGGCAATGATCTGCATCTCGCCGCGCAGGGGGTAGACGGAAATGGTCCCCTGGACGATGATCTGCTGGCCGTTTTCCAACCGGTTCAGCGCGCTTTTCTGCAACTGGCCGCGGAACATGACCACTTTCATGGCCCCGGCGTCATCCTTTAGCGTGAAATAAAGATGCCCGGAACTGGCCAGGACCACGCCTGAAGCTTCCCCCAGCACCTGGATGGAAGAGAACTGGGTCTCCAGCGTCAGCTTTACCAGTTGGGTCAGTTCCGAAACCTTGTAGATCTTTTCCTCAGCAAGCTGCATATTGCTTATTATAGGCCTTCTCCGTTTGCTCCTCACGTTTCGGGAAAAGACATATTTTCTCCATGTTTAATTATAGCGCATCGGCCGGCAATCGGCAACCCGGTTTGAAACAGCGGTCCATTGCGGGAAACCAACAAGGTTAATTATTATCCTGCCAAAAAACCTTTTTTTTTTCTGCAAAATATGTAAGAATAACAACTTGAATTGGAAAAAACGCCAACATCCAGGTAAAAAAAAATGATCGCCAACAGCAAAAAAAAACGGAATGCCGCAAAAACAGTCTATGTCGCCATGAGCGCCGATTTGATCCATCCCGGGCATCTCAACATCATCCGCGAAGCCCAGAAGTATGGCCGGGTCATCATTGGCCTGCTAACGGACAGCGCCATCGCCAGTTACAAACGCCTGCCCTATATGTCCATGGAACAGCGCCGGCTGATCGTGGAAAACATCAAGGGCGTATCCAGGGTGGTCCTGCAGGAAACCCTTGATTACGTGCCGAACCTGCTCCGCCTGCGGCCGGATTTCGTCGTACATGGCGACGATTGGCGGACCGGGGTGCAGCACGAGATACGTGACCGGGTGATACGGACGCTGAAAGAGTGGGGCGGCCAGCTGATCGAGCCGCATTATACCATGGGCATTTCTTCCACTCAACTCAACAGCTCACTGAAGGAGATCGGGACGACGCCAGGGACCCGCTTGAAAATGCTGCGCCGCCTGCTGGCGGCCAAGGACCTGGTGCGCGTGCTGGAGGCCTACAACGGCCTGGCTGGCCTGATCGTGGAAAAAACCCGGGTGACGGTCGGTAATGAAACACGCGAGTTTGACGCCATCTGGCTGAGCAGCCTCACCGATTCCACGGCCAAGGGCCGCCCGGACAACGGCAGCGTGGATTTCACCTCCCGCATACTCACCCTGAACAACATCCTGGAGATCACGACCAAGCCGATCATTTTTGACGGGGATTCCGGCGGCTTGACCGAGCATTTCGTCTTCATGGTCAAGACCCTTGAGCGCATGGGAATTTCCGCCGTTATCATCGAGGACAAGGTCGGATTGAAAGAAAATTCGCTGGTCGAGGGCCTGGGCTCTCAGCAGCAGGATTCCATCAGTGAATTTTCCAAAAAGATACATTCCGGCAAAAAAGCCCAGTTCACCGATGACTTCATGGTCATTGCCCGCATCGAAAGCCTCATCCTCGGAGCCGGGCTGGACGACGCCCTGCGCCGCGCCGAAGCCTATATCGCCGCCGGAGCCGACGCGATCATGATCCACAGCAAAAAAAAGAACGCCGACGACATCATGAATTTCAGCCGCGAATATTCTTCGTTCAACCCACGCGTACCGCTGGTGGCGGTCCCGTCCACCTACAGCAAAACAAACGAAAAAGAGCTCGCGGCTGCCGGCGTGCGCATCGTCATCTATGCCAACCAACTCCTGCGCAGCGCCTACCCATCCATGGTTCGTACCGCCGAATCCATTCTGCGGAACCAGCGGGCATTTGAATGCGAAAAGAACTGCACGCCGATCAAGGAGATCCTCCAACTGATTCCGGGGGGGCAATAAGGCAATGAACGCTGCCGATTTCATCCGCAGCTTGCGCGCCGCGTCGTTTTCCCCGTTCATGGGAGTACCCTGTTCCGTTTTCTCGACCCTGATCCATCATCTGGCGGCCGCTGCAGAAACCGAGCACTACATCTGCACTTCCGAAGGCGAAGCCATGGGCCTGGCCGCAGGGTTCGCCCTGTCCGGACGCCTGCCCGTAGTCTATATGCAAAATGACGGTTTCGGCAACATCGTCAATCCCCTTTCTTCCCTGCAGCTGCTCTATCGCTTGCCAGCGCTGCTTTTGATTTCCTGGCGGGGCGAACCGGGCCAAAAGGATGCCCCACAACATCGAGTGATGGGGGGAGCTCTGCGCGGTTTGCTGGAGCAATTTGCTGTGCCGCATCTGGTCCTGGAAAAGGGAAACGCGGCACTTTGTCAAGCGCTTACGCAGGCGCAAGAACACTGCCGTACCGCGGCCACACCGTTCGCCTTCATTATCACTAAAAATTTTTTTGCTCCCGAGCAAAAGACCGCCTCCCCTATCGACGAAAAATTCGCCCCGCGCTTGGCTTACATCAATTTGCTGGCAGAGATGGCGGACCCTCGAGACATTCTGCTGGGGGCTACCGGGTTTTCAGGTCGTGAACTTCAGCAGTATACCGATCACCGGGGCCGATTTTACATGATGGGTTCCATGGGCTGTTTGCCCACCCTGGGATTGGGCCTGGCAAACCAACATCCCAAGCGCACAGTCTTTGTACTGGATGGAGACGGCGCCCTGCTGATGAAAATGGGCTCCTTGGCTACCGTGGGGCACTATCAGCCTAAAAACTTTGTGCATGTACTGTTTGACAACCAGGCCTACGAATCCACCGGTGGCCAGCCTTCCACAGCCGCCGGGATAGATTTCTGCGCTGTGGCCCGCGCCTGCGGCTACCCGGCTCAGGAGCGAGTCACCACCACCGCCCAGTTCCAGAAACTTTTGTCCACCCTGGCCCATGCAGCCAAGCCCCTATTCGTCCACGTACGTATCCGCAAAGGCACACCCGCCGGATTGCCGCGGCCCGAACAAACGCCCGAACAGATGCGCGATGCCCTGATGACGTTTCTGGATTGATCCATGTGGCGCTACACCAATCCCGTCGCCATCCACTGGACAGACGACCTGGCCGCATTGTTGCCCGCGCTGGTCATTCCCGGGAAAGGGTTGTTGTTCGTTTATTCGCCTGCTTTCCTGGACACTGTCGCGGCCGACTCGCGGCCGGAATGGCTCGGCCGGGTTCCGGTGTACAGCGATATAGAAGCGAACCCCACTGAGGGTAACATGCAGCAGGCGCTTGATTTCGCGCGCCAGATCGCTCCCGATTGGATACTGGCCGTCGGTGGCGGTTCGGTCCTGGATACGGCCAAAGTTATCCGCCTGGCCCTGGCCTGCGGTCGCACGCGAATCGATGACCTACTGGTCGCAGTTCCCACCGGGATTGGGAATCGCGGCCCGCAACTGGCCGCCGTTCCCACCACGCACGGTACAGGTGCCGAGCTGACCATGTGGGCGACAATCTGGGACAAAAAAGGCAGCCGCAAGCATTCACTTTCCCACCCCGGTATGTACCCGGATTTCGCCGTTTACTGCCCTCCCTTGACCCGTAGCCTGCCGTTGCCCGCGTCCTTTGCCTCCAGCCTCGACGCCCTGACGCATGCCATGGAAGCGCTGTGGAACCGCAATGAAAATCCGCTGTCGGATGAATTGGCCTTGGCTGCTGTAAAGTTGGTTCTCGAGAATATTGAGCGCCTGGCGGATCCCGTTCCGGATTCGGTCCGCGCAAACCTTTTGCGAGCTTCTCTTTTCGCTGGCTTGGCCTTTTCCAACACCAAGACCGCGGCCGCCCATTCCATTTCTTACCCCTTGACGCTGCGTTTTGGCGTTCCCCATGGAATTGCCTGTTCGATGCCCCTTCTGCCCCTTTGGAACATCAACGCTCCGCAAATCCCGGCCAAGGCGAAACGGCTGCGTATTCTTCTTGACGGTGCCGACGTCGCAGAGGCCCTTGGCCGGATGCAACGCTTTGTAGCTGCCAGAATACCTTTTTCTCTCTCCGCTTACGGCGCTGGTCCCGCCGATTTGGATGCACTGGTTCGGGATTCTTTTACCAAGGGGCGTATGGACAACAATATCGTCGCCCTGAAACAGGCCGACGTACGAGCCATCCTGAAAACAATCCTCAATTCCCCCTTGGAGTGAAGCGGGACCTGAGGGCAAATCCCGCCCTTTTTTTTTGACTTTTATCCCCAGCATAGATATAATGTGTGCGAAAAAATGGCCAAGAAAAAAGAGAAAAAAGATAATACATTTTACCAGGCCCAGTTGAAGAAAGATCGCAAGGGTTTTTTGGTACGTTTCCTGAATTTTGAGAAATGGATCAATCGTCCCCTTGCTTCCATTTTGGTATCAGTGGTTTTCCCCACCGCCATCACTCCCAATCAGCTCACAGTCATCGCTTTCATTTTCGGCATCTCCGGTGCGGCACTCTTCGCCTGGGGAACAGCCGGCACCATCCTGTGGGCAGGCGTGTTAATTGAAATTTCCCTGATTTTTGACTGCGCCGACGGCATGCTGGCCCGAGTCCGGAACACCTGCAGCCGCTTCGGCACTTTCCTTGATTTGTTCCTCGACCGCATATCTGATTTCTGCGTGCTTCTGGGGATCACCATCGGTTTCTACCGCGCCGGCAACGGAGACAAAAACAGGCTGATCCTGGGCTTGTTCGTCATTTCCTTATACATGCTTCAGGTCATCCTCTACTATATCTTCAACCGCTTTCACGATGCGAAAAGCGGCGAAAGCGGCGAAGGCCGCGCCCTGGCCATTTTTTTTATTTTCGTCATGGGACTACTGAACCGCCTGGATCTGATCATCTATGCGCTTTTGCTGGAAACGGTATTGAATCTGATCTATCGTGTCAGTTATTTCCTGCTGACGGGTTGGAAATCTGAACGGCAGCAGCTTCCCCTTTGACGGCTTGGCGTGATTTCATCCGCAGCATGGGAAAAAGACCGCTGACAGCCAGGAGCAAATTCAGTAGTCGCCTCACCAGGATCACCGCGATGCCGGATTTTTGCGGGATGCGCAGGATGGCGAACACCGACATGTAGGTCATTTCATAGATGCCGATGCCGGCCGGGATCACCGGCACGATGTTGGCCAGGATGCCCAGGGTGGTGATCAGAAAACTTTTCATTGGGGTAATGCGCATGCCGATAAAGTAAAATGTCAGGTGCATCTCCACAGCCCAAAGCAGGATCATGGCGATATACAGCATGAAGACGCGCAGGAACGACCGGCGGTGGTGGGAATAGAAATCGGCAATAATCATGTCGGTCTCGATCAGCCGTTCCCTCTTGTTTTCCAGGTACTTGGATTTGATGCGCAATTTTTTCAGGGTCTCCAGGATCCAGATAAACAGCCCTTTCTTTTGCCGGCGGAAAAATAATAAAATCAGGACAACGGCCGCGGCGGTCAGCGACAAGAACAGGATGCGCTGCATGGCGGCCATGCGGATGCGGGACAGCGCGATGAACAAACCCAGGCTCATCATCAGGACGGTGGCCATCATCTCGATGGACTTGTCCAGCACGACCGAGGCCAGAGATTGGTTCTTGGGAACAGGGCCGACCATCATGGCCCGGATGACATCCCCTCCCAACCTGGCCGACGGGGTAAAATGTCCCACGGCATGCCCGGCCAGTTCGGCCCACAGCAGGGTGAAAAAGGAAATGCGGCGGGCGCTGCATTTCCTGAGAACGATCCGCCAGCACAGAGTGCGCAGCATCCAGAACAAAATGCGCAGTGCCATCAGGCAGGTGATGCCCAGCAGCGAGAGGCGGCCGATGATGAACAGAAGCTCGCGCGGGTTGGCGCGGATGACAAAATAAAGGAACATGCCCACGCAGATGAAGGCGGAAATTTTAATTATTTTACGCTGCATTGCCGGATTGGCGCCAGGAATGGATTTTTGACCAGTAAGGACAAGCCATGGTTTTTCCCTGCCGCAACGGAAAAAAGTGGCAACCATACCAAAAAGGCCAGGCCAACAGGTGGGAAGAATGCTGTTTTCTGCACCTAGAACAAATTGTAGGAGTGATTGCGACAAATGTCAATAAAAATCGTAAGTCCCGACCCACATCAAAAATGACAATATCGGCAGACTTATTTTAAATAAAAGTTGTAAATTGTATTTATTATACTATAATGTACACAGGAGAACACAATGTCGCAAACATCGACTATAACCATCCGCTTGCCCTCAGCCATAAAGGACAAGCTTAAACATTTGGCCGAAGCGACTGAGCGAACAAAAGCCTATTGGGCCGCCAAAGCCATAGAGGAGTTCGTGGTCACCCAGGAATGGCAAATTCAGGCGATCCAGGAGGCGGTAAAGGAAGCCGATTCGTCTCATGCCAGATTCATCGAGCATGAGGATGTGGTGAACAAATTGAAAAAGCGAATGGCGCAGCGGCAAGAGAAAAAGCCTTGAAAATATTCTGGCTGGAAAAAGCGGCCATTGATCTGGAAGAGGCGCATGAGTATATTTTTTATGACAACCCGCAGGCAGCCGCAAGTGAGATCAATAGGGTCTTAGAAGCAGTTGAATTGCTATCCATGAATCCCGCGTTGGGCAAGGCCGGCCGGGTCGCGAAAACCCGGGAATTGGTTGTCGCCGGAACGCCCTATGTCGTGATCTACCGTGTAAAAAGCAACCGCCTTGAAATCTTGCACATCTTCCATGGCGCACGCCAATGGCCTGATAAAAATAAAAAATAGACTGATCCAGGAGCCTTCTTCAGGAAAGCTGCTGGCCGTAAGTCGCCTCGTGGTAGCGGCAGGCCTCGATATGCAGCGCCTTGCCGCTTTGGACATCGATGTCGACCAGGGTCATGTCCAGCACCTGGTTGCCCCCGGCCACCTCGAATTTCTGGTGGATACCGTTGTAGAACTTGCTGATGATGGGCTCGCGCTTCATGCCAATGATCGAATCCAGGGAGCCGGTCATGCCGATATCGGTCTGGTAGGCGGTGCCGTGCTCCAGGATGCGGGCATCGGCGGTGGGCACGTGCGTGTGCGTGCCCAGCACGGCGCTGACCCGGCCGTCGAGGAAAAAGCCCATGGCCTGCTTTTCGGCCGTGGCCTCGGCGTGAAAATCAACCAAGACGATGGGCAACTTGTTCTTTTTTAAAAATTCATCGATGGCTGGAAAGGGATTGTCCACCGATGGTTCCAGGAACACCCGCCCCTGCAGGCTGATGATCAAAACCGGATGCCCGGATGCGGTGTGGTAGACCATGGAGCCGTTGCCCGGAGTCGAGGCATGGTAATTCAGGGGCTTGAGAATGCGCTTTTCCGTTTTCAGCAGCTCCAGGGCTTCTTTCTTGTCCCAGATATGGTTGCCCCCGGTTAAAACATTGACCCCGGCTTCAAATAATTCATCGGCCGTGCGTTTGATGATGCCCAGGCCGCCGGCCGAATTTTCGCCGTTGGCGATCACCACGTCCGGATTGAACTTGGCTTTGATCAGCGGCAGGACCGCCTGGACGAATTTGCGGCCGAAGCGGCCGACCACGTCGCCGATCAGGATGAGCCGGACTTTTTTACTTGGCATATTCGATGGCCCGCACTTCCCTGATCACGGAAACCTTGATCTGTCCTGGATACTCCATCTCTTCCTGGATTTTTTTGGCGATGTCCTTGCAGATCAGAAAGGTGCGGTTGTCATCGAGCTCGTTGGCGTTGACGATGACGCGGACTTCGCGCCCGGCCTGTAAGGCGAAGGCCTTGGTTACCCCGGTAAAGGATTTGCTTAGTTCTTCCAGTTTCTCCAGTCTCTTGATGTAGGTTTCCAGGATCTCGCGCCTGGCCCCGGGCCGGGCGGCGGAAATGCTGTCCGCGGCCTGGATCAGGACCGCTTCGATGGAAGTGAACTCGGTGTCCATATGATGCGAGGCGATGGCGTCCTGGACCGCCGAGGTTTCGCCGAACTTCTTGGTCAGGTCCACCGACAATGACGTGTGTGTGCCTTCGGTTTCGCGGTCAATGGCCTTGCCCACGTCATGCAGCAAACCGGCACGCTTGCAGATATTGACATTGGCGCCTATCTCGCGGGCCAGCATGGCGGCAATCATGGCCACGTCCTTGGAATGCTCCAGCACGTTCTGGCCGAAGGAAGTCCTGAATTTCAGTTTGCCCAGGTAGAAGTACAGTTCGGGATTCAGGTCCCTGATGCCGAGCTCTGTGACCGCGGATTCACCCTGCTTGCGCAGGTAGGTATCGAAATTGCCCTTGATGCGATCGACAACCTCTTCAATCCGGGCCGGATGGATGCGGCCGTCTGCGATTAGCGTTTCAATAGCCTGCTTGGCCATCTCGCGGCGAATGGGATCGAAAGAAGAGACCAGGATCGCCTCCGGCGTGTCATCGACGATGAAATCCACTCCGGTGGCGTTTTCCAGGGCCCGGATATTCCTGCCTTCGCGGCCAATGATCCGGCCCTTCATCTCATCCGAAGGCAGATCGACGACCGTGACCGAAGAGGAAACCACATGCTCGGTCGCGATGCGCTGCACGGCGTTGGATATAACTTCCTTGGCCAGCTGTTGGCTTTTTTCCTTTAATTCTTCTTCGATCAATTTCAATTTTTGCGCCGATTCGAGCCTGGCTTCACCTTCATATTGCTTGATGATCAATTCCTTGGCCTCCTGAACGGTAAGCCCGGAAATCTTTTCCAACTTCAGCCGCTGCTCTTCATAAAGCTTGTTGACGCTGCTTTTTACGGCAGCGTTTTCCTCTTCCTGAATGACCAGGTCCCTTTCTTTTTTCTTTAATTCCTTTTCCTTGTTTTCCAGGTTGGTGTAGCGCTTGTCCAGATTTTCTTCCTTCTGGATCAGGCGTTTCTCCATGACGTTCAGGCGGTTGATTTTTTCATTGTGCCGGCGGTTGTATTCGTTCTTCCATTCGGCGAATTCTTCCTTCAATTCGAGCAGGGATTGCTTCTTGGCCCGCTCCAGTTCTTCCAGGTTCCTGGCCTCCAGTTGATTTTTATAAGCCTGGACTTTCTTGTATTCACCGGCAAAGATCTTCTTTTTAAATAAAAATATCGCACCGCCGCCCAGTAAGATGCCGAACAGCAAAAAAGCGATCTCGGACATTGTCTTCCTCCTTTTTCAGGATGACAAACTGACAGTTAACTTTCCATCCTCACTTTCAGGTGACAACAACGTGTCGATTCTCCCAAGTATCTGCGCCAGTTTCTCATTTTCCTTTTTCAAAGAAAACAGGTCCTGGGCAATGTTTATCGAAGTTAACAATCCCAATTTCAGGGAGTCCAATTCGTTCATCCTGCCTTTAATTTTGTTGATCTTGTTTTCCACATATTCGACCACCTGCAGGAATTCCTCTGGCTGGACATCGTCGGCCAGCTGAAAAACGAATTTCTTGCCGGTGATCTGAACTTCAATTTCTCTGGACATTATTCCCCGATCGAATCAACCAGGTCGATCAGCGAAGCGATTTTTTTGCGGATCTCGCTCTTTTCACTGTCACGCTGGGAAGAATCATGCTTGAATCCCTGCAGTTCCTTTTTCAACTTCTGGTTTTCATCCCGGAGGACTTTCAGTCCGGTGATCAAGCGGTTGATCTTTTCTTCAAGTTTATCGAACTCTTTGAAACTCATCTTTGTACTCCTTATCTTTGAATTAAATGCATCTGTTCCACCATTTTTTCAGTGAATTTCAGGTGGATGACGTTCACCTCATCTCCGGTCAGGGTACGGTCCTGGGCCCGGTAGGTGAATCCCATGGAAAAGCTGACCTTGTCGGCGGGGACGGTTGGTCCCTGGAAAACATCGGTCAACTCGAAACTTTCGAGAACCTTGGGCTGCAAACGCTCGAGGCAGGAGCGCAACTCCTCATAACTGACGGTCTTGGACATCAGGAAAGTGAAATCGCGGCGAACGGCCGGGAAACGATTCATAGCACTGAAGCGCTTCTCACCTACTGCCGCGACCAAAGCCTGCAGGTCGATCTCGGCAGCAAAAACCGGCCGCTCCAGTTTGTAATAGCGGCAGAACTCAGGGGCCACTTCCCCGAGTCGAGCGCACGGCCGGCCGGCAATTTCAATGGCGAAACAGCAGGTGTCGATATAAGCCGGGTGCGCTTGCTTTTTAAAAGCGAAGTCCAGGCGCATGAGCCTGCCGAGCATGGTCAACAGGGATTTGAAATAAGAAAAATCGAATGCCTCTTCCCGGCAGCGCCAATCCTTTTTCTGCTTCAGGCCATAGGCACTGATGGCCAGTTTTTTTTCTTCCAGGATCTTGCCCTCGTGCTGGCCGAACACATTGCCGATTTCAAAAAGGGCGATCCTTTCCCAGTACTGGTTGGCGTTGAAGGCGGTATTCTTCAGCATGCCGGCCAGCAAGGAATTCTTCATCACGGAAAAATCTTTCCCCAAAGGATTATTCAGGGCCAAGGGCGGCAGCTGTGGGTCGTACAGCGCGTTTTCTTCCGGACTCTGAAAAACGTAATTGATTACTTCGTTGAAACCACTGGCGGCCAGTTGGTTCTTCAAGCGCTGTACGATCTCCCGCTCGCGATCGATGCGCAAAAACGGATTGGCCGACAGCGGCATCTGCGCCTGCAGGTGATCGTAGCCGTGGATGCGGATGATCTCCTCGACAAGGTCCTCTTTGCAGGATACGTCGACGCGATGGCTGGGCACCTGCACCTGCCAGCGGCTGCCCTGGTCCTGCAGTTGAAAACCCAGGCGCTGCAAAATGGCGGAACTGCTATCCGGTTTAATATTGATACCGGTCAGCCGGCCAGGGTAATCTTTGTCCAGGGGTACTTCCGTGCGAGGCAGCGGCCTGGGATAGACATCTTGAAAATAGGCGGGCGGCTGCGTTTGGCCGAGCAGGAGCAGGGCCATTTTCAAAGCCGGGATGGTGGCCTCGATGTCCATGCCTCTTTCAAAGCGGTAACTGGCGTCTGTTTTAAAACCAAGAAGGCGCGAGGCGCGGCGTATGACCAGCGGATCGAAACAGGCACTCTCGATAAAAATGTGGCGGGTTTTGGGGCTGATGCCCGATTCCAGACCGCCCATAATGCCGGCCAGGGCCAGGGGCCGCGAGGCGTCGGCGATCAGGAGGAAATCATCGTTCAAGGCGACTTCGCGTTCATCCAACAAGCGGATCTTCTCATTCTTTTTGGCGCGGCGGATGCGGATCTGCTCCCCCTGCAGTTGCTCAAGGTCAAAAATATGCAGTGGCTGTCCGCAGGTCATCATCACCAGGTTGGAAACGTCGACGATATTGTTGATCGGCCGCAAACCAAAGCTGATCAGCAGCTTTTGCACGGTAGGGTCCGATTCGCCGACCGCGACATCACGGACGATGCAGCCGGAATAACGCCAGCAATCCGTAGCGTCTTCAATGGTGATGGCAAAATTCTCTTCGCCGCCATCCAGGGATACTCCGTCGAGCGCCAGGGGCAGGAAACACGCCTGCCCGGTCTTGGCGGCGATTTCCCGAGCCACGCCGTAATGGGAAAGCCAATCGGGCCGGTTGGGAGTGATCTCGATTTCAAAAACAGTTTGGCCTTCGATCACCTGTGACTCGGCCACTTCCAGGCCGATGCCGGCCAGGAGTTCCTTCAGGGCCGCGTCCTCCAGTTCAAAGGCGACGAACTTCTTCAGGTAAGTGATGTTGATCTTCATGTTTCACCCGAACTGACCCAGCAGGCGCAGATCGTTTTCATACAGCAGGCGCAGGTCGGGAACACCGAATTTGATCATGGCCACCCGTTCGATGCCCATGCCAAAGGCGAATCCCGAATAGGTCTCGGGATCGATGCCGCAGTTTAGCAGTACCTGGGGATGGACCATGCCGCTGCCCAGGATTTCCAGCCAACCGCTGCCCTTGCAGACTTTGCAATCGGGTTGGCGGCCGGAACACATGAAGCAGCTGATGTCCACCTCGGCCGAGGGCTCGGTAAAAGGGAAATAACCCGGGCGAAAGCGCAGTGTTACGTCGGGGCCGAAAAATGAGCGGCAAAAAACTTCCAGCGTCCCTTTCAAGTGGGAAAAATTGATGCCGCGGTCCACCAGCAGGCCCTCCACCTGGTGAAAGCACGGGGAGTGGGTGGCATCGGGGTCGTCCTTGCGGAACGCTTTGCCCGGGGAGATGATCTTGAGCGGCGGCCGGTGAGCGAGCATGTAGCGTACCTGCATCGGGGAGGTGTGGGTGCGCAGCACCATGTTATCAAAACCGTCCAGGAAAAAGGTGTCCTGCTCGTCGCGGGCCGGATGGAATTCCGGGATATTCAGGGCGGTGAAGTTATATTCTTCCCGTTCCACCTCAGGGCCATAGGCGATCTCATAACCAAGACTCAGGAATAGGTCCTCGATCTGCCGTTGAATTTCGGCGATCAAATGAAAACGGCCTATTGGCAGATCAGAAGCAGGCAGGGAGCAGTCGCTCCATTGCTCCTGCTTGCCGCGGCGGGCTCCGATCCTTTCCTCGATCGCGGCCAGCTCGGTTTCAATGAACATCTTGAGCTGATTGATGAGTTGCCCGGCAACGGGTTTTTCCCCGGCGGCGCAATCGCGGAGTTTCAGAAGCTGCTGGCCGACAATCCCCTTTTTGCGGCTAAGGAACCGCTCCTTCAGGGCGGCCAGTTTTTCGGGAGATTGAATTTGTGTTATTTCATTTAAAAAAGACTGTCGGACTCCTTCAATCTCTTTTTTGAGTTCATCGATCATGCCACTGATTTGACTTTTTCGACAATGGACTTGAACGTTTCGGGTTCAGTGGCAGCCAGGTTGGCCAGCATTTTGCGATTCAACTGAATATTGGCTTTTTTCAATTTGCAGATGAATACCGAGTAGCTCATGTCAAATTCGCGGATGGCCGCATTGATGCGGACATTCCACAGGGTGCGAAAATCCCGCTTGCGGTTGCGCCGGTCGCGGTAAGCATAGACCATTGCCCGTTCCACCGATTCCTTGGCCGAACGGTAATTCTTACGTTTGGCGCCCCAAAATCCCTTGGCCATGGCCAGTATTTTTTTGCGGCGTAAAAGTTTTTTGTTTCCTCTGGTAACTCGCGGCATAGTGCCCTCCTATTTTGAATACGGCAGCATTTCCTTCATTTTTTTGAATTCCGATTTGATCACCAGCGTAGATTGCTTCAGGTTGCGTTTGCGCTTGGAACTCTTCTTGGTCAGTAAGTGTGAACCGAAAGCCTTGCTGCGCTTGATTTTTCCAGTAGCGGTCACTTTTAACCGCTTGCTGGCACCTTTATGGGTTTTTAGTTTTGGCATCCTTGCCTCCTTTTTTCGCTCCAATCATGATATGACAGAAAAAACCCTCCCGCTTGGGAGGCGATTCGATCTCCGACATCTCTACTAAAATTTCCATGATCCGATTGACCATCACTTCGAGCATTTCCGGTTTTCTTTTCTGGCGGCCCTTCAGCCAGACCGTCACCTTGACCTTGTTGCCCTCGGCCAGGAATTCCCTGATCTTTTTCAGCTTGACTTCCACGTCATGTTCACCGATCACCGGTGTGAACTTGATCTCCTTGACCAGAACCTTGCGTTGATGGCGCTGGGCTTCGTGGGCTTTTTTCTGCAGTGCATAGAGAAATTTTCCGTAATCCAGGATCCGGCAGACCGGCGGCTTGGCTTCCGGGGAGATTTCGACCAGGTCCAGATCCTTTTCCCTGGCGATCTCCAGGGCCTGAGCAATGGGAACAATCCCAACTTGGTTCTTCTCCTCATCGATCAGGCGGACTTCCTTGGCCGGGATCTCTTCGTTGATTCGGTGCGGATTCCTTTTCTTGTTGGGGATGGGTTTACTAAATCTCATAATTTAAACTCTTTTCCTCGATTTTGATTTTAATTTTTTGCATGAATTCAGGCAAGTTTATCTTGCCTTGATCTCCTTTTTTATGAGTGCGGTAAGAAATGTTCGCCTCCTTCTGTTCCTGGGCACCGAGTACGATGATATAGGGGATTTTCTGCATTTCAGCGTCGCGGATCTTGCGGTTGACCCCCTCGGCGCGCGCATCGAGTTCAACACGCAAACCGCCGCGGCGCAGCTTTTCCAGCACGCCGCGAGCATAAGGCAGGCAATCGTCATTGAGCGGAGCGATGAGGGCCTGCACCGGCGCCAGCCAAAGCGGAAAAAAGCCCCGGTAATGTTCAATCAACACCCCGAAAAAACGCTCCAGGGAACCGAGCAGGGCCCGGTGCACCATGTAGGGCTGGTGGGCGGCGCCGTCGGCACCGATATACTTCATGGCGAAACGTGCCGACATGTTGAAATCGAACTGGATGGTGGTGCACTGCCAGAAACGGCCCAGGGCATCCTTGATCTTGATGTCGATCTTGGGGCCGTAGAAAACGGCTTCGCCCTCCATACGCTGGTACGGCAGCTGGCGGACAGTCAAGGCTTTGACCAGGGACGCTTCGGCCTGGACCCACATTTCGTCGCTGCCGGCGTACTTGCCGGTGATGCGGGGATCGCGGACCGAAAGTTCAATTTTGAATTCACTGAAACCGAAGGATTTGAGCAAATCGAGCGAGAAATCGAGCACGCGCAGGATCTCCTCATCGATCTGCTCGGGTGTGCAGATAATATGGGCGTCATCCTGGGTGAAGCCGCGTACGCGTAAAAGTCCATGCAGGGTGCCGCTGCGCTCATAGCGGTAAACTGTCCCCAGTTCGGCCCAGCGCAGGGGCAGGTCGCGGTAGGAGCGCTGGCTGGACTTGTAGATCATGATATGGAATGGACAATTCATTGGCTTCAGGTAGTAATTCAGGTCATCGATGGCCATGGGGGCATACATGGAGTCCTTGTAAAAATCCAGATGGCCCGAGGTCTGCCACAACCACTCGCGGCCGATATGAGGAGTATAAAGAAGTTCGTAGCCGCCTTCGTAGTGTCGCTGCTTCCAATAGGACTCGATCACGTGGCGGATGCGCGCCCCGCGCGGATGCCAGTATACCAGCCCCGGGCCCGCTTCTTCCTGTAGTGAGAAAAGGTCCAGGGTTTTGCCCAGCAGCCGGTGATCGCGCTCACGGGCTTCTTTTAGAAATCGCAGGTGTTCGTTCAAGGCCTCGGCATCGGCAAAAACCGTGCCGTAGATCCGCTGCAGGGAATGATTCTTTTCATCGCCCTTCCAGTAAGCGGCGGCCACGCTGAGCAGCTTGAAATGCTTCAGCAATCCGCTCGAGGGAAGATGGGGGCCGCGGCACAGATCGACAAAATCGCCCTGTTTAAAAACCGAAACCTCGTCACCGCTGACTTTCTCTTCCAGCAGCTCCACCTTAAGCATCTGCCGGCGCTCGAGGAAATAATCCCTGGCCTGATCTTTCGACCAGACCTCCCTGCTTATCGGCTGATTCTGCTTGACCAGGTGCGCCATCTTCTTTGAGATTTCCGTCAGATCGTCTTCGCTGAACGGCCGGACGGTCAGGAAATCATAGTAAAAACCGTTTTCCACTGCCGGACCTATGCCGTACTGCGTTCCGGGATACAATTCGAGCACGGCCTGGGCCAGAAGGTGGGAACCGGAATGACGATAGACGTCCAGGGCCTCAGGCGAATGAGGATAAATTTCCTCCACATTGGCACCGGGAACGGATGGCGCACCGATCTCTTTCAGTTCGCCGTTTATTTTAAGCAAAATCGCCTTTTCTTTTTCCATGTATAAAATAGGCGCGGGCGGGCTCGAACCGCCGACCTCTACCGTGTCAAGGTAGCGCTCTAACCAACTGGGCTACGCGCCTGTATCTTCCCCGTTTACTTGACCAGTGTTTTCAGTTCTTTGCCAGCCACGAATTTGGGTACTCTTTTCTTGGGAATATTGATCTTGGCGCCGGTCTTGGGGTTTCTGCCCACTTTGGCTTTTTTATCGATCACCTTGAAGGTTCCAAAGCCGACCAATGTCACTTTGCCCTGCTTCTTTTTCAGCACATCACCAACCACCGTAACCAGAGTATCGATGACCTTGAGCGCGTTGCTCTTGATAATACTGGAATCTTTTACCATCAGCTGGGCGATTTCATTCTTGTTCATTTTTAATTCCTCCTAAATTAACAAAGGTGAATTTACCTTAAAAGCAACCGAAAGTCAATACCCACAATAAAAAAACATCATGGCCGGCCTCAACAACCCGACAGGTTTGGCCCTGCCTGGCCGCGAATTTGCTTTTTGGCGAAAAATCCTTTATAATTAAACGTTAAAATATGAGCAAATTGAGGAAATTCAATGGCAGAAGAATTGTTGAAAAGCATCAAGCAGATCAGCCGGGAGCGCGGCATCAATCCCGACATCTTTTTTTCTGCCATAAAAGAAGCCCTGCTGACCGTATCCAAGAAATATTTTGATCCCGACGCCACCATCCAGATCGAAATAGACGAGAGCAAAGGCATCATCGAAGTTTTTGTTTCCAAGCTGGTGGTCAAAGAAGTCAGCGATCCCCTGGCCGAGATCAACTGGAAAGAGGCCTTGAAGTACGATTCCAAGGCACGCGAAGGCGATGTCATCAAAATACACCTCCCCAGTGAGACTCTGGGCCGCATCGCCGCCCAATCGGCCAAACAGATCATCATGCAGAAGATCCTAAAGGCCGAACAGGAAAATATCTATGAAAAGTATTTCCAGCTGGCCGGCACCCTGATGTCGGGCGAGATCCGCCGCATCGAAAACAACAACATCATCCTTGGGCTGGAGTGGGGAGAAGCCGTCCTGCCGCCCAAGGAGCTTTCTCCCAAGGACAATTTCCGGCGCGGCGAGGTCATCCATTTCCTGATCAAAAGGGTTTTTTCCGAAGGCAAGGGGCCCCTGGTCCTGGCCACTCGTTACATGAATGATTTCGTGGCCGAACTGATCAAGAAGGAAGTGCCGGAAGTCGCTGAAAACATCGTCAGGATATTCGCTATTTCCCGCGAACCGGGGATCAAGTCCAAAGTGGCCGTATATTCAACCGACAAAGCGATTGATCCGGTTGGAGCCATCGTTGGCATGAACGGCAACCGGGTTCTGGCCATCACCAAGGAACTGCGGGGCGAACGCATCGATGTCATCGCCTGGAGCGATGTCCCGGAAAGGTTTATCGCTTCTGCCTTGACGCCTGCCGAAGTGGTCAAGGTTCACCTGGTCGACCCGATCAACCACGTGGCCGAAGTGACCGTCAAGGATGAAACTCTGTCAGCGGCCATCGGCAAGAAAGGAGTCAATATAAAACTTGCTTCCAAACTTACCCAGTGGGATATTCAAATCGCCAACCGCAAAAGCGAACACAGCGAAGAAAAGCAAACCAAACAATAGGAGGGCGAGAATATGTCTACCACAATCAAGCTTCATGAAGCCACCAAGCAGTTCAAGATCTCGAATAAACTGGCCATGCACTTTTTGGAAAAGATCAACCTGCCGGTCAAGTCGCACTCCTCGGTCATAACGGTCGATCAACTCGAATTGTTGCGTGAATTGGCCGCCAATCCGAAAAAGATCAGCGCACTGGAAACCGAACTCGCCAAAGGCAAAACCGGCAAAAAAGCGCCGGTGGCGCCAGCCCCTGAAGAGGCCGCGGAAACAAAAAAAGCGGCCGGTAAGAAGCCGGCGCCGGAAAAAAAGGAAAGCGCCAAAAAACCGGCTGAAAAAAAAGTTCCCGAAAAAAAGGCCCCGGAAAAGAAAACGGTCGAAAAAACAGCGGCCGCTTCACCACCCAAAGGTGGCACGCCCCCAAAAGGGGACACGCCCACTTCAGGGGGCAAGAAAGCTATCCCTGAAAAAAAAGCCGCGTCGCCTGCGGACAAACCGACCGTTTCCTCGGCGCCCAAGCCCGCTGAGGCAGCGCCTGCCGTCCACCCGGCGGCGCCCCCGGCAGTGGCCAAGCCCGCCGCCGCTCCTTCACCCAGGCCCGCACCCCCGGCGAGGCCCCCGGCAGTGGCCAAGCCCGCCGCTGCTCCTTCACCCAGGCCCGCACCCCCGGCGAGGCCCAGGCCCCAACCAGGACCCCAGAGGATTTTCAGGCCGGCACCGCCACAGGGCAGGAGACCCCCATACCCGCAATCCCAGCGCCGTTCCGAACCACGGCCGGCACCGCCGCCGAAAAAGGAAATAATCGTAGAGCCCTTATCCCTGCCGGCCAAGATCCAGATCACCGATTTCTGCACGGTCAAGGAACTGGCCGAAAAACTGACCATTAAATTGAAGCTCCTGGAAGATAAAATTGCCCAGCTGAAAATGAACTACCTGGGCAACCAGATCATGGAAAGCACCGACATCGAAAAATTGTGCGCCGATTTAGGAGTGGCGGTTGAGATCCTCGCTTACGAGGATTATGTTTTCCAAAACCAGGTGAGCAAAAGCAACGGCAAAATGACCGGGCGCCCGCCGGTGGTCACCGTCATGGGCCACGTCGACCACGGCAAGACCACGCTGTTGGATACCCTGCGCAAAACCCGGGTCGCCGAAAAAGAAGCCGGTGGCATCACCCAGAAGATCGGTGCTTACAAACTGTGTACGCCTGAGGGGACCATTGTCTTCATTGACACGCCGGGACACGAAGCATTCACCAATCTGCGGGCCCGGGGAGCCAAGGTCACCGATCTGGTCATCCTGGTCGTGGCCGCCAACGACGGCGTGCAGCCGCAAACCATTGAGGCCATTCACCATGCCCAGGCCGCCGGCGTGCCGATGATCGTAGCCATCAACAAGATAGACATCCAGGGAGCCGACATAGAAAAGATCAAGCAGGACCTGAACAAGAACAACATTCTGGTAGAAAGCTGGGGCGGCAAAGTGGTTTCCGTTGAAATATCGGCCAAAAACAATAAAAACCTGGACACCTTACTGGAAATGATCCAGCTCACCGCCCAGATGCAGGAGCTGAAGGCCTTCCCCCATATTCCGGCTCGGGGCACCATCATCGAATCGCGGCTCGATCCCCAGCTGGGACCGATCGGCACGGTGCTGATCCAGCACGGTCAACTCAAAAAAGGGGATTATTTCATTTGCGGCAGTTCCCTGGGCAAGATCAAATCGATATACGATGACAGCGGCAACATGCTGAACTCAGCCCAGGTTCCCGATCCGATTGAGATCATGGGTTTTGAGGCCGTCCCCCAGGCCGGCGACATATTCCAGGTCGTCGATGACCTGGAAAAAGCGAAAAAGATCATTGAGATGCGGCAGATCAATCAGAAAGCTTCCAAGAACAAGGACTTTCTGGCCGAAAAGAAGCTGAGCCTGCAGAACCTTTTCCAGATGGTCGAGCAGGAGAAGATCCAGGCTTTCCCGGTGATCGTCAAGGCCGACAACTTCGGCAGTGCGGAAGTTCTGGGACAGATCCTCGACCGCCTCAGCCAGGACAAATTGAAAATTGAAATCATGCACAGCGGCCTCGGCAACATCACCGAAGGCGATATCCTGCTGGCTTCGACCGCCGGCGCGGTTATACTCGGCTTCAACGTCAAGACACCGCAAAAAATTCTCTCCATGGCCAAGATGGAAAAAGTGGAGATCCGGCTTTACAGCGTGATCTACCACCTGGTCGAGGACATTGAAAAGGCCGTCAAGGGGAAGATCGGCCCGCAATACCAGGAAACCCTGATCGGCAAGGTTGAGATCCTGCAGAAATTCAAGATCTCCAAGGTGGGCATCGTAGCCGGATGCGTTGTCCGCGACGGCAAGGTCACACGCAAATCCAAGATCAAGGTCATGCGCGACAGCGACCTGGTCTTCGAAGGCGAGATCGAATCCCTGAAACGCATCAAGGATGAAGTCACCGAGGTTCGGGCCGGGACCGAGTGCGGCATCCGCATCAAAAATTTCAGCACCATTGAAACCGGAGACATCCTGGAAATATATGAAACGTCCATCATCCCATGATGATCGGCATGCTGGAGATTGATTTGTTCAGCGAACAATTTCACAGTCTGAAGGAAAAAAGGCGGCTGCTTTCCAGCCTGAAGGAGCGTTTGAAAAATAAATTCAACATCGCCGTGGTGGAAAGCGATTTCCAGGACTTGTGGCAGAAAGCCCAGTTGTCAGTCGTTTCCCTGGGACCGAGCCGGGCCATCCTGGAAAACACATTCAAGCAGATCGAAGATTTCATTTTCCTGAACTACGCTTTGCAGATCAGTAAAATAAAAATTCAGTATTTTTAAAATGTCCTACCGCCTGGAAAAATTCACCAGCACGCTGCAGCAAGCCTTGGGAGAGATCCTCAATCGGGACAGTTTGAATCCGGATTTCAAGCTTGTCAGCATCCTGCGCGTCCAGCTCGGCCGCGACCTGAAAAAGGCGATCGTTGCCATCGCCTGCCCTGCGGGCAAAGTGGATCACGTGCTGCAGCAGCTCAACCGATCCCGGGGCTTCATTAAACGGCAGCTAGACCGGAAAATGATCCTGCGCCACATGCCCGAACTTGAATTTGTCAAGGATACGGTCCAGGAGCTCGAGCAACAAATTTCCCGCCTGCAAAAAGAAGGGGATCATGAAAACACGCATAGCTGAGAAGATCAGGCAAGCCAACAATATAGCCATTAGTTCGCATGTCCGCCCCGACGCCGATTCCATCGGCAGCGGTTTGGCCCTGTTTCTCATGCTCAGGCAAATGGGCAAAACCCCCGCTTTTTTCAATACCGATCCCGCCCCCTATCCCATCAGCCGCTTGCCCGGCTATGAACATATCCGCAGCGGCCAGATCCATCCGCAAACCTTCGATCTGGTTATCCTGATCGAGGGCGGCAGCGAGGAGCGGACCGGGCAGAAACATTTAAAGGATTATTTTTGCATCAAAATCGATCATCACGCCAGCTTGAGCGACGACGCCGACATCAACTGGGTGGTCCCCGATGCCGCGGCGGTCGGAGAACTGGTCTATGAACTGGGATTGGAACTGGCCGTGAATTTCAGCCGCGATATCGCCTTCAACCTGTACGCGGCCATCGCCTCTGACACCGGTTCGTTCAAATATTCCAATACCACGCCGGCTTCACTGGCCATCGCCGCCGACCTTACCGTCCGCGGCGGCTTCACCCCTTTTGAAGTCAGCAACCTGTTGTTCAACTCCAATCCTCAGGAAAAGATCCGCATGCTGACCCGGGTTTTGTCCACCCTGGAAATGGCCCTTGATGAGCGTGTGGCCATGATCCATTTTCAGCGCGATTTCTTAAGCCGGCTCAGCCTGAAAGACATTGAAACCGAAGACATCATCGCCATCGCCCGCTCCATAGACGGCGTGCAGGTACTGCTGTTCTTCAAGGAGATCGCCGATAATTACTTCCGCGTTTCCATCCGTTCCCGCGACAACTTTTCCGCCCGTCGGGTCGCCCAGACCTTCCAAGGCGGCGGCCATCACCACGCAGCCGGTTTCTTTTTCAGCGGCAACCTGGCTGCCGCCAAAAAGGAGATCCTGCAGCTGGTCGCTGCCCAGTTCCAATGATCCATGGTCTGATCGCCGTCAACAAGGAAAGGGGCAGCAGTTCCCACGCGCTGGTGGCCAGCATCCGCCGGCTCTTCAAAACCAAAAAAGCGGGCCATTTCGGCACCCTTGACCCCAACGCCACCGGCCTGCTGCTCATAGCCCTGGGCCACGCCACCCGTTTTTTCGATTTTTATGTCAAGCAGAACAAATTGTATTCCGGCCTCATCCGCTTCGGCTTTGCCACCAGCACCTATGATTCCGAAGGCATGCCCCAGAAAGCCAAGCAGGATATCGACCTTCAACGAATCAACCTTGAAACCCTGCTGGCGGGATTCCGGGGCAAACAAATGCAAATGCCGCCGGCATTTTCTGCCAAGAAATTCAAGGGTAAACCGATGTATACGTATGCCCGCCGTCAGCAGGAGGTCCCCATCAATGCGGTGGAAGTCAGCATCCACGAGTTAACGGGGCGGGTGATCGACCATGATACCCTGGAATTCAGGGCCCTGACATCGTCAGGGACATACATCCGCTCCCTGGCTCACGATCTCGGTCAGAAGGTCGGCGTCGGGGCTTACCTGCTGGAATTGAAAAGAGAGAGGATCGGTTCTTTCGGACTGGAGCAGGCAAAGACCCTGGCCGAGATCGAAAATTTGGTGGAAGCCGGGAACGGCCTGCAGGCGGTCATCCCCATCGAGTCGCTCCTGGATGAATTCCCCAAAATGATCGTCAGCCAGACCGGGAGGCGCTGCATCTGCAACGGCATGGCACTGAAGGCCGCCGATGTCCTGAAAATATTCCCTGCTCAGAGCACAGCCTATTTCCGCATCTTCGACGACGAGGGCAAGCTGCTGGCCATCGCCCAGAAGGAAGCGCACTCCCTGAGCTTCAAGCCGTACCTGGTGCTCCCTGAGGACGTTAAAATCATCTAGTGAGCTGACGTCCCCAGGACTTCGCATTTAAAACTTTCCTGGTTTGCTTCAATCTTCAGGTTGAGCCTGTTCCTCATCTAATTTTATCCTCCGCAAGTATGCTCCTGAACAATGAAAAGATCACATTACCAGCAGAGTGGGTATGGTCTTCCCCAAGGCCTGGGAAAACCGTTTTTTTTTTGCAGCAGTCTTTATTTTAAAACAAATACCGCGGATACGGGATTGTGGTCACTATTTTGGAAACCCAGATCGTGGCCCGTCACCCTCAGTATTTTGACATTGGCTGATACCAGAAAACCGTCTACAACAGCGACAAAATTCTCGCCTTCTTTGTAGGCCGAGGCATTGTTTCTCACCGTAGGGACGGTTTTGTCCAAAGCCCAGGCAAACCCTGGCGGTGTAAAATCTTCCGGTAGTGTCGCGTACCAGCTGGGCCATGGCTTTGCTGAATTAAAAAACTTTGGATCGCTACCCGGCAGTCCATGGTTCCAGTCCGCACCGACAATCACATGGTTGCCGTTTTTAAATTCAGCCATTATCCGCTTCTTCAAGTATGCCAACTGCAGTTTTCTGATCCGACCCCCTTTGTCATAAGCGGACAAATGAGCGTTGATCAGCAGCAACTCCTTGCCCTCTTCCAGCGGCAGCCTGCTTTCTATGAAACATCGGTCCAGCTCGGCCAATTGCCGCGGCCATGGCTCACTGCCCGGGAATTGATATCTGGTCGCCGCTTTCACATTATGTCGGGAAAAGATCAGCAAGCCGCTGTAAACCGAGCCCATTGGCCGGGCAAGCGGCACCGGCACCCATGGCACTTTGTAGTTGACAGCAAAAATACTGCCGTAGCCGACAATGTTTTTTTGCAGATGATCCAATTCATTGACCTGATGACTCCTTGAGGATCTGATGTCCACTTCCTGCAACATGATCAAATCCGGCTTTTCCTTGGTCAAGAAATTTGTGACATGATTCAGGTTGGTCAGTGTCTGTTCAAGGCTTTTACACCTCGATCCCCTACCTCCATCCATAAAGAAATCCTCGCCCGCATCCAATCCACAATAGCCAATATTAAAGGTCAAGACAGATATCGGCATGCCTTTTTTCAGTATTTCGGCCCTATTGTTCTGAATGTCCAGATTGGTCTCTTCCTCTGGTCTGAAGTCCGTTGCGGTCATGAACGCCAGGTAAGCCAGAACCAAAAATATCAGCAAAACAGTGAAAGCCCACAGCCCCTTGCCTATCCTACGCAGCATGGATCTCCTTCCCAGCCATCATGCGAACTTGCGGGTGAAAGTTCAACCCGATTGTCCGAAATAATTGCCGCGGCAGATCAGGCGGGTGAGGTTGTGAATGAAAATCCCCCGCTTCCAGCTGGCAACGATCTTTTCAGTGCCGCATTCGATGGCCAGACGGTCCTTGACCTTTCCCAGCCGGCGCAGGACGGCGAACACGGCGGCGCTGCCGGTCGAAGAGGCCAGGGTCGGCCCGACCCCCCGCTCATAGAAAAAGACCCGGCAATTTTCAGCATCGGTAAACTGGACGAATTCCACGTTGACGCGCGCCGGGAACATGGGATGGCTTTCCAGTTTCTTCCCCAGTACGGCCAGGCGGGCGTGGTCGAGTCGCTCCCGGCAAAAAACCACGGCATGGGGATTGCCCACTGAAACCGGATAAAATTCCAGGCCCTCGCAGGTGAAACGCTCCTGCCCGTGCTTTAGAAAAGGGAACGATTTTCGGTTGGAAAAATCGGGCCGGCCGATCTCCACGTCGAACTGGAAGACAGGTCCGCGGCGGGCCAGGAGGTCGACCCGCCTGGTTCCGATGGCGGCCTGGAGCAGCAAGGGCGAAGCCGCCAGACGGCGATGCAACAGGACCGCAGCCAGGCCGGCCATGCCGTTGCCCGACAATTCGGCCGTGCTGCCATCGCGGTTGAAGATCTCGAAAAAAAATCTCCGTTTTTCGAAGCGATAGAAGACCGCGCCGTCGGCGCCGACCCCGCGCTGGCGGTCGCAGATCTCCCGGGCCAGGTCCCCAAGGGAACGACCGCCCTGCAGGCTCGCCAGCTCAGAACTGTCGATCTCGATGAAATCGTTGCCGAAAGAACTGGTCTTGTAAAAGATCATTCAGGCAGGGCAAAGCGGATGTACACCTCATCGCCGTCGCGGTTGATCAACAGCAGGACCATGGAACCGCCGCGCCGGCCGGTTATGATGCGCTTGAATTGAGCCACGCTCTCGATTTCGGTGCGGTTGACGGCCAGGATCACGTCGCCGGGCTTGAGACCGTTTTCGGCCGCCGTGCCGCCCCGCTCCACGTTATCGACCACCAGGCCCCTGGCCGTCTTCAATCCGTATTCGCGGGCCAGGGCCGGAGTGTTCTTGACCAGGCCCATGCCCAGGCTCATGCTCTTGCTCACGGCGGCGGCCTGCTCGCGGGCCGCATCCGGGGCCTCGATCACCTTGACCTTGAGCACCTTCTTGTCGCGGTTGCGGAAAATGGTGGTGGTGATCTCGTCGCCGGGAGCCGAATTGGCGATCTCCATCTGCAGGTCGGTAGCTGACTTGACCGCCTTGCCGTTGATGGCCACGATCAGGTCGTAGCGTTTCAGTCCGGCTCGCTGGGCAGGGGAATTTTCCTCCACTCGCGAAACCAGCACCCCGGCGGTGGGCAGGTCCAGATCCTTGGCATCGCCTTCGCTGATGTTCTGGATCAGGATGCCGAACCAGCCGCGCACCACCTTGCCCTTGGTTTTCAGGTCGGCCACGACTTTCTTGGCCATGTTGGCCGGGATGGCGAAGCCGATGCCGATGTTGCCGGCGCTCGGGGTCAAAATGGTCGAATTGATGCCGATGGCCTCGCCCTTCATGTTGATCAGCGGCCCGCCCGAGTTGCCCATGTTGATGGCGGCATCGGTCTGCAGGAAATCCTCGTATTGGGCCAGGCCGAGCTGCCGGCCGGTTGCCGAAATGATCCCCGAGGTTACCGTCAGGTCCTGGCCGAAGGGGTTGCCGATGGCCAGCACCCACTCGCCCACTTCCACGGCATTGGAATCGCCCAGATTGATGAAGGGGACGTTTTTGGAACTGATCTTCAGCAGCGCCAGATCGGTTTTGGGATCGGTGCCTATGATCTTGGCAGTGAACTCCTCATTGTCGATATTGAAGATCTTCACCTTGACGGCATCCTTGACCACGTGGTTGTTGGTCAGGATATAGCCGTCAGCCGAGATGAAAAATCCCGAGCCCTCGCCGGAACGCTTTTCCTGGCGCCGCGGAGCATTGAAAAACTGGTCGAAGAAATCGTCACCGAACATGGAGCGCCTCTCCACGATCGATTCAGATATCACCTTGACTACCGCCGGCTTGACTTTGCGGACGATATCGACAAAACTATTGGGAACGACCGATTGGGAAACGGATTCAGCCCTGACCACGGCCGGGCTGATGACAGGTGAATGATCCACTGATTTTTGCAGGAAACCGAAACTCAAAGCGAAAAAAAGCGCCCCGGCCAGGAAACTGGCCCCGGCGATAAGACCTATTTTTTTCATGCGATCCTCCTTGTTCTATCTAGAAATATTATGACGCAAAAAAAACTGGAAAAGTTTCATCATTTGCCCAGGCTTTGGATGAAATTGATGATGCCAAGGTAGAGCCCGGCGGCCACGGCCTGGCGGTATGACGGCGAGGTTAACCGCCTGGCCTCGTCACGGTTGCTCAAGAAAGAGACCTCGACAAGTGCCGAAGGCATCTGTGCTCCCAACAGAACATAGAAAGGGGCCTTCTTCACCCCCAGGTCTTCGATGGCATCGTATTTTTGCTTCAGGTTGGCCACCATGCTCTTCTGGATGGACTGGGAGAGGATCCGGGATTCGGATATCTTGCTGTTCTGCAGGATCTGGTTCAGGATGGTGCGCATCTCGGCCATGGACTTGCTGCTCATGGCGTTTTCCTGGGCGGCCACTTCCATGGCCCGGGGATCGGCGGTGATGTTCAGGTAATACGATTCCACGCCGCGGGCGGTCTGGCGCGGCGCCGAGTTGGTGTGGATGGAGACAAAAATATCGCCCTGGTTGGAGTTGGCGATGGCCGCCCGCTCCTCCAACGGCACGTAATCGTCGCGGCAGCGGGTAAGGATGATCTCGAATTCCGCATGTTCATTCAAAATGGCGTTCAGCCTTTTGCCGATATCCAGGGTGATGTTTTTTTCCTGCACGTCCAGGCGACGGTTGACCGTACCGGGATCCTTGCCGCCATGGCCCGGATCGATGACGATGCGGTGCACGCCCAGCCCGAGCTGGCGGGCGATGGAAGGGTTGCCCTCAACCGCGGGAATATTCTGCTCCCGCGTCTGCTGGCCATGGCTGACGAATTCGGCCTGACTATATATGTCAAAGACGATGCGGAAGGGGGAGGTCAAGTAAAAACGGTTGTATTTGCCGATCTTGTCGAAATCAAAGACCACGCGGATGGTCTGGGCGTTCCATTTGCCGATACGTATCCTCTGCAGGTTCCCGGCCTGGATCTTGATCTCATTTTTCTTTTCAAAAGGGTAATCCGCGGCAAAGCGGCAGTTTTTCAGGTCAAAAAACAGGCGGCCGCTGCTGCTGCCCTTGAGGGTTTTTTCGCTGATCTTGATATCGGCGCTGAGATCCAGGACCACGCGTGTGTATTCGGGATAAGAATAATAGCGGATGTTCTGCAGATTGACTGGTCCCCTGGCCGGCAGGGCCAGTGAGACCGCCAGCATGAAGTATATTCCCAATAAGCGTTTCAACACGGTTATACTGTACTAAAAAATGAACCATAAATCAATATCGGCCGCACAAAAGCAGAAAATCGGGTCGCGTTTATTTGCCCTTTGGTCCGGAATATTTTTTAAACGGCCGTGGCGCCGTTTGCGAATTCTTTTTTGCGCGGCCGGGACTTTTTTCGGTTTTACTCATTTGCACTCGCGCCTGTCCCCCAAGGGGATGCCGGCCTTGAAGTCCCGCCTGGCGGCGGGTGTTCTTGAACTGGTTGACAAAATTTTTGGCGCCCATGTTTCTCCAGCCGTGATCATACCACGATTCAGTGGAATTTGGGACTAGAGCGCTCAAACACCTTAAAAAATCCCTCTCTCCCCCCTTTCATTGTGACCCTTAAAAAATACTTGCTTAATAAATACCTGGAAGTGAACGGCAAAACAATCGGGAAATATCTGATTCCGGCATTCGAAAAACCTTAGGTGCCAAATGGCAACTTAAAGGAGCTTTCGTGACGCGCAACCAGAGAAGACTAAAATTCTAAATCACAAATCCCGAATTCCAAATAAATTCCAAGTTCCAAATCCCAATGACCTAAACAAAGAGGCAGACGGGTTGAAGGGTAAAAGAGTAGATGGGTTTAGAAAACCGCAATATTTCGCTATCATTGCGTTTGCCCCATCAACTCATCTACTCATCAACGAATGCCTGTTCTCCTCGTTCGGGTCATTTGGTCATTGGTGCTTGATGCTTATTTGTAAATTGCTGCTTGGGATTTGTGATTTTTCTTCACCGTCAACCGTGCACCGTACACCTTACACCGATTTCCACCTGTGACCCATTGTCTATCGCCTATAACCCATCGCCCCTAGCCTCTTCCTACTGTCTACTGTCTACTGGGCTTCACATATCCAGGGAAGTGATCCCCTCCATGATGGCGTATTTGGTCAACTCGGCGATGCTGAATATGTTAAGCTTGTCCATAATGTGCTGGCGGTGCGTTTCCACGGTCTTGACCGACACGCTCAACTGAGAGGCAATGCGCTTGGTGGTGCTGCCTTCGGCCAGGAGCTGCAGGATCTCCTTTTCGCGAGGGCTGAGCAGCGAGGGATTGCTTTTGCGCATGCGCTGGATATAGTCGCGGATCACCACCCCCGAGATCATGGAGCAGAGATAGGTCCGCCCCGAAATCACCTGGCGGATGGCCTGGATCATTTCATCGAAAGCACAATCCTTGAGCAGGTAGCCCATGGCCCCGGCTTCAAACATGCCGGCCACGAAGCGCTTGTCGGCATGCATGGAGAGGGCGATGACCCGGCAGCCCCATTCCTTGGCCACGATGTGGCGCGTGGCGTCCATGCCGTTCAGGTCATCCATGGAGATGTCCATGATGATGATGTCCGGGCGCAATTGCTCGGCCAGGCGGATGGCTTCCCGGCCGTTCTTGGCTTCGGCGATCACTTCCAGGCCTTTTTCCTTTTCGAGCAGGGTGCTCAAGCCGTCACGCATGATCTTGTGGTCATCGGCGATGAGGATCTTCACGCTCATGGATTTTTTCCCTTGGCCACCGCTGCGCAGCCGTGCGGCGGCATGGTCAGGATGATCTGCGAACCCTTCCCGGGCTTGGACTTGACCTCCAGACCGCCGCCGAGATAACTCAAGCGCTCGCGCATGCTGAAAAAGCCGAACCCGCCGTTCTGCTCCCTGGGATTGAATATTGTCGACGCATCGAATCCCACCCCGTCATCGTTGACCTGGACCTTCAGGAACGGCGCCTCGAAAGAGAGGATGACCTTGGCCTGGCTGGCCCGGGAATGCTTGCCCACATTGACCAGCAGCTCGCGAATGACCTGGAACAGGATCACCTGCCGGTCGTCATCCAATTCCGGATCGTCGAAGCGGCTTTCGAATTCAATCGGGACATGGAACTGTTCCTGGATCCTTTCGGCCAGCCATTCCAGTGCGGCCTTGAAACCCAGTTCATAAAGGACCGGCGGGCTGAGATCGAAGATCAGCGAGCGGGCGTCCTGGATGCTGCACTCCAGCAGGCGGCGCACGGCGGACATTTCATTTTTCAGGGCGCTGTCGGTCAGGTTGTTTTCCAGGGCGGCGACTTTCAGTTTGCACAGGGCCAGGTTCTGTCCGATCTGGTCATGGAGTTCGGAAGCGATGCGCCGCCGCTCCTTTTCCTCGATCAGGGTCAGTTCCGAGGTCAAGGCGCGCAGCTGCTCCTGGTAGGCCAGCAGTTTGGCTTCGGCTTCCTTGCGCTCGGTGATGTCCTCGGAAATTCCCAACAGGTATTTCGTGATCCCATCGGAGCCCCGGATGCAGACTTTCCGGGTATGGAGCAGCCGCTGGCCTTTCTTGGCAGTCATGATGGGCTCTTCCGGGATATCCAACATATTGGCTTCGCCAGCAAGGACTTCCCGGTCCTTGGCCATGAAGAATGCAGCCTGCTCAGGGGGAAACAAATCCAAATTGTTCTTACCGAGCAAGCTCTTGCGGTCATATCCCAGAAGTTCTTCACCGGCGTGATTGAATACGACGAACCTCAGGTCTTTCGCTTCCTTGATAAAGATCATGAGCGGGACGTTCTCCACGACCGCATCGATGAGGGCTTTCGATTCCTTCAGCTCCTGTTCGGCCCGCTTGCGCTCGCTGATGTCGCGAATGGTATGCAATATATATTTTTCGTCGTTGACATCTATGATCGCCGCCGACACCAACCCCAATATGTTTTCACCCGACTTGCTTACGAACCAGTACTCAATATTCTCGGCAGCTCCTCCCGTTCGCAAGGCGTCAATTATCCCTTCATGTTCCCCGGGATTTTTATAGATATTTATTTCCGTGTTGGTCTTGCCGACGACCTCGTTTTCCTCGTAACCAAATATTTTCGTGAACCCCTTGTTGACGGACACGATCCTGCCGTCATCCAAGTGGGACAAGATAAAAGAATCCGGGCTGATATAAAATAATTTTTTGAATTTCTCTTCCGACGTGACCAGCTGGGATTCAGCACGGCGGCGGCGAAGCGAAACCGATGTGATATGGCTGAATGATTTCAATAATTCTATGGATACGGCCGGGGTCCCCTTGGCGACGGCCATTATGACGGTCCCGATGAGCTCGTTCTCGACGACCAGCGCCATGCCGATAAAATGATCGATATTGAACAAATGTTGGACTATGGAGCTCGCCTTTTCAGTAATGGCCCCGAACGATGCCTCATGGAGGGTGCTGCGATACCCTACGATCTCGCTGGTTATTTCCTTATACTTCGCCTTGCTTACGTCATATTTGATGTTCCTGACATTTTTGCCAAGAATTTTGTTTACCTCAGTCAATATTTTGCTATTGGTCTTGGCACTGATGAATTCGAGCTGGCGGGTGTCTTTGTTGTACTGATTGATCCCGACATAAATGGCCTTGGTTAGGCTCATCAGTTTTTCGGAAATATATTCATTGATATCAGCCGCCGGGGGCATCATCGCCAAATCGAGCGATATTTCGTTAAGGGTGGACAGTACTTTGTTTTTTTCCGCGATATTCAGTTCCGCCCGCTTGCGCTCGCTGATATCGCGGCCGTAACCGATCAGGCCGCAGGGGGTGCCTGCCGCATCGAACCGCAGGGAGGCCGATAACTCAATTGGAACGAGATCGCCGTTTTTTTTCTTGAAACTGTATTCCAGGATGGTCAATTTCCCGTTTTTTGTGAATTTCTTGATGTTTTGCAGAAATATCTCATGGTCGAAATCGGTAACAAAATCAAACGAATTCCTGCCGATGATCTCATCAAAAAAATAGCCGCTGAGGTTGACGAAACGCTGATTGACCATCTGCAGATTCCCATCCAGATCCGTGACCGCGATGATATCGGGCGAAGTGTCGATCAAGGAACGGTAATATTTTTCGCTTTCGCGCAGGGCCGTTTCGGTCTGCAGCTTGGAGATCAAAGTCCCGGCCTCCTTGCCGATCATTTCCAGGATGTTTTTTTCCTCGGGGCTGAAAGCCGAGCGTTTGCAGCTGCCCACGTTGAGGGCGCCGATCACCCGGCCCTTGGAGACCAGGGGAATGCTCGCTGCTATGCGCAAGCCCAATGGCTTGGCCAGGTCAGGCACCGTTTTCAACGCGTGGTCGACGAAGACCGACTCCCCACGCAGCACCTTGGAAAAGGGGAGATTTTTCGTCAACATGAATTCTTTTTTCAGGTGAAAATTCTTTTTTACTCCCCGGGAGGTGAGTAAGTTCATTTTTTCCCCCAAAGGGTCGAGGATGAAAATGGCGGTCGTGTCGAGGTCCAGGGGCTGGGTCACGCAATCGAGGATGACCTCCAGCATGTCGGTCAGGGATTCGGCCATGTTGCCCTTGGAGATGATGCAGTTGAGGATCTCGATCTGCTGGGTTCTGATCCTCTGCATCTCCTCGGCCTTCTTGCTGAAGGAGATGTCCTCGACGGTCCCCTCGAAAAAGACCTGATTATCCTCGTTACTCACCAGCTTGGCATTCTCGCGGACATGGATCATGGTGCCGTCTTTTTTATACCAAACGGATTCCAAACCCTTGATCTCGCCGTCGCGCTTGAGGCGCTTGACGAAATCGGCACGCCGGTATTCGGTATGCCGGGAATCTTTTTCCAGGTTACGGGTTGCCAGTTCAGCGAAGGAATCGTATCCCAGCATCTGGACCAGGGCCGGATTGGAGTCGACGATGCGGCCGTCGGGGGTGGTGCGGTAGATGCCGATGGGCACGTTTTCAAAAAGCTGGCGATAGCGCTCCTCGCTCTCCAGCAGGGCGCGCTTGACCTTTTTATAACGCTTGACTTCGACGACGACCAGTTCGCGCGTGTTTTCTTTTTCATCCATTGGCGGCGGCACCTCGCTCCGTGTACAAACATCGTATCCAGTAGAGTTTTTTTTGTCAAGGCATGGGTAGCGGACGGAGTAATAAGTCACAAATGACCAGTGACAAGTGACGAGGAAGAATAAAATCCCAAGCACCAAGCTCCAAATCCCAAATAAATTCCAATTTCCAAATTCCAATGTCCTAAACGAGAGCCCTTTCTGTTATGCTTTCTTCGTTTGGGTTATTTGGTAATTGGAATTTGGTGCTTGTTTGGAATTTGGGATTTGTGATTTGGAATTTTAGAACGGGCGGGTTTAAAACCCGCCCCTACCCTAACTCGCGCTTTTTCTTTGTGTCTCTTTCTTCAACATCGAACCTCGAACTTCGAACTTCGAACCTTGTTGATTAATTACTGATTTTATGGTATATTATCTTTCTAGTGGGGCTGTAGCGCAGTTTGGGAGCGCGTCTGAATGGCATTCAGAAGGTCGGGAGTTCGATCCTCCTCAGCTCCACTTTTACTTCCCATAAAAAACTGGAAAACATACAGGAATATTAAATAAAAATTATATTTCTCAAATAATTATTGTTCCAATCTTGACCTTTCTTGACCTTGCGCTGGATGTTATTTTCGCAGCAACCGTACAGCTTTGAACTGCCGCACGATATCCCGGATCCCCTGGCCAAATTCCACCTCGGTCCGGAAGCCGAGTTCCTCACGGATCAAGCCGGCATCGCAAAGCCAGTAATTGTCGCGGGCGCTGCGCAAATCGCTGCGCGTGACCAGGGGCGCCTTTCCCGTCAGCCTGGAGATGGCCTCGGAAACAAAAGCCACGCTCAGCATAAGCGGATGGGGTATCTTCAGCACGAATTTCAGATCCATTTCCAGAAGCAGCTGACTCAGAATTTCCCGCCATGAGTAGAATTCCTTTGCCGCGACGAAATAGGTTTTGCCCCTGACCGACTCATTTTCCGCAACCAAAACCAGCGCCCGAACCAGGTCCTGCACGAAACAGATGCTGGTCTGTTTCTCGCGCCGGCCGATCAGAGGCACGATCCGCCGCCGCAGCAGGTTCATGACGGCCAGCAGCTCTTTCTGCCCGCTGCCCAGCACGTTCGGCGGGCGTACGATCACGATCGGCAGCCTGTCGAAAAAAGCGGCTGCCGCCTGTTCGGCCAGGTATTTGCTCTTTCCATACAGCGACACGGGCCGACAATCGTCCCCTTCACGCAGAGGTTTTTTATCCAGGGCCGGACCAACGGCGGCAATGCTGGAAACCACGACCAATTTCCTCAGTCCGGGATTTGCCTGCGCGCAGGCCTCCAGTATATTGGTCGTGCCTTCCACGTTGGTCCTGAAGTAGCCCGGCCAATCCGGCGCGCTCAGCACGGCCCCGGCATGAAATATGTAATCCATGCCCTTTACGGCACGGCGCAGGGAATCAAGGTCAAAATAGCTACCGCTGATGCGGGCAACGGCAAGCCCTGCCAAGGCGCGCGGCTCGCTGGCGGGCCGGACAAGACAGGATACAGCGTGCCCCCGCGCCAACAAGTAGCGCACCAGGTGGCCGCCGATAAATCCGCTGCTCCCTGTCACCAGCGCTTTCACTTTATTTCTCATTACAAATGAAAAACGCTTTTTAAAGGTAGCCCTGCTGCCGGTACCAATCGATCGTGATCTTCGCCCCTTGCTCAAAAGGATAGCGGCTTTGAAAACCGATCTCCCGCCGTGCCTTGCTGGTATCGTACATCCAGTGACGGTATTTCAAATACAGGGTCAGTTCCTCCCGGGTCAGGACCGGGACGGACCTCGTCAACCTGGAAACGATTTCAATAAAAAACGTAAAAAAATGAAGCACGAAATAGGGCAGCGGCAATTTGACAGGGTGTTTGCCCAGGATCAAGGCAATCGTTCGATATATCTGCTTCACGTGATAGGCTTTTTCTTCACCCAGGATATAGATTTCTCCCCGGGCCTTGGGGTTCTCGACGGCATCGATCATGCCCAGGACCACGTCCCAGACGAAACAGACCGTCGCCTTCAACGTGCCGACATTCACTTGCAGCCCTTTGCTCAGCAGCTTGAAAAAAATGTACAACCCCCCGTCGCTTCCGGGGCCATAGACCACGGGCAGGCGGATGATCGTATACGGCAACGTGTTTTTCAAGGAAGCCAGGTATTCTTCCGCTGCGAGTTTGCTTTTGCCGTAGGCGCTCACCGGCCGGCAGGGCGCACCTTCATTCAACAAATCGTTTTTCCCCGAAGGCCCCATGACCGTCGCGCTGGAAGCAAAGAGAAACCGTTTCGGTACCACGCCCTGCTCGCGGCAGACATCAATAAGATTCTTCGTTCCCTCGAAATTCACCCGGAACAGCGCCTCCGGGGGCACCCCGCCCATCACTGCCGCCAGATGGAATATGTATTCGGCGCCGGCCACGGCAGCCACGAGAGTCGATTTTTCCACAAGGTCCCCGTATAGGATCCGGCAATCGAGTCCGCGGATCCGGGAAATGTCTTCTCCGGGCCGGACCAGGCAAACCACCCGGTTGCCCCGGCGCAGCAGCTCGGGCACGAGATTGCTGCCGATGAACCCGGCCGCTCCGGTCACCAGGATTTTCCTTCCCTCCAGGGAAAAACCCTTGTTATGCAAGCGCATGAAGATCGACATCGCCTATGAACGGATTGATGGGACCCGCCGACTTACCGGCCGAGCAGGACCAAAGCGCCGGATACAATGGCCAGGATCGCCATGATCAAGGGAAGGCCCTCAAAGCTCAAGTGGAGCAGCGGAATCAGCCCGGTCATGATGAGCCAGATGCCCAGCAGGATCATCCCCAAGCTCTTTGTCAGTTTAAATTTACTCATTTTGTCACCCTCCTTTTTTTACTTTTCATTGGAAAATTATGAATCGATAAAATAGTAATAAGATTATCTTCCTCCATTTTTCTCTTTCTTCTCATTGTCCTGGCGGGCCTTTTTGCGGACCAGCATGATGAACATCCCGCTGAAGGCAAGCACTTCGGCCGTGAAATAGATCCTGGTCCGGGCAAAACTGCCGCTTTTCATCGCACCTTTTTATAATACTTCATCGCTTCCGGCATCACCGCTATGATCTTCGTCATACGCTTCTTGTCGGTGGGATGCGTGCTCAGGAATTCCGGCGGCTGCTGCCCCGCTTTTTTGGACATGCGCTGCCAGAACCCGATGGCGGCATGGGGGTCATACCCGGCCATGGCCATGAAGATCAGCCCGAGGCGGTCGGCTTCGCCTTCCTGAAGACGATTGTAGGGCAGGACCGCACCCAGCTGGACCCCGACGCCGAAAAGGCCCATCCAGATCTGCTGGGTCTGCTGAGGCTTCTGTTTGATCGCTTGAGCGAGCACCTGTCCGCCCAGTTGCGCGACCAGCGCCTGGCTCATCCGCTCGTTGCTGTGCTTGGCCACGGCGTGGGCGATCTCGTGCCCCATGACAACGGCCAGGCCGGTTTCGTTCTGGGTGAACGGCAGGATGCCGGAATACACCATCACTTTCCCTCCCGGCATGCACCAGGCGTTGGCTTCCTTGTTTGCGACAAGGTTGAATTCCCAGGCGAAGCCATTGAGACCCTGTGCCATATTGTTCCGGGCGAAATAGGCTGTCACCGCGTTCTGGATGTTCCTGCCGACCCGTTTCACTTCATTCGTATCAGCCGAGTTGGAACTCATCCTGTTTTCCTTCTGGAACTGGTCGTACTGGCTGAAGCTCATGGAAAGCATCTCGGCATCAGAAACGAGCGATAGCTGGCGCCTGCCGGTGAGCGGCACGAGGCTGCAGGTTTGGAACAGGAACGCCGCGATCACAATGACAAACAATTTGGTTTGTATTTTTTTCATGACCACCTCTTTTTACGTTTCCTCCCTAGAAGGTTCTTCTCCCCATAAGCAGCCGAACAAAGTTGGTTGAAAAGAATCCTGTGACCCAGATCGCACCGAGAGTGATTATAATTTTAAAAAACATATCAGCCCCCTTTTTGCCTGCTTCTCATTCTTTTGCCAAGCCATTTCAGGCGCGATGAACCGGACAGTCGCTATCTCCTGGTGATCAATCGGTAGACAAACAGGATCAAGATGGCTCCCAGGATCGCTCCGATGAATCCCGCCGGCTGGCCTTGCCTGTACCAGCCGAAGTGCTGCCCGATGTAGGTCGCCACGAAGGAGCCGGCAATGCCGAGAAGAATCGTAATGATGAATCCGCCCGGATCCCTTCCCGGCACGAGCAACTTGGCGATGAACCCGACCACAAAACCGATTATGATGATCCATAAAATATTCATGGGACCTCCTTTGAATGATTACAAGATTCAGCCTTTCACTTTGTCTTGCGCGGCCTTTTTCAACTTGTCATTGGCGATCACCGCGATATCCACCCGGCGGTTTTTCTGCCTGCCTTCAACCGAATCGTTGGTAACGATCGGCTGCGCTTCGCCGTAGCCTGTTACGGAAAATCTCGCCGACTGCACATTCATTGTCGCCAGGTACAAGGACACGGACTGGGCGCGCGCCTTCGATAGCGTCATGTTGTGTTCATCCGTTCCGCTGTCGTCGGTGTGGCCTTCGATCAGGATGTTGGTATCGGGATATTTGTTCAGGATCGTGGCCAGCTTGGCCAGGCTTGTTTTGCTGACCGGCCGCAGGTCCGACTTGTCAATATCATAAAGAATCCCGCTGTCGAAGGTGATCTTGATGCCTTCCCCGATGCGCTGGACTTCGGCCCCTTCAATATCGCGCTGCATTTCCGCGGCCTGCTTGTCCATGTAACTCCCAATAATGGCGCCGGCCGCTCCGCCAACAGCCGCACCGATGATCGCGCCAAGCACGGTGTTGCCGGCGGCATGGCCGATCAACCCGCCGAGGACGGCGCCGCCGGCGCCGCCGATCACGCCACCCTTTGCGGTCTTGCTCCAGGACGCGCAGCCAACGGCCGCCAATAAAAAAACCACCACAACGAACAGGGTCACAATTCTCTTCATAATGTCCTCCTTCTTTTCTTGACCTCGCGCCATCATGTCCCCGGCCGGTAGGGAACGGCACGCTGGATTACGCGAAAACTCCGTTATTTCTTTTTGCGCTCCGCAAGGATCAGCGCGATACCCGCGATGAGCGCGACTCCTCCCACGATCGGCGGCAGCGGAATGGTCTTCTTCTCCGTCGTTGTGACCTGGAGGGGCCCGATATCGACCAGCTTCTCTCTGGTTGTATAGCGTATCCCCTGGTAGGCCAGGGCCAACACTCCCAGAATAACCAAAACAATGCCTGCAAGTTTCATTGGATGATGCCTCCCTTTATATTGAGAAAACGGCGGCCTGCCCCATCTTCCGCAAGAAGGCAGGCGCCGTACACACGCAAATTAAAGGACAGCGGCCAGGCCGATAATCGCAAATATGATGATCACGACGAGGATGATGTCTCTGGTGGACAGATATCCTCCCCCGGCATCGGAAGCCGTGATCACATCCTGAGTACCGATCTCGAGCTGGATCGTCGTATCCGTCTGCGGTTCCGCCGTTTTCTCAGCGGCCATGGCCAGGGACGAGGCCAGCACGATCATCAACAGGGCACTCCAAATTCTAGTCTGTTTTTTCATTTTGTTTCTCCTTTTTTATGTTATCAGGCCGGGCCCTTTCGATGCGCAGGGCCCGGACCTGTAGATAATGCTTGCGGATGAATTTTTCACGCGGGGCCAGCCGCTGCGCCTGCTCCAGGGACACCAGGGCCAGCTCTATCTTTTCCTGTTTGGCGTAGGCCAAGCCCAGGACATCATGGGCGTAAGCGTTCTTTGCGTCCAGGCCGATGGCTTGCCGGGCATAGGCCTCGGCCTCCCCGGCCTTGCCTTCCCGCAAGCTGATCATGCCCAGGCTGTACAAAGGATAGGGATCGGCTTTGAGTAATTCCCTGGCTTTTTCCCATTGCTCTTTCGATCTGATGAAATCCGACCTGCGGTAATATGCCGTGGCCAGGTTGATGGCGGTCAACGGGTCATTTTGCAGAGCGGGAAAGGGGAAGGGACCTTGACCGGGGACCACGGCCAGCATCCACCGGCACTCGTTCCGCCCCTTGCCCAATTCCCAAACCTTCATGAAATTCTTATACGTCATGGCATAGCGGCTGCCGAAGAAGGGATCGTGAAAGATGACCTGACCCTTGTCATCATCATAGCCGATGACCACCCGGTAGTGCCCTTTGGGGATTTGTTTTACGGGTTTGGTCAGAACGATCACCGGTATGCCCTTGGCGACAACCTCCTTCAGGAACCGCAGGTCCCCCTGGCAAGAGTAGCTCGCGAATCCTTTGCTCCGCGGATACAGTACCATCTCGGAATTGTGGGTGGCTTGATTTTCCGAATCATAGATCTCATCCGTGATTTTCCTCTGGCTAAACGATCGCGCTTCATCCCAGTAGTTGAGGACCATGGCCAGGCAGGCCGGGCCGCAATAGTTCCTTTTTAACCATTTTTCGCCGGCGATGTTCTGGATCAGGTATCCATTCTCAGGTTTTGTATTTTTGTATTTGAAAACCTGGGCGGAAAAGAGACAGGGGGCGATCAAGCCCATGATAGCGAGGAAACTCCATGTCCGTCTTGAAGCCCGGACTTTCGCCAGGATCATTTTTGTGATTTCCTGCTAAAAGACTTTTTTGCCCTGCAGCAGTCGCAGGATCACGACCACCAGGGCAATGACCAGAAGGACATGGACCAGGCCGCCGGCGTGTAGCGCGAAAAATCCCAAAGCCCAAAGAACGACCAGGATGACTAAAATTGTTCCCAACATGTTGACCTCCTTTTTTCCTTTGCCTCTCGCCGTCCTGTTTTCAGCCGTTTGGTGAACGGCACTACAGACATAAAGAGAAGTTGATAATTGTACTGCATTTATCATGCCAGAATTTTTCACGGTGGCAGAGCGGCAGAAAATGGATCGCCTCTCTGGAAAAGGGGAATGGCTTTGGACCGGCGATCCAAAGCCGCCATTCGTTCAAATCGAGACGCTTCCCGGATCAAGAAATTGGATTGTAAAACAGGACAATTCCTGTTTTACAGGACATTTCCCGCCTCCCTATCCCGGCAGAATATCCCGAATTTTCATCCCCGCTTATTAATAGAGAGAGGTTCGGAACGCTTCTGGAGGCCGGGAGATGAGCGAAGAATAGAGACGGGCATGCTCACGGCGTCGAACAGTGGCCATGCTGAAAAAGGATTGGTATATAACATGCATGGTTTATTTTTAGAAGGAGATCCATCTTGAAAAATGGTCCTTTAAGAATATCGGCTCGGGAAACGCTGATCCCGGGAATCGTATCATTGCTGCTGATGACAGGATTGCTGATTTTACTGACGATCACCGGCTATTTATTCAACTCCAATACGGACGATCACATCACGGCGGCCGCCAAGGAAGCGTTCGCATTGAAAAGCGATCTCAAAGGTGATGAGTTCCAGGTTCACTCCCAGGACGGGGCGGTCACGTTGACGGGAACCGTTGGCGAGGAACCTCATTTATCATTGGTAGCCGAGACGGTTGCCTGTCTGCCTGGAGTCAAGCGCGTGGACAACCGGCTGGAGGTAAGGACCCATTCTGTTATGTCAGCACCGGGCCCTTACAATTTGACAAAGTAGCCAAGGAGGCCAAAAAAAATGAATACCTTATTTGTTCTGGAAACACCGAACTTTAAACCACTGAATGAGATCCTGCACCACATCCTCACCTTCATCTATTATCTTGCCCACCAGATCGGTTTGGGAATCTTCAAGGTCATACAGGCAATATTTTCCGGCACGGTTTTCCCGGAAAGCATTATCGATCCCCTTGGATTCCTGGCCATATTGACCCTGTTCATGTTTCTGGTCAGCATGGATGCTCTCAAGAAAATTGTCTGGATTGTTGTTTGCGCAGCCTGGATTTTGTTGCTCATCAGAATTCTCATGATCATTTTCAAGTTCGGATAAGCCATCCAAAAAACCAGGATCAATTCTCCGGGTCCCGGCCTCAGGACGAGTGATCGCCATAACCCAAGCCGGAATTTATAACTGCCTTTACAAACCCATTAGCCGAAGGTTGTGCTGGAAAAGAGCCATAGTTAGAAAACCGCTGAAAATATTTTTATTAAATATTGCAATTTATAAAATAATTTTTTATTATATGGAAAAGGTAGATGCATTGCCATGGAAAATATCTTGATCATTCATTCCGACAAGATAAGCAGCGAAAGGATCAGTAATGCCGTGAGCCAGATGGGCCATACAGCGTTTGTCGCGCCTACTCTGGCAGAGGGGCTCCAGCAAGCCCGATCCGGGCCGTTCGCCGTGGTTTTCCTTGAGGCGGAGCTGCCCGACGGCTCCGGCCTGAAAAGCATTGCAAAAATCAAGTCCAGCGGCCACGCCCCGCAAATCATCATTATCACCGGTTTCGGCAATCCAGACGAAGCGGAGTTCGCCATCACCAACGGCGCCTGGGATTACCTCGAAAAGCCCGTCTCACTGGAAATCATTAAAATGCACATTGCTCGGATCCTGGAATACAAGACCGACAAGGGAATTAAAACCACCCCCGTGGCTTTGGAGAGGAAGGATATCATCGGCAGCTCGAAACGGCTCGATGACAGCTTCGAGCTCCTGGCCCAGGCGGCGCAAAGCGATGTCAATATCCTCATCACCGGGGAGAGCGGCACCGGGAAAGAGCTTTTTGCCAAGGCGATCCACAGCAACAGCCGGAGGGCCCAGGGCAATTTTGTCATCGTCGACTGCACGGCGCTGCCGGAAACCCTCGTGGAAAGCGTTCTTTTCGGGCATGTGCGCGGATCTTACACCGGGGCCTATGTCAGCCAGGAAGGGCTGGTCAAGCAGGCCGACAAGGGGACCCTGTTCCTCGACGAGATCGGCGAGCTGCCGCTGGCGATCCAGAAGAGCTTCCTGCGGGTCATCCAGGAACACCGCTTCCGCCCGCTAGGAGGCAGCCAGGAGATCAGCAGCGATTTCAGGCTGGTGGGGGCGACCAACCGCAGCCTGGAGGACCTGGTGCAACAGGGGCAATTTCGCGAAGACCTGCTTTTTCGGCTGCGGTCGCTGGTGATCGAATTGCCGCCCCTGCGGGAATGCCTTGACGACCTTAAGGAATTGACCCTGCATTACATGGGCACCCTGTGCCAGCGGTTCGGGCTGGAACCCAAGGGATTCTCCCAGGAATTCTGGAATACCGTCAGCAATTACAAATGGCCGGGGAACGTGCGGGAACTGATCCAGGCCCTGGAAAAGGCTTTGCTCGCCGCCAAGGAGGAACCCATCCTCTACCCGCTTCACCTGCCCACCTATATCCGCATCCAGGTGGCGCGCAACGGCATTCAAAAGCAACATGCCGGCCAGGAAATACCGGAGAACGGCACGATCACTCCCGCGGCCCCGACCACATTGAAGGAGTTTCACCGTACCGCGGTTTCGGCGGCGGAAAAGCGGTATTTCAAGGACTTGATGGAGTCCGTCTCCGGAAATATCGATGAGGCCTGCCGGGTTTCCGGCTTGTCCCGTTCCCGGCTGTACGCGCTTCTCAAAAAATACCGGCTGCCCTCCACCTGGTAACCCGGTCAATCCCGGTCATCCCCGGAAGCGTCCCCGGTATATTGAATTGGCATCAATCTTGATTGAAATTTCTTGAAAAGCGAAGAAAAATGATCTTTTTTTTTAAGGAGGAATACGAACATGCAACTCCTTTTTTATGCCAGTAAAAATGACGAAAATGAAAATAGACTGGATGCGGCGATCCGCTCCGTGGCCCCGGGAGGAACGATCGAACGTTTCGTCAAGTTGGAAGATTTTCGCAACCGACTGCGCAGCATCATCGAACCAAATTCCATCATGGTCCTGGCAGCGGTCGACCGCGAAGAGCTGTTGGAAATGCAGGCATATCGCGACATGCTGACAGAGATTTTTATTATCCTGGTCCTCCCCGATCGGCAAGAGAGCACCATCAAGCTTGCTCATCTTTTAAGGCCGCGGTTCTTGAGCCAAGTCAATGATGATTTCTCGGAGCTGAATCAGATTATTGCCAAAATGATCCAGACTCCTCATGGCCCGCCGGCAACGCCAGTTGCCGCCGGCAACCCTCCCGGCAATTCCTGATCATGGCCTTAAAGAGAAACGGGTTGAAATTGAATCTGAAAAACAGTAAAAATATCATTAAATAAGAATTTTCTCGTTTTTGGGGACAAGTTAAAATCAAACTCAAATCCGCATGGATCTTTTCCTGAAAGTTTGCCAAGAGAAAATGATTTTCCCGGACACTCCGGAAAAAATACTGCCACATGGCGCAACAAATGCTTATTGAATAGTGGATCAATTGAAACCTTAAATCAGGAGAGGTGCGATATGCGTAAAATGATCATGATTATTCTGGCCGCGGCCATGTTTCTCACCGTAGCCGTTGCCGAGGTCTCGGCACAAAGCGTGCTGATGAACTCGGCCGAGACCATCAACCAGGGCAACCTCAAGCTTGGTATTTTCCCGACCATTCTTTTCGGCAAGAACGGTGGTGATTCAGTGTGGGGCGTGGCCGGCCGCTTCGGGTACGGGCTCACGTCGAACATTGACATCGAGGCCAAGGCCGCGTTCTTCAAAGGGCTCAAATACTTCGGGGCCGACGTGGAGTATTGGTTCCTCAAAGGGGAGAATTTCAACGCCTCGGCAGCGCTGGGCGGGCACATGACGGACTACAAGGGCGGCGGGGACAGCAAGGGCATCGATGCCGCGCTCCTGGCCAGCACCAGACCCGTGAAGAACCTGGAGCTCTATGGCGGTCTCATGCTCGCCTTCGATTCGGTCAAGAACGGGGGAAACTACACCCTGGCGCATATCGTGCCGGGGATCGAGTACCGCCTCAGTGATGACCTCGATTTCCTGGCCGAAGTCGGCATCGCCCTCAACGACAACTCCCGCAGCTATGGCAGCGTGGGCTTGGCATACTACTTTTTGCGCTGAAGATTCTTTCCCAAGGGGAGCCCGAGCTTTTTTCAGGATCGGGGGAAAGGGGAAGAGTAGTTCTAGCCA
>DATKZA010000012.1:0-12326 GCA_035528155.1 Patescibacteria group bacterium | reverse complement strand
CTGCCCGAGCGATGCCCGGGCATCGCCTCTGTTCATTGGTCAGCTGCGAAAGCTGGTCGCCTCTCGTCACCCGGATTGAGCCCCGGGCTGGGAATGACTTGGGGAGGGGTTCGCGCTGAAATCGGCGAAAATGCCCTGAATCAGGCATTTTAAAGATGTGTGGCTTAAAATAAGATTCTTATCCTGAGCAGAGGTCAAGATTTGCACAGAGGATGACCGTTCATTTTCACTTTTTTCACATCAGTCTCTCGCGCTGCTCTTGAAATCCATTTTTCTCTGAGGTACAACCGGCCCATGGGGCAAATTGATTTTCCTATCAGTGTTCCCGGCGGAGCCGACTCGGGCAGCGGCAGCACACGCTTGGCCAGCATCGGCTGCACCCAGAAAAGGAGCAGCGAGCCAGTGAAGATGTCGGCGGAGTAGAGAAGGGTGAGGCGGCGCTCAGGCATGAAGCCATTATACACAAACATCGGGGCCAACTATAGAAAGCCACACTTTTTTATTTCCCATATGATTGCCTTGTTTATTTTTTTCGCCAATCAATTATTCACCCGTTCTGTGGCAAAATAAAAATTCGGGGATGGGTGTTGCCATCAGGTCCAGGCAATCATCGACAGGTGCAAGCTTCCTTACTGATGATTTTTTATGAGCTAGAAACATCCATAAAAACCTGTCCGCTTACTTGATACGTATTCTCTAATGGGAGCTGCCGATTCCTCCGGCACAATTTACTCACAGTAATTGACATGGGATTGGAATTTACATAGAATTTTCGAATGGGGAAGAACCGTTTTTCGCTTAGTTCTTTAACTGCCGAGCGGCTGGCCATAATCATGATTCTTATGCTTGCGGCACTCCTTCGTTTTGTGGCTCTCGGTCGTGATGGGCTATGGACCGATGAGTGCCACGGCGCTGTTCGAACCGTTCTCCCGCTGTCACAACTGGTTCCGCAACTTGCCGCCGAACACCAGGCCCCGTTGTATTACTTGGTTCAGAAGCTTTTCGTCTCCGCCACAATTCAGTCGGAATGGTGCATGCGTTTCTCTTCGGCACTTCTGGGAATCTTGGCTGTTGCCCTGCTTTGGGCGACAACACGGAAAATCGTATCGGCCCGCGCCGGCCTTATTGCGGCCTTTCTATTGGCGGTGAGCCCACTTCACGTGCATTACAGCCGAGAGGCGCGCAATTATACTTTACTTACTCTTGCCACGCTTATTGCGCTGTGGGCAATTGTCCATCTCGCCAGGCGTCCGACAATGGGAACTGGAATCATAGCCGGCATGGCCATGCTTGCCGTTCTATACACCCACGACATTGGAGCCGTCTATGCGGCAGGAGTCCTCGCTGCTGGCCTCGTGCTGACTGTTCGGGCGCCACAAAGGCGAGCCGCCTTTGCCGCGCTCGCCATGGCGCTCGCTGTGGCAGCAGTGGGCTACCTGCCTTGGCTTTCTTCGGTGATATCGCGGTCTGCAGCCATTTCCATTGAGTATAATTGGCTCCATCCGTTATGGCAGCACGAGTTCCCTTGGCAAATTGGACGCTCACTGGCAGCCCTTTCCCATGGGGCCATGCCCCCGATACGGAACCACGTGCGGGATCTGTACTGGACCGTCTGGCCAGCCCTGGGGCTCTCAGTGCTTCTTATCGGGTTGGGCTTCAGGCATCGTGAAAGCTGGCGACTTCCTGAGGGCGCAACGGCCTTGGTTCTGGCCTCGTTAACGCCCCTGTTCGGAATCTTTGTCTACTCCCTCGTTATCTCGCCGGTCTATATTGTAGGGCGAGTGGATTCCGCCGCTCTCCCATTTTTCCTTATCTTGATCGCTGCCGGAGTAGCGGCGCTGCCTTGCCGGATTGCTGTTGGCACCTTGATTGCCTTTGTCGGGTTAGCGCTATTGCCGCTCCAGGTCGATCTCAGATTGGATACCCGATCCCAGGAGCGGAACATTGCCAAGTACCTTGCCGCCACCCTGAATGATGGCGACGTGCTCGTGATGGCTTGCTCTTATCGCAGCTCCCAAGAGTACTACCTGCGGTTTTGGAAACCACGTGCAGTAATTCAGTCCTTTCCGATCATCCGGGATCTCCATCCTTTTTGGATTGACTGGAGCCTGTATCCGGGAACTACTCTCGATCTCGAGGCGCGCGCCGTGGGCAAGAGCGCAAGGGATACTATCATGAAGCATCGTGGAAAGTGTGTGTGGGTTATGTTTGAACTAGATCCGCACAATAAGGCCCTGTTACTTGAGTTGGCTCGTACAATGAATCCCGGTCCGGTTATTGACCTTGAGTATATGGGGCTTAAGTTAACTTGCTTTCACCTTGAAAAAAGAGATCAGGCGTGAAATAAAAGGAAGGCATGAGGCATGAGGGACGGACTATGAAAAAGTGAATTTGTTTGATAAGAAATATGAGAAAACCGATTAAAGATATTAATGTGGGGAATTGGCCAGGGAAAAGGTTGCGAGCGGAACTAAGATTTAATATTGATTTTATTTAAGTCGTCGTAAATGTCTTTGCGGTGGCCGATTTTTACCACCAAGAGCAGCAGTTCTTCTTTACGAAAAGTATAGATAAGCCCAAGCCCCATGTGCTGCTGGTCTCGCTGATGGCCGAGGACCCCTACAACAACTTCCTGCCCTCCACCGGCCAGATCAACCATTTTTTCCACTACTCGACCATCCGCAACGTCTTCAAGACCACGCTCTACACCGGGGCCCGGGTCACGCCGATGTATGATCCGTTCATCGGCAAGATCCTGACCTATTCCGTCTCTTTGCTCAAGATCGACAGCCTGTTCTACTACAAGGAGAAGCCGGTCAGCGCCTCCAAGTCCGGCGTGGTCAAGAGCTTCATTCCCGGCTACATCAAGAAGATATTTTTCAGCGTCCAGGACCGGGTCGAGGAGAACGACATCGTGCTCATCCACGAGGCCATGAAGATGGAGAACGAGATCCGCGCCCCCAAGTCAGGGACCGTCAAGACCCTGGGCGTGCACGAGGGGGACAACATCTTGGCCAACCACCTGCTTTTTGAAATAGAGTAGGCCGGCCCGATCCTTTCACCGGGATTGATTGCGGCCGGTCCGGCTTGACTTGCCGATGCGTTCTTCATACAATCTATCCCAGGTGAAGAAATTGTTCCTGCAGAAAAACGGACAAATAAGGACCGCGGGCAAGCCGTGAAGACCGGGGCCTGCTTTTTCCTTTGCCTTGGCCTCCTGGCCTTTTTTCCTTTGGCGAACCGGTCGCAGACCGTGACCGTCCCCGCCGAATTGATCACCTCGGACTCGGGCATGATGGCCGAATGGGTCTTTTCCATGGTACAGGACCGGCTTGGATTCATCTGGTTCGGCACCAATCTCGGTGTGGTGCGTCACGACGGTTTTCATTACAAGGTTTTCCGCCGCGCCAACACGCTGCCCCTCCCGTTGAGCAGCGACTTTATCCTGGCCATCGACGCGGATGCCCAGGGAGACCTCTGGCTTGGTACCGCCAAGGGCCTGAACCGTTTCCATTTCGCCAGCGAGACCTTTTCCACTTACCTGCACGATCCCGGGGACCCCGATTCTCTCAGCGGGAACAGCGTCTTTTTCCTGTGCAACTGGAAGGCCAGGCCCGGTTTCCTGTGGGTGGCGACCGCAGAAGGCGGGCTTGGCCTGTTCGACACGAATACGGGAAAATGCAGAAGCTTCCGCAGCGATCCCGCGCGGCCCGGCACCCTGAACAACAACAGCGTGCGCATGGTGCTCGAGGATTCCCGCCAGCGGATATGGGTGGGCACGGCCGACGGCTTCCATCGCTTTCTGCCCGAGTCGGAGCGGTTCGAGGTGTACCGGCATGACCCGCAAAACGCAAACAGCATCGGCGATAACAGCGTGTATGAGATTTTTGAATCGAAAGGGCAGCCGGGAATCATCTGGGTCGGCACAGACAAGAACTACCTCCAGCGCTTCGATCCCCAGCGCAATTCCTGGCAGCGGTTCCGCTTGCCCGCCGCGGAGAGGCCCGATCCTTATTCCAACCGTGTCTATTTCATCAACGAATGCCCCAATGAACCTGAAATGCTGCTGGTGGGCACCCACCTGGGCCTCTACATGTTCAATATGCGCCGGGGCTCCTGGCAGCGGGTCGTTCTGCAGGACCAGTTCAACGGGGAGGGCAACCGCCGCGATGAGGTCATAAATGGAATTTTTTACGACCGCTCCGGGGTCTGCTGGGTCAGCGTCCTCGGCCGCGGCATCCTCAAGTTCAAGCCTCAACCCACGCTTTTTCGCCAGCACGTGAATTTCAGCCCCGGTCAGGACGCGCCGGGGCAATTCAGGATCAACGGCCTGGCCGAGGACCCGGGCGGATGGCTCTGGATCGGCGCCGGCCCCGCCGGGCTCTATCGCTACGACCCCGCCAGCGGAGCGGCCGAGCGTTTTTCCCTGGATGCGGCCGGCCCGGGCCCGACGAATTTTAACACTGTCGGCCTTCTTTGCCTGACCCGCCAGGGCGAGCTGTGGGCGGCCACCGCAGGCGGCCTTGTCCGCTTCGATCCCCAGACGGGAAGGAAGGAACTATTCCCGGCCAGGGCCGATGATCCCTCCACCCTTGGCTTTACCCATGTGGCCTCGATCCGGGAAGATTCCCGGGGCGATGTCTGGATCGGTTCCGATTTCTGCCTGCTGCGCTGGCAGCGGCAGACCCGCACTTTCAAGCGCTACCGGCACGCTGCCGCCGATCCCGGCAGCCTGAGCAACAGCCATGTCAATCCCATCCTGGAGGATCGCGACGGCAATATCTGGATCGGCACGGAGAGCGGGCTGAACCTGTATGATCGGGACCGCGACAAGTTCGCACGCTATTTTCTCGATCCGCCGGACCCGAGCAGGGAGACGCAGAACTACGTAATGATGCTGCACCAGGATGGGCAAGGACGCCTCTGGGTCGGGACCTCCAACGGCCTCAACCTGATGATGGCGGCGAGCGACGGCATGCATTTCGAGCATTACAGCGCCCCCGGGTCCACGCTGCGCAATTTCATCCTGGGCATTGTCGAGGACGATGCCGAGAACCTCTGGATCAGCAGCAGCGGCGGCCTGTCGCGCTTCAACATGCAGACGCGGACCTTCTCCGAGTTCGACAGCCGCGATGGCGTCCCGCCCATCCAGTTCATTTACAACTCCTGCCTGCGCCGGCAGGACGGCGAGATCTTTTTCGGCGGCTCACAGGGGCTGCTTTCCATCAAACCCTGGCAGGCCCGGGCCAACCGCTACGTCCCGCCCCTGGCGTTCACCGAACTCCGCATCCACAACCGACCGGTGGCGATCGGCTCCGCGTCACCGCTGAAAAAAGCCGTCAGCCTGGCGGAAGAAATTGTTTTGCCCTACAACCAGAACAGCCTGACCTTTTCGTTCGCCGCCCTGAGCTATATTCGCCCCGACAAGAACCAGTACGCCTACCGCCTCGACGGCCGCGACGACGCCTGGAACGACCTGGGCTTCGACCATACGGTCACCCTGGATAACCTGAAACCGGGCCGCTACCGGCTGCGGGTCAGGGGATCGAACAATGAGGGAATCTGGAACGAGAACGGCATCTCGCTGGCCCTGCAAATCCGCTCGCCTTTCTGGCATACGTGGTGGTTCCGGGGCTTGCTGACGCTGGCGGCCATCGTCCTTTTTATCTATTGGTACCGCACCCGCATGCAGCGCCTGGCCGCGCGCATCAAGACCGAAGCGGCCATGGATCATTATTTCAATAAGCGCCATATTTCAAAAAGGGAAAAAGAGATCATCCAGTTGCTGCTCAAAGGCAAAAGCAACAAGGAGATCGAAGACGAGCTGTTCATTTCCCTTGGCACGGTAAAGAACCACGTGTACCGAATATTCCAGAAACTTGAAGTAAAGAACCGCAGTCAACTGGTCGCCCGGTTCAAGAATCTCCGGATCAAGTAAAGATCTTCGGGAAGTGACCCAGAAAATTCTTGTCATCGAACCGGGATAGTTTGCTGGATTCGCAGGTCTTGTCAATCTGCAGGGGAAACAGAAAAAACAGGGGCGGGTTTTTTAAGACCCGTCCCTGTTGCAAATCGCTTCGTTTATTCCGGTAATTCCAGCAGCCGGCCCGGCGTCCAGGGAGCGCGGGCGGCGTCCAATTCCTTTTCCAGCTTGGGGAGATCTTCCTGGACGATGGTTTTAAGCTTGAGCAGCAGCGGCGCGAGTTCCTCCTTGACGATCTCGACGCCGTCCTTCTGGCTTTTGCCGGGATCGGCCGTGGTTGCGTATTGGTTGTAGATGATGGTTGAGAGACGCGACCAAATAGGCACGTGCGTCGGCGGAATCTCCTCGTCGCTGGCCTTGGGCTCCAGGCCGCGGATGGCGTATATGATTTCATCCAGTTTCTTTTCAGCGGCCGTTGCCTGGGCCATCAGCGAGGCTGTGCCCCTGGGTATGGTCACCAGGGTCTGCTTGATGCGCGCCAGCTTTCCGTTCAATTCCCCGGCCAGTTCCATGGCGCCCTGCAATATCCGGGTCAGTTCGGCTACCTGGCGCTGGAAGCGCACCAGGGCGGGCCGGTCCGGGGCCGCCAGGGTCACATTGGCCAGGATTCCGGCCGCAAATTCCTGGTTTTCACCCAGCGGTGTGACCACGTTGTCGATCACTTTGGCCACGGTCACTTTGTACTTGCCGGGTATGGCCATCAGGCCGCTATCATCCTTGGCCAGGGGATTGAATTTGCTTTCGGCCTTGGTTGGGAACGGCGAGGGATAGCTCAAGTCCCAGGTCAGGCGGTTGATGCCCTTGGCCGGTTGGGCGCGCAGTTCGCGAACGACGTTGCCTTCGGCATCGCTGATGGTGAATAACAGGTAGGGTGCGGTCTCCAACTCCTCCAGGCGGAGCTCTTCCCAGCTGGGATTGGGTATGGGCTTGCCTTTTTCGAACAATTCCTTGTCTTTTTTCTGCCGTATCTGCTTTTTGGTCTGATAGGCCTCCTTTAGATAATAAGTAAAAGTGGCGCCATAGTCGGGATTGGGAGCGGTGAAATAGGTGGCGCCCTGGCCGTACTTCATCGAGGTCTGGATGTACATCAGGATGTCCTTGACCGGGAACAGGTGAATCTCTTTTTTCTGGATTTCGCTTTGGAAAAGGCGCAGCGGGGTGTAATCGTCCAGGACGTAGAAACCGCGGCCGAAGGTGGCCAGTACCAGGTCGTTCTCGCGGCGCTGGATGGCGATGTCCCTGACGGCGACGGTGGGGATGCCGGCCTTCAGCTGGGTCCATTCCTTGCCGCCGTCGGCGCTGAAGAACACACCGAATTCGGTGCCGGCAAAAAGCAGCTCGGAGTTGACATGGTCCTGGGCGATGGTATGCACGGTGCCGTTGGCCGGCAGATTGGCGGCGATCGACTTCCAGGTTTTGCCCTTGTCGCTGCTTTTCAGGAGATAGGGCTTGAAATCGTCGCGCAGGATGTTGTCGAAAGAGGCATAGACGGTGTTCTCGTCGAAGCGGGATGGGAGAATGTCACTGACATAGGTGTTGGCGGGGACGCCGGGGAACTTGTCGGTCTTGCGCCATTGCTTGCCGGCATTTTCGCTCACCTGGATCACGCCGTCATCGGTTCCGATGTAAAGGAGATCTTCCTTGAGGGGCGATTCATCGAGGGAAACGATGGTGCCGTAGAGCGAGGTGGATACGTCCTTGGCTACGGCATCGGCGCCCCAGTATTTGCCCATCACCGGCCAGGTATTGCGGTCGATCTGGGCGGTCAGGTCATCGCTGATCACCTGCCAGGAATCGCCGCGGTCGTCACTGCGGAATACCTTGTTGGCGGCGCAGTAAAGGCGGGTATTGGCGTGGGGGCTGAGCAGCAGCGGCGTGTTCCAGTTCCAGCGGTAGGTTTTTTCGTCCTTGCCAGGCTGGGGTTTGATGACAAAACTTTCGCCGCTTTTGCGGTCATAACGGACGATGTTGCCGTACTGCCACTCGGCGTAGACGATGTTGGGATCCTGGGGGTCGATCTGCGAAAAAAAACCGTCGCCGCCGCAGGTGACGAACCACTCGTCGGAAGTGACGCCGTCGGAACTGGTGTTGCGCGAGGGGCCGCCCATGCTGTTGTTGTCCTGGGTGCCGCCGTAAATATAATAGAAAGGCAGGGATTCGTCCACGGCCACGCGGTAGAACTGGGTCACCGGCAAATTGTTTTTGAACAGCCAGTTTTCGCCGTCGTCATAGGTTTCATATATGCCGCCGTCGCCGCCGATCATGAAATGGGCGGTGTCGCGGGGATCGATCCACAGGGCGTGGTCGTCCACGTGCCGGCATTTCAAGCTCAGGCGGGTCCAGGTCTTGCCGCCATCGGCCGTTACCCGGGAAACGGTTTCCACAGAGTAGACTTTGTTCACATCGCTGGGGTCGCAGTATATCTCATTGTAATATTGACCCTGGGCGGTATGCGGGCCCATCTTGCTCCACGATTCGCCGCGGTCATTGGAACGAAAAAAACCACCCTCGTCCCCGGCCGCTTCGATGATGGCGTAGACCACGTCGGGATTGACCGGGGAGATGGCCAGGCCGATGCCGCCCATATCGACCGCAGGCAGTCCCGATGTGACCTTGTGCCAGGTGACTCCGCCGTCGACCGTTTTGTGAATGGCCGATTCCGGACCGCCGCCGATCTTGGTGAAGACGTGGCGCCGGCGCTGTTCCGAGGAGGCAATGATCACGTCGGGGTCGCGCGGATCCATGACCATGCAATTAATGCCGGTGTTCTCGCTGATGTGCAGCACTTTTTTCCAGTTCAGGCCGCCGTCAGCGGTTTTGTACAGGCCGCGGTCGCCGCCCGGACCCCAGGCTGACCCTTCCGCCGCGACATAGACGGTATCAGGGGTTTTGGGATGAATCAGGATCATGCCGATCTGGCGTGAATCCTTCAGGCCCATGTTCTTCCAGCTTTTGCCGCCGTCCACTGTTTTGTAAACGCCGTCACCGTAGCCCAGGGCGCGTTGGTGGTTGTTTTCGCCCGTGCCGGCCCAGACTACGCTGGGATTGGTGGGGTCCATGGCCAGGCAGCCCATGGCGTAGGCTCCGTAATTGTCGAAAATCGGAGTCCAGGTGATGCCGGCGTTTTCGGTCTTCCAGATATGGCCGCTGGCGACCGCCACGTAGTATTGCTTGGGGTTGGCCGGGTTGACGGCGAAGTCGGCGATGCGGCCGGACGTGTAGGCCGGGCCGATGGAGCGGAACTTCAGCCCGGAGAACGGGTCGGAATTCTTGGCCGCTTCCTTTTTGGCGGGTGCGGCCGCCAGCAGCAGCGTGGCCGCCAGCAGAACGGTCGCGCAGCGGAGAACTTGCTTTTTCATATTACCTCCTTTGATTTGAATGGGTTTGGAATTTTTTTTATATTGATGGGTTGCATGGGAATACGTGCGGCGCTGAGTTGATGAGTCTATAGTGTTCAATTTGATTTCCGAAGAATGTGTATACGTGCCGCGGCATTTTTTGTTCAAGCATGTCCCCCGTCCTTCACCGCGTCTTGTTTTTTGCCGGTGCTTTGACTATGATGGTCGGCGACGGGAAAACATGGCGGAAAGAAAAACAAAGTCCGGCTGCTTGCCTTACGGTTACCGCCGCGGTGGGGTGGTCCGACCGCGGCGCGGGGTGATCGTGTATCATTTGGGGTTGGGATCGAACCAGGGCGACCGTGGCGGACACATCGAAAAGGCCGTGGAATTTTTGCAGGGCTGCGGCCGGGTGCTGAAAAGGTCGGCTGTCTATGAAACCACGCCGCTGGGCATGCCCGGCTCCGGGCTGTTCCTGAACATGGTCCTGGCCCTGGAGTCGCAGCTGGCCCCGCCGGAACTGCTGGCGAAATGCAGGGAACACGAGGCGGCGCAGGAGCGCGACCTGGAAAATTCCCATTACCGGGACCGCCCGATCGATATCGATATCCTGCTGGCCGGCGACCTGGTCATCGCCACTCCGGAACTGACCGTGCCGCACCCGCGGCTGCACGAACGTGGTTTCGTCCTGGTGCCGCTGTTCGAGATCGCTCCCAAGCTTGTCCACCCCGTCGAAAAGGTCACCGTGGCCCGGCTGCTGTCACGGCTGAAGGGAGGGGAAACGATCAGGCGCCTGTGACAGTTGCTCAGTCGGGCCGGAAGGCCTCCAGCTTGCGCAGGTGGGCTTCGTTGCCCGAATTGAGGCTGGTGAAGAGCTTTTTGACCGATTCATCCATAATCTTGATGAAAAAAGTGCCGTGGCTTTCGACCAGGTGCTTTTCCAGGTCGATGGCCAGGTTCAGCAGGTCCCTGGGGCGCATGTCGGCGTTGTGCTGGATGAAATAGTTCTTGATCATGTCCAGGTTCTGCAGGAATTCGCCGATGACCCTCTCGGCCTCCGCGTCCTCCAGGAAGGCGTCCTTGCTGTCCAGGAAGATGCGCTGCAACATCTCGATCTGCCGGGCGTGCACTTTTTCCTCCTCGGCCAGCTCGTTGAACAGGTCGGACAGTTCGGGGCGGGTGATGGCCAGGCTCAGGCCGACCATGGCGTACATTTCGCTGGTGCGCAATTCCGCGTCTTTCAGCATATAAAAGGTTTTTGTCAGTGACATCCAGTGATGGCGACCGTTATTTGCCGCGGGTGATATACAGGTAGCGCTTGACCTTGTTGGTCGGCGTCTTTTCGAAGGGTTCGGGATGCTCCATGATCCTGGCGATCTGCGAGAAAGCCGGCAATTGCAGGTTGATGCGCTGGCGCGCCTGTTCCAGGATGTCCTCGGTCAGCTTGCCAGCTTCGGCATCGTCGAGCTTGCTGCGCTCGAACTCGCGGTCCAGGACGTCATAATCGAGGTAGGCCTTGACCAGCAGCCGGCCGTTGTCCTCGAAGAGCACGACCTCCTGGAAATAGGGTTCCTGCAGGATCTTTTGCTCGATGGCCTCGGGATAGATGTTTTCACCGGAAGGGCCGATGATGACGTTCTTGCAGCGGCCCTTGATGAACAGGTAGCCCTCAGCGTCGAAAAAACCCAGGTCGCCGGTCCGCAGCCATCCTCCCGGCAAAAAGACCTCGGCCGTGGCGTCGGGGTTCTTGTAATACGCGGACATGACGATGGGACCTTTCACGATGATCTCGCCGATGCCGCTCTGGACGTCGGGTTCGTGGATGGACATTTCGATGCCCGGGATGGGTTTGCCGCATGAACCTACTTTTACCTGGCCGAAGGGGTTGATGGTCATGATCGGGGCGGTTTCGGTCATGCCGTAGCCGGTGGAATAACTGATGCCGGCGTCGCGCAGGAACACCTCCACGTCTTCGTTCAGGGAGGCGCCGCCGAACATGAAAAAACGCAGCTTATTGCCGAAGGATTGGACCAGTTTTTTGCCGGCCACTTGGTGCAGTTTTTTGCGGAAAAAGGCCAATGGATATAGCTTGTTGATGATGAGCTTGCTCTGGATCTGCGGCAGGATCTTTTTGCGGAAGATCTTGTCGATGACCAGGGGCACGGTCAGGACCGCGGTCGGTTTTACGGTTTCCATGGCTGCCAGGAGTTTTTGCGGCGTAGGCAAACCCTGCATGTAATAGATGCTGGCGCCGATGGCGATCGGGCAGAGCATGCCGCCCGTGGCTTCGAAAGTATGGGCCAGAGGCAAAATGGAGAGGAAACGGTCGTTGGCATTGATCGGGAAGCGTTCGATGCCGTTGACCACATCGAAAACGATGTTGCGCTGGCTGAGCATGACCCCCTTGGAATGGCCGGTGGTGCCGGAAGTGTAGATAATGACCGCCAGGTCTTCGGCCTCGGGTTCGGCCACTTCGACCTGGGCCTCGGTGTCGGCGGCGCTCTTGGCACGGCCGCGTTTGAAAAGCGCCAGCGTTTTTCCGATCAAGCCGGCATGCGGCTTCTGCAGATCTTCGAACTCCATGTTCTCCAGGTTACAGATGAACTTCAGGGTTGAGTCGTCCATGCCTTCCAGTTTGCCGTGCTGCTTTGGCTCGATGAAGATGCCCTGGGCTTCGGAGTTGCGCAAAATATGGCGGGTATCGGTATCGGGGAAGCCGGTCAGGATCGGTACAGCCACGGCGCCCATGGAGGTGATAGCCAGGTAGGCGATGACCCAGTTCGGGCAGTTTTCGCCCATGATGGCCACCCGGTCGCCTTTCTGGATGCCGCGCGCCAGCAGGCTGGCGGCGACTTCCTGGATCTGCTGCTTCAGCTGCAGGTAGACAATGGGCTGCTCGCCGGCGAAAGCGATGGAGGGCATGCTGCCGTATTGATCGAAAGTCCTTTCCAAAAGACATTTAACCGTTAATTTTTCCAGTTCTACGATCATGGGGGCTCCTTGCC
>DATKZA010000011.1:0-3576 GCA_035528155.1 Patescibacteria group bacterium | reverse complement strand
CGGGTTGTGGTTCAGCACCGCGAAGTAGAGGGGCGTGGTCAGTGAATTGCACTGGATGTGGATGTCGGCCCCCTTCTCGATCAGAAAGCGGCTCATCTCGAACTGGTTGGCGAGCGAGGAGTGGATCAGGGGGGTGGCTCCACCGATGGCCCGGGTATCGATCACGGCGCCGTACTCCAGCAGGAGCCCGATCATTTTTTTGTCGTTGTTCCAATTGGCGTAGTGGATCGGCGCGCGTAGGTGGTTGTCGCCGCAGTTCACCAGGGAGCCCTTTTTCAGGAGAAATTCGGCGATCTCATGATTTCTGACCGCCACCGCGAAAAGCAGCGGGGTCTGGCCGTTGTTGTTTCTGGCGTTGATCAGCATGGGTTCGGCTTCCAGGATGGCGGTGACCCGCGGTATTTCGCTCCTGAAGATCGCTTTGAATATTTCCTGAGCCGGAGCGACGGCGGCCCAAAGCAGCATGCAGGTCATCCAGCCGATCCGCTTTCTTGTTTTCATAATTTCTCCTTTTCGCCTGCCTCCGGCAGATAAAGCTCATCCATTTTCTCGTGCATTTTTTTGCGTATCGCCTCGCTCCAGGTATTGTGCTCTCCGCTTTCAAGGATCTCGATGTCGGCGTGGAACCGCAGCCGGGCCAATGACTCCTTGAACCGTCTCACGGAACCGTCGAGGAAGAACGGGTCATTGGCAGCCACGACGATATGGATCCTGCCGGCAAGTTTTTCTCTCAGTGTTTCGGCATTTTTCTGCAAGATCAGGTTGATGTCATATTTTTTCCAGTGCTCCAGGGCTATGGGATCGATCTCTCCCGTTTTGCGGTCAAAAAGCTGCTGCGGCTTGCCGTCGCGGCCCCTGGCACCGAAAACGGCCTCGAACGATTGGAACTGTCCGCCGTCGCCCAGGACGGTCTCCATCTCCAGCCACTCTTTATTCGTGAATGGATGCTCCTTGCTGCGCAGGGCTTTTATCAGCCCGCCGTGGGCATCATAAAAGAAGTTCGCCTTCTTGCCATAGAGGTCGTGGCCGACGAAATCCCTGAAGTCGACCGGGTCCGGCGAACCGGCCCAGGCCATGCCAAAGACGTCGGGGAAGTTGATCTGCAGCCACAATGCCGCCCAGCCGCCGGAGGATTGTCCGATCAGAAAACGTCCGCTCGCTTGTCTGGCCACCCTGTATTTTCCTTCAAGAAAAGGGATGAATTCCGTCACAAAGGAAGTGGCGCGCGGGCCGTTGTTTTCCGAATCGGCGAAAACATGGAAACCAAACCGGCAATCCTGGTTCAGGAAAACAAAAATCTTTTCTTCGCCATAACCAAGCATGCCGTATCTTTTCTGCTGGAAATCTCCCTGGGTGACCGCCATGTGTGTCGATCCCCAGCCGGGGAAAACAAAAACGACCGGGTAATGCTTGCCGGGATTCTGCGCATAGGTGTCGGGCAGGATCACCGCGGCCTCGATGAAGGTAGGGGTCTGATGGAAAGCGCTCAACAGATCACTTCTCAATTTCAGGAGCTTGACGGTTTCTGTCTCCTTGAACTCCCTGCCGTTTACGATATTGTTTATCCTGACGTCAATGATGTTTTCCCCGTTTTCATTGACCTCGAAAATGATTTTGTCGCTGTAGAGCATTCCTTGCTTCTGGAGAATACTGCTTTGCAAATCCGCGTCGATGACCGCCCTGAGTGAGTAACTTCCCTTTAATTGGTCGATCGTGGCCTTGAAACTATCACTGTTCTGGCCGGTCATGACCAGTGTCTCTCCCGGTTTCCAGCCTGCAAAGTCCATGCCGAACGTGATGAAGGTGTGAAAGGGATCCGGGACGTCGGGATCGACTGCCGGATCGACGCTCAGCATCAGCAGCGCCCTGCCGCTGATGGGCACGGCCTGCAAATCCTCGGAATAGGTAAGGCAAAAGCGAGTGGCCCCCTGGGTAATGCCGCTTACAATGAAGAGAAAAAATAATGTCAGGAAGGTACGAAAACCCGGGTATCTTCTGAGAGCGTTGTTCATTTTATTTTTCCTTTCATTTTGTGGCTTTTTTTGCATGAGTCACCTACTCCCGGTCTCTTCCGCGATCTCCATCGATTCCGGTTCAATCGTTCTTTGCCAAGGGCACATAGCATGCCCAGCCGTCCCTGGCCGGATGCCTTGTCAGGTTCAGCGGCTCGGAATTTCCGGGATGCATGATGTAGATCTCCTGATGGTCTATTTTATCCTAATGGGGGCTCGGAAATGAACCCCGATCACCCGTCGAAAGCAGAACCATCAGTTCCGGGGAGAGGCCTTGAGATTCTCTTCGCTTTGCCTGATCGCGTAATTCAGCCAGATCCTCTCGATGAAGTTGAATGTCCCGGCTTTGAGTTCCTTGAGGGCATTCATGCGGATCTGGTTGGCGCTTTTATGCAGGGGATTGACCTTCAGGACGATCTCGGTCAAATGGAGCACTTGCACATATTCCTTTTTGTCGAAGTATTCCTGCGCCTTTTCCAATAGCTTTTCTTCGCCGGCCAAACCGACCAGGTCGGAATACAAAGCGGAAAAAGGCAGCGTGTACAGGGTCGAGGGATTTTCGTCGAACCAGCCCACGTATTCCTGCCAGATGCCGCGCACCGTCCACTCCACCTTGCCGAAGTATTGGCGAAGGGCGTACTTTTCCGGGAGCTTGATCTCGCGCATCAGTGTGTACACGTCCTTTCCGGCATTGATGCCCTTGATGGTCTCGTCGTAGATGGTGCGCAAGGCGTCACGGAGGGCACCGGCTTTTGTTTTGATCCCTTTTCTGGAGACAAGGGGCGAACCGTGGCCCATCAGGAAGTATTCCGGGTCAAAGGAGAGAGCGGTGTCCAGTGCCCTGATATAGCCCAGAACGGGGCGGATCATGGTGCCGCGAAAGGTGGAATTGTTGATGAAGTATTCATAGTAGTTGTCTCCCACAAATACGGCCGCCAGCTCCGGGATCCAGATCGTGGTGTGGTCCGGTGTTTCGCCGGGCGTGTGGAGCATCTTGAAATGCAGGCCGCACAGTTCCAGTTCATGCTCGTCGCTGAAATAAACCGTGGGCTGCAGTTGTTGCTTTGGCTTGTTTTCCTGGGCCTCGCCGGGAAGTTTGCCGCTCCAAATGGCGTTCCTTCTACCGAAAAAATCCTGCAATTCGCCGACATACTCGAAATAGCGCTTATATTCCCTCTGGGCAATGACGGGAATTTGCTTTTCTCCTTTCCATCGTTCCATGTCATCCGAATGGTCCTGATGGGCATGGGTCAGCAAAATGGTTTTTAAAGGGAACTTTTCCAGGATTTTTTCAAAAAATTCCGGGGCATCCGAGGCGCCGGCCGGGTCGATCAGCACGCAGCCGTCCCGGCCTACGACCAAATATGAGTTGCAGCTGCCTTCGACGCGGTAGATAGCGGGGGCGATTTGCAAATAGTCCAGGTAGGTATCAAAGAGCCATTGGTGCAACGGTTCTTCTATCTTGATTTTTTTCATCCAGGCCGGGATGTTTTCCCAGGCGTAGTCGAAGATGGCCACGGAGAGGTCATTCAACGAGGCGGCCTTTTTTGAGGCCGAAAGCCTG
>DATKZA010000010.1:0-11797 GCA_035528155.1 Patescibacteria group bacterium | reverse complement strand
GCCGCCCGTCCCTTTCGCGTTCTTCGTTCTGGGCAGCGAGGGACGATCGGAATCGACCTTGTTCACCGACCAGGACAACGCCCTGGTTTACCTGGATCCCCCGGCCGGGCAGGCAGAATCGTGCCGGCGCTATTTCCTGGAATTTGCTTCCCGGATGAACCTCATGCTGGCCCAAACCGGTTATGCCCTCTGTCCCGGTCAGGTCATGGCCCGCAATCCCCGCTGGAACCAGCCCCTGTCGGGCTGGCAGCGCCACTTCAACGATTGGATCCTCCAGCCCGATCCGCAAAACCTTCTGGAGTCCACTACTTTTTTCGACCGGCGCCGCGTCTACGGAGATGCCGGACCGATCCTGCAGCTGCAGGAGCATATCCGCCTCACCTTGAAGGGGAACCCCGCCTTTTTCGGCCACCTGGCCCGGCAATGCCTGCAGTACAAGATCCCCCTGGGTCTTTTCGGCAAGATCCTGACCGATGCATCCGAAGCGCACCAGCGCAGCGTCAATATCAAGAACCCGTTGCGCGTCATCGTCAACCTTGTCCGCCTCTATGCCATGGCGCACGGTGTCGAGGAAGTGAACACGGGGCTGCGCCTGCGCCGCCTTCATGAACAGGGCGTGTTCTCCGCCTCATTCTTTCAGGACCTCGATGCCGCCTTTGATTTTCTCATCTGCCTGCAATTCCGCGGCCAGGTGCGCGCGCTGCAAGCCCAAAAACCGCTGGGTCATTCCATCGTCCTGGATGAACTGGCCGGCAGCGAAATAGCCACGCTCAAGTCGATCTTTTCGGAAATCAATTCGTTCCAATCCAAGCTGAAGCACGATTTCTCCATAGCCGAGTAGAAATGGACGACCCACGCCCTGCCAAGGCAGCGCTGAAAAAAATGCTGTCGCGGCTGAAGAATCTCTTTCTCATCGGCTTCTTTCTCCTTGTCCCCTTTGCCGGAGCCTTCCATCCGAAGCTGTGCAGGCGCGAGGATCCCGATGAAAAAGAGATCGGCGCGGAAAAGTAGGGGAGAGGCGAGCGGGACGATGATGGCGGCGGCCCCTGATTTCTTTTAGATCACCAGGGCCCACTTCAAATAGAGCGCCGGCCGGGTATCGCCACGTTCGCCGAATCGCAGCGATCCCTGCTGATAGGCCAGCTGCAGCATGCCGAAGGGCGGCTGGAAGCGCCAGACGAACACCAACTGGATATTTTTCTTCTCGAGGGCCGAATTGATCTGGAAAAAAAGCTTGAGGAACAAGTCCTTGTTGAAGAAATAATCCAGGCGCAGGACATGAATCCAGGTGGTCTCCCGATCCGGGTCGGGGTCGAGGATGAGACGGTTAAGGTCGTATTCAAGCGACAGCTTGTCCCCCAGTTTGCGGTTGATCCCCGCCTCCCACAGTTGAAAACGGGAATCGAAGGACTTCCCGAAGGAATAGGACAGCGTGGCCATCTGCCATTCGCGCGTATTGTAGCCAAGCTCCATGCAGCTCTCGCGATTGCGGAATTCTTTCTCATAAAGCTTGAATTCTTCACTGTGCGACAGTTCCAGGGAAAAGCGGTTGCGCAGATCGCACTCCAGCCACTGGTCCACCTGCCAGGATCGCAGGTTGCCGGCGCTGCTCCAGTAGACGTTATAATTGGAACTGTAGCCGATACGCTCCAGGAATCCCTTTTTCAGCCACCAGGTTTTTTCCAGGGCGGAATCGAGCTCGCGGCGGTCGTCATCGCTGACGAAGCCGACGGCATTGGCGTTGTCGGCGAAATATTTCCCCAATTGCGTGTAGCGCAAGTGGAAATGAGCCGTGGAGCTGTCGAAGCTGGGGCGGATGAAAAATGCCAGGTTGGAACGGTCGTAATCACCGTAGGAAAAGGCGAATTGTCCGGTGACGTTCACCTTGTCGCTAAAAAAATGGACCAGGTCGATGCCGCTGCTGCCTCTGTTCCTGCCGTCGGCGAGCCGGTTCGCCGTCAGGAAACCGATGGTCGATGACTGGAAAATATCGCGGCGCAGGCGGCAGACGGCATAAGCGGTTTCCGGCTGGCCCAGCTCGCTGTCGGCCTTGCCCAGCATGGCCATGGCGGCGAATTCGGTTCCGCCTTTCTTGCCATACAGCTTCGCCCCGCCCCAGATGTCGGCCACACGCCGGGAATAAAAGAGCTGGATGCGCTGGCTGTATATCTCCGATCCTTCCAGGAAGAAATTGCGTTTTTCGGCCAGGCTGAGTTCGAAGCGGGTGAGGTTGATCTGCTCCTGGTCGGCCTCGATGGTGGCGAAGTCGGGATTGACGGTCAGGTTGGTTGAAATGTCCTGGCTGAGCGCCCAGCGCAGGTCGACACCGACTTGGAGCGCCGCCTTTTCGTCACGCTGCAGGCGACCGACCAGGTGCGGGACCAGCTCCAGTTTTTTTTTCGCCGCTTGCAGGTCGAGTCCACCGAGCAGGCCGAACTGTGATACCATACCGAAGGCGTCGGTGGGACCCGGCCAGGTATCCATCTCCAGGAGGCGGGGGACGGAGCGTGCCAGGCCAATCCCCCACGATGCTCCCTTCTTGGGGTCGAACTTGATGGTGGACAGCGGGATCTCGATCTCGGCTGTCCAGCCTTCCGCGCTACGGGCCGCCGCCGAACGCCATTCACCGTCCCAGGTGTCGTCCCCGGTGCGGCCGTTTTCGGAAAGACGGCCGTCCTGCTGCGTGCCCAGGGGGTTGGTAAAAAAATAATAGGCCGTGCGCCGGTCAAAAAAGGTGTCCAAACCGAAACCGACGCAGTCATCCTCGCTCAGGTCGCTGTCGCGGCGGGTCAGGCGCGCCGTGATCCGCTCCGGCTCCGGATCTCGGCACAGAAAACCGACGATGAGCCGGTCGGCGGCAAGCAATACGCGAGCTTCGGTGAAAAAGGCTGCGGCCCGGCCGCGTTCCGGTTTGAACTGGACGAAATCGTTCACAGCCTCGGCCTGGCTCCAAACCGGTTCATCGAGGCGGCCGTCGATGACGATTGGCTCCTTGATTGCCAGCGGCCTAATCTCCCGGGCTGCGGCCAGGCCCACTGACGAGAGATTGAAAAAAACAATGCCGAGAAGGGCAAGGAGGCGGGTTGATCGAGATTGATTCATGAAAATATCATACCACAATGGAGGGAGATATCATTCCCGATTTTTTTCTTGCGTCCCGTTATTGCAATTCCGGCAAATTCCCCATAAAATACCCTATGTGGGAAAATTGATTTCATTTTCGATCCATCATGGAATGAATCAAACAGGAGGGATATGATGAATCCAGGCAGCAAGAAATATTTTTATGTGATTTTTGTATTGCTGGTCGCACTGGCCGGCATGTACATTTGGAAAACCGTTGCCGTAAAAAATATACAAAAGGAGCAGGAATCGCGGCGGCGGCAATGGGTCGAAATCACCCGCCAGACCATCACGGAAAACACGCGCCAATTTCTCCGCCTGGCAGCCATTCCCCTGGTCTGGGCAATAAAAGCGGAGATGCTGAAGGAAAATTACGAGCAGATCAATGAATTTTTGATCCAATTCGTAAAGGAACCGCATATCAAGCAGATCCTTGTTGCCAAAATTGACGGGATGGTCGTCGTGGCCACCGATAAAAAACTGGAAGGGGCAGCCTTTTCCTCACTTTATGCGGGCGAGTACCTGGAAAAAAATGAAACCACGGTCGCGGATGATGAAAAGGGCAATATTTTAATTGTATCGCCAATTATGGCATTCAATAGAAAACTCGGTATATTTTTAATGGTGTATGAACCGGAAAAGATTGCCATGCATGAAGGGCAATAAAAAACATTCTGTAAAGACATACACAGCCAGATATCAAATTAATTGTTCAAGCGGGATGCTTTGGGGCCTATTGTTTTTCGTAGGCCCCGAGATCGAAGCCGGAGCCCGCGGGGCGCGTATGGTCCTCCAGATCGGTTGGCGGGGCTCCGCTGCCGGTCCCGCTGTCGATGGCCGGGCTGCCGTTGCTCAGGTGATAATCGCCCGCCGAACCCCATGAAGGCCTGATAAACAGAGGATCCGCCACTTGGTTGCCCGGACCCAAAAGCCCGTTGAGAATGTCGCTGCTGGAGAAATCATGGTTGTTGGCAACAACCTGGATATCATCTCCCGGCCGGAAAAACAAATTGTATTGGCAGGACAGCGTCACCCGCGGACCGAAATAAACGGCTCCGTAGCCATTGGCAATGATACAGTTCTTCATGCTCAAGGTGATGTTTGTATTTTCATCATAACCCACATACATGGGAAACGCTTCCCTGCTGGGGTTGTCGTGAATGGTGCAATTGATTATTTCAAACGCATCATTGGCAGCGGCACCATCGATCACTATACCGGCCCAGGGACTGGCGCCGCCGCTGCTGTCACCGGTCCCATAAACCAGGCAATTTTCTATTTTGCTGTTTCCGGACCACAATTTGATGCCGTCACAACTGTTGTTGGCAACGATACAATGATGAATATAGGTATTTTTAGCTTTGCTATCCAGACCGTCGCCGCGGTTGTGCTCGGCCCGGGTGTAACGAATTTCGATGGGCCCGGCGCCGGGTTCTATGCCAAAGCCGTCCGGCCGATCATAGGGGCTGGGACCGGGCCCGTTTCGATAATAATGGCCATTGTAACTAAGCTGACAGTGATCGATCAGGACACGGCGCCAGCCGCCGGCCTCACCCTGCGGGCCGCCGATGCTGCCAAAACCTGTATAATGAATCATACAATTTTGGATGGTCAAATCCGTTACATCGGCAATGTCAATGCCGCCTTCGTCAATATGGTGAATATACAAATCCTTCAGGACAACATGCGACAGGGCCTCACCTGACTGACCCAATCCGGTTCTGAACCAGGCACCGTTGTCGCTGGTGATTTCCAGGTTCTCCACTCTTAAATAACTGGTCAGGGCAATCGCCTGAAGCAAATTGTTGCTGCCGGCCAGCACGGGACGGTCGTTCGCTTCACCTTTGATGGTGATCCAATTGTTTTCACTCCCTGCTACCGGCCTCAAAATGTCATCATCATATTCTCGCAACTGATAGCGTCCCCCTAAAATTATCAAGGTATCTCCAGGGGCCAGCTTTCGTGAGGCGGCTCCCGGTGATCTCCAGGGGCTATCGCGGTCTCCCGGGTTGCCATCATCGCCGCCGGGTGAAACATAATAAGTCATCCCCGTGCCCGGAAGCCCGTCAAGGTTGTTGTCTTGTTCTCTTTTGCATCCAGCCCAGCAAAGAAGCAAGCCAAGTACAGCCAACAGGCAAATATAAAAGGAATTCCTCGACAAATCCCCCTCATCACGATGGAATAGTAAATCAATCCGGCCCATAGAGCGATTTTATGGAAAACAGGCTCGATAGTCAATGATCGGATGGGGATGATGGTTTCAAGTTCAAATTTGGCTTCGATAAGTCTGGCTACCGTGTCGCTGCCGATTGCGGCCGGGAAACCGGAAGTGATGAAAAGATCGTTTCTTTACTCAAGGGATCCGGCTGTGATAGAGTTGCCCCAGCGGAGGTCCCATGCCCCGGAATTTGAAGAAACTGCTGTGGAAACCTGGCACCATGCTCTATCCCGTTCCCGCCGTGCTGGTGAGCTGCGGTGAACATGGCGGCGTACGGAATATCATCACCATTGCCTGGACCGGCGTGGCCTGCACCGACCCGCCCATGTGCTCCATCTCCATCCGCCCGCAACGTTTTTCCTATGAATTGATCAGCCAAAGCGGCGAGTTCGCCGTCAACCTGACCACGGCGGTCATGGCCCGGGCCGTCGACTGGTGCGGGGTAAAGAGCGGCCGCGACTTCGACAAGTTCCGGGAGATGAAGCTGACGCCGCTGGCGGCGAAGTTCATCCGCGCCCCGCTCGTAGCCGAATCGCCCGTGAACCTGGAATGCCGGGTCAGGGAGATGCGCGAGCTGGGGAGCCACCACCTGTTCATCGCCGAGATCCTGGCCGTCCATGCCGACCCCGCTTATTTCGATGCCAAGACCGGTTTTTTCAACCTGGCCGCCGCCGAGCCCCTTTGCTACTGCCACGGCCATTACTATCGCCTGGGAAAGCATATCGGCAAGTTCGGGTTTTCGGTGGAGAAAAAAAAGAAAAAGCGGCCTCATAGGAAGTGACAAGTGACGCGTGACGAGTAACGAAGGAAGAAATAGAAAAGGGTAGGGGTGAATCCACCGGCATCAACTCACAGACGGAGAGTGCCAGCGGGCAAAATTGATTTTTTGCGCGTAGCTAAAAATTGAAATTGATAATGGGCAGGACCGTTCTCCCCCTGGGATTGTCACGGACGATGTTGACCAGGCCGATCTGCAGGCCCTTCAGCCGGTAGGCATAGTTGACGATGCCGACGGCCACCCCTTTCATGGTCCCCTTGATGAAATTGAAGGCGCTGACGGCCAGGCCGTTATACATGCCGTCCCCCTTGTCAGCCCTGACCTGGATGGACCCGAGCGCGATGGAGAGCCCGGTTATATTTTTTCCGCCCAGCGCCAGGCCGCAGACGGTCAGCCCCTGGATGGTGGGGGCTCCGGCCGCCAGGCCGCAGACGGTCAACCCGGCCAGCCTGTCCCCGGCCCCGGCGCCAATGCCGGCAATGGTGATGCCCAAGAGCTTGTCTCCGGCACCCACGCCCAGGCCGCCGATGTTGAGCCCGATCAGATTGTTTCCCGCGCCGATGCCCAGGCCGCCGATGTTGATCCCTATGGCGTCGTCCCCGGCCCCGGCGCCGACCAGGCCGACGTTGATGCCTTTCATGTTTTTTCCGGCGCCGACGCCGATGCCGCCGAAATTCAAGCCGATCAACTCGCTTCCGGCCCCGGCGCCGATCAGCCCGATATTGATGCCGCGCATGTTCTTTTTGGCGCCGCTGCCCAGCAAGCCGACCTGTATCCCGTTCAGATCTCCGGCATAGGGGAGCACTCCCAGCGAAATCCCATTCACCCTGCCGCCGGCATTCTTGTCATTCGCCTTCCAGGCGGTAATGTTGATGCCGTTTATGGTCTCAATTTTGTTATCCATGATATTAAAGCGCAGCCCGTTGAAACGGGGGGAATTCCCGAAACAGATCCCCCAGGTTTTTGCCGGCAGCGTCAGGCTTTGGGCGCCGACGACGGGATAGACCATCAAAAGGAAAACAAAAAAGCAAAGCAAAACAAGGGGCAAATTCTTCTGCGGGATTTTCACTATTTTTGTTGGCATCGTTCCCTCCATAAAAAAAGTTTTCTCGATCTGGAGATAAAATTCTTCCTTCAAGTAAATATAACGAATGTCGAAAAGAAAAGTTTCGCATTTTCTGTATTTGCTTTTTAGGGCTTAGGGCTATTTGCCAGAAAAAATTGAAAAAACAGTAAAAACGAAGTGCCGGGACGGCCCGGCATGCGTTCCCAGATGAAAGTTTAAAATATCGAGGTGTGAACCTGGAGTTTGCGGCAAGCAGATCGGCGAAGCAAGGCCTTTCGGTTGTTTACTGTTTTTTTTGAACCCAGTTGCCGTCAATGTCCTGCAGCCAGTGGCCCACGTCGGTCAGGGCGGCGATCTGCACGGCCCGGCGCTTGCCGACCGCCTCGGCGCTGGCGTTCACCTTGACGGCGATCTCGGCATATACGGTTTTCCGGTCCTGGTTTTCGGCGTTCACGATCTTGCTGTTTTCCTTGTCTTGCCCGGCCTCGCTCAAGAAAGCCAAAAAACCGAGGTTGTTTTCTCCGATCCATCCCTGGTCCTTCATTTTCTCCAGCAGCGGTTTCCTTTGTAAAAACCTCTCCTTCAGCTCAGCGCTTTCGGCCTGGACGAAAACGGCCAGCAGGAACAATGCCCCCAAAAGCGCGGCGGTATTTCGCAGTTTGCCTTTCATTGCAATTCCTCCTTTTTTTGGCTGTTGTCCTTTTCGGTTTTGACTGCGGCTTTGTCGATGTCGGCAAAGAAATTATCCAGTTCGCGATCGATCTTGATCCTCACGTCCACCGTGATGTGGACCGGCTGGATGGTCATTTCGTGTTTCATTTTTATGCAGGCGGAGGCCAGCAGCACCGGTGCCACCGCCAGCAGAAAGATCCTTTTTCCCATTTGCACCCTCCTTTTTTTTATTTATTTTTCTTTTGACCGGCACTCATCTGGCCGCCGGCTTTCAGCAGGTCTTTCAAGTCGATGTCGAGGAAGCGGATATCCAGCAGCAGCCCCTTGAGCTGCACGTGGCGGCCGCCGGCGGGGTCCTTGATGAAGTCCTTCTTTTTGGCATCGTAGCGCAGTGGCAATTTTTGGTCCGGGGCGCCGTCGATGGAAACGACCATATCCAGGCGGTCGCCGCGGCTGCTCATTTTGACCTTGATCCAATTGTAGCGGAAATCGCGGATTGCTTCCTCCACGAGCACCTGGCCGCCGGAGATGAGCTCGGGATGGGAAACTTTCAGGTTGCCGCTGCTGCCGGGTGTGGAATACAGGTAGCCGTCCAAAAATACCGGGCTGCCATTGACCATCCTCACCGGGATGATGCCGTTCATCTCGGCGTCGCCGCTGACCACCGCTTTTCCCAACAGCGCGTTGAGCATCTGGGCGAAATTGACGCGGTCACAATACAAGGTAATGAGAAAATCTGTTTTCCCGGGTTCGAGCCGAAAAGGGGCAACAATGATCTTGCCCTGGCACCAGTCAAAGCGGCCCGATTCGATAAAAACCGTGCCGCCGCTTTCGCCGGCAAAAACCAGTTCACCGTTGCTGAATGACTTGTCCTGCCATTTTAATTCCCGGAAAGCGATGCGTTGGGCCGGAGCGGTGACAAAATCGAAAAGGCGCTCCAACGTGATCGAGCCGTTGACCCCGAGCACGGCGATCCCATCCTCCTTCCGCTCGAAATCGGCATCGGCGATTTTCATAGCGGCGCTGCCGCCGGCAGAATCATTGCTCGCCCATATCCGGCCCTCGGCCTGGAAACGGCCGCCGCCGCTTGTCCCCTGCAGCAGGGGATGCAAAGGCCGCAGGTCGGTCCCGGCCGGCAGCACGACCGGCGGCAGGGAGAAATCGGCCTGCAGGCCGCCGCCGCCCGGTTCGGGCGCGACAATGCCCTGGAATGCCACCGCGATCTTTGCCAGGACGCTGTGCATCGAGCCGGAAAAACGGAGGAGCGCATCCTTTTGCACCGCAATGCCGCTGATATCCTGCCAGCGCATGCCATTGCTTTGCAGCCGGGCGATGGAAAATCCGCCCTCCGGGGCCGGACCGCCGCCGGGCCATTGCCAGGGCAGGTTCAGGCGGATCCCCGCTGCTTCCGGGCTGCCTGCCTCACTGGCAGCGACATGGCCGCCGCTGAGTTCGACCCGGCCGCGCCCGCTGAAATTTCCCCCGAAGACGTATTCCACTTCGGCATTGCCTCTGCAGTCCTCGGCCCCGGCGCGGTAACCTGCCAGTTGCAGCTCGGCTCCCGGCATGCGGTAGGCCGCGCTGGCATGCAGGCGCTGCTCGTCACCCCTCAGGGAGGCATTCAGGTCCAACCGGCCCCGCAGCGTATCCGCGCCCAGGCTGAGGGCAATGCCTTGTTTGCCCCTGGCCTGGAGGGCCCAGGAGATCATCCCCTCCTTCAGGCTGGCCTGGAAATCGCCGTCGACGGCATAGGGCCGGGTGATTTCCCCGGGAAGGCCCAGCGCCGCCAGCATCCTTTTCCCGGTATGCAAACGGAATTCGCCGTTGACCTGCGCCGCAGCCCAGGGCCCGGTGATCTTTCCGCTGATGCGCTCAAACGCCAGCGGCAGCGGCAGTGCGATCTGCAGATCGCGGCCGGAAAATTCCAGATCGGGCCAGCCGCGCAATTCCAGATCAAAAGGGGATTCGACCGAAAATTCTCCAAAATGAAACTGGAGCCCCCGGACGCCGGCGACGAAATCGTGAACCGTAAAGCCGCTGCCGAGACGGAAAGCCAGGGAAAAGGAATTCAGCCAGAGCGATGCCTGGTCGGGGAATGCCAGGCGCAAATTGCCCAGGCCCGAAACAGCGACGGTTGCTGCTTTGAAATCGCCGTCCCCCAGGATCATTTCACCTTTGGCCGCGATCCGCCCCTGCCCCCAGGCGGCAGTCCCGAAGCCGGCCTGGTCGATCAGGGCCTGCAGGGGGAACCCGGGGATCTCCCAGGCGATTTTTCCAGCCGTGATATTATTGTCGACCGTGCCCTGCAGGCGGACCGTCTCGGCCAGCGGGCGCAGCAGGGCGGAAAAAGAATAATCGCGACTTGAGGCGCGCAGGGCAGCGTCAAAGGGGATTTCCAAAGTATGCCCCGCCCAGGCGAGTTGCAAATTCCCGTCTTCCAGGCTGAGACGCTCAATCGTAGGCATCTCACCGTTTTGCGCTTGAGGAATTGGCGGCGTGGTCAGGCCATGGAACGCAAAACCCTGGCCTCGGTCTTCGATCTTTATCGAGGCGCCGACCAGGCGGACATTCTTGATCTTTTTGTTCCAGAGCCCTGTCAATGAATACTCCATGGATAAATAGGGGATGCGCAGTGCTGGAGCGGCCGTGTCTCCCAAGGTGACATCGGCGAGGTCAAGGCGCCGCCAGCCGACATGGAGGGCCCTGAACTGCAGGTTTTTCAAACCGAAATTTTCCGCCTGGGTGAGCAGGACATTCTTGGTGATAACCGGCAATGAAAAATAGAGGACCACTACCGCCATCCCAACCATGCCGATGATGATCAGCCATGCTGTTCTTTTGGATGGCATTTTAAATTTGAGGTGTTTCACGTTTCCATTGACCCGCGAAGATGTATTCACTTCCTTGTTTTCTATATAGCAATAATGAATTTATTAGTCAAGGTCAGCAACTCAGACTCGCTGATCAGTGCCATCCCCGGCTACCCTGTGGGAGATGACGGTCTCTGTCGAGTCTCGGCCTGAACCGCAGACAGAGAATTTCGCTTCCGCTGCGGCTAGGCCCGATCCGATTGCCTGCTTTGGTCCCCACAACGCGGAAAATGGGGCAGAAGAAGAGCGCTTGCGGGTTCTCAATGATCCTTGTAAACAATCAAGACCGTCAAAATTTTATCTATTTGATTTTCATGCCCAAGCCCAGAGAACCGTGAAGTCCGGAGAAGTCACCGTTCAGGTTCCAACACAACCTGGCTGACAGGAAGATGTTCTTGGCGATGCCCCTGGTGTTTTTACCAAGGCCGAAGTTGGCGCCAATGAAAGGCGCAACGAAGGCGTGGTCTTTTAATCCCCCGGGGTAGGCATTGCCCAGCTCGTTCTTTATCCGATAGAAAGTGTACCCGATGGCGATACCGGACAGGGGAGTGACGGCAGATCCCAGAATAGACGGAAAAACATAGGAAAGTTCGATAGCCGGCCGCAGGCAATAAAAAGTATATTTGCCTCCATACATGTTCAAGTAATCGCTCCATTTGGTAAAAGCCAGCGCCGCCCCCACGTTCCATGAACGGGATAAAAAGTGGCCGAACCTGATTTTTATTAAAGGGAAGGAATCAAAAGGCTTCTCCGTGGCCGTATAGGTTCCCACCCCCACGTCGAACCCCAACCAGCTCGATGATTCCAGTTGCCGGGAGCCGGCCGCGAGCAGCAGCACGAAAAAAAGCAATCCCGCGAAATAAGCTTTTGTTTTTGCCATCGAGTTCCTCCTTGGAGAAAGGTAGTACTCCATCTATCGGAAAGCAATTTTGATGCCTTTTTTTCATAACGAAAATGTCCTGTTCAGGTGACATTTGCATGAAAAACACGGCAATTGCGTCAAGACCGCACGAATGCAGAAAAAATAAAAATAATTCGAACAATTCGAATTGATCTGTCGTATAATAGAT
>DATKZA010000009.1:0-25948 GCA_035528155.1 Patescibacteria group bacterium | reverse complement strand
CCCCCTATGACATCATTTGTCATACCCCCGATATTATCATTGTGGCAGGAGCAAAAAATGCAAAAACAAAAAGTGTTTTATTTCGCGGCAAAGTTGGAAGGCAGCGATAGCATGCTGGGCCTGGAGGAGCTGCGGCAGATGGCGGCCAATTACGTGAGCCTGTACGGTGAGTCCTGCCTGAATGATCCCGAGACGCCGAGCTTCGTGCGGCAATTGATGGCCAAGAGCCCGATGGTGGAGTTGGCCAAGGCTGGATAGAGGTTCGACGTTCGAGGTTGACGAGTTAAAGAGTTAAAGAGTTATTTTTGCTACTAACTACTGTATACTTGACTCGTGATTAGTGATTCGTGATGAGAGAAGAAAAGACGACAGAAGACAGAAAACAGAAAACAGATGACAGGAAGCGATAATCTTTTTCTTTTCTTCATTCTGTCCTCTGTTCTCTGACTTCTGTTTTCTTCCCTATAGCTCATCGCCCATCGCCTCTTTTAAACCCCATAACCCAAAAAATCATGAATGTCGCCTTGGGAATGTTGCACTTGGCCAGGGGAGCACGGGTTGAAAAAAATGCAAAATGAACTATAATCATTAATAGAGAGACCCAAAAGGAGGATTATATGCCTAAAAAGAAATCTACGGCAGTGGATGGAAAAAAGATCATAAAAAAAGGCGCCGCCAAAATGAAGGATGCGGATTTTAAAAAAGTACTCGAAAAATCAACGGACATAAAAAAGAAATTTGAACAGGCGGGGCCATTGGGCAGGTTTCTTGAAGACCTGCAATTGCTCATGGCCATTGTCAGGGATTACATCAGGGGAGATTATAAAAAAATCCCCCGCTGGTCCATCGCGGCCATCGTATTCGCCTTGTTGTACGTATTGAATCCATTCGATATGATACCTGATTTCATTACTTTTGTCGGATATCTTGATGATGCGGCCGCGGTCGCCGCCTGCTTGTATTTTGTCGAGCAGGACCTGAAGGAATACAAGGAGTGGAAGCTGACTCAATAAAGGGGAAAACGGCGCAGGGGACAGGGTACAGGGGCCAGGGGGCAGAAGACAGGGTTTAGGGTTGAGGGGCTAGGGTATAGGGTGAAGAAAACAGCGATTCCGCATGCAGGGGCGGGTTCCCTTGCCTTTTTCTACTAACTACTTAACTCGTGATTAGTGTTTGGGAAGAAAAGAATTCAGAAGACAGATGACAGAAGACAGAAAACAGATAACAGAAGACAGAAAACAGATAAAAGAAAATATTAATCTTTTTCTTACTCTGTCCTCTGACTTCTGTTTTCTTCCCCTATAGCCTCTCGCCTCTTCCTACTGCCTGCTGATTCTGATCAAAATTCTATCCTGACCTGACCCTCGCTCAAAACGAATTTTTGCACTGAAATCCCCTTGATCTTGCTCTGCAGGGCGCGGTTCAGGTCGATGGTCAGCGTTTTGTTTTCGCGGTTGATAAAGGGGCGATCTTTAAGTAGTTCGTCGATCTTTGCGTCGATCATGCCGGCCTTGTCAGCAAGTTTGAAGGCCCAGCTCTTCGACGTGATCGCCAGTTTAAGCATGCCATTGGCAAAGGACTCCTGGCGCACCATGATGTCGATGCCCCCGGTGACGGTCATCAGCAGTCCGTCGCGGTCCGCTTTTATTTTTTTTATATTCTCGCCGCCGATGCCGTTGGCCCATAAAATATTCAGGGCCTCGTCGATGGTAAAATTCAGGGTTGCCATGGTTGCCTCGTTGCTTTGCATTGTAAATACAAGTATGGAAGAAAGCAAATTCATTGTCGCGTGACCAGGGAAGAGTTCAAAAAGCTCCGTGATGCGTAATGCGTGATGAGAGAAGAAAAGATGCCAGAAGACAGAAAACAGAAAACAGACGACAGAAGACAGAATATGACAATCTTTTTCTTTTCTTCATTCTGTCCTCTGTTCTCTGACTTCTGTTTTCTTCCCTATCGCCCATCGCCCATATCCTATCACCTCTATTTAATGGCTACTGGTTGATGGCTATTGAAAACCATTTTTACCGGCTCTACAATAATGCATGCTTAAAAAAACAATCCCCCTGGTTGTGTTTGCAATTTTGGCCTCAGCGCTGACCTCATGCGGCGGCGCCGACAGCGGAAAAATGTCGCCCGCGGCCCTCGATCAGATCAGGAAGGCAACGGAGATCTCCATCGGCGTGGAGATCGAGCCCCAAGGGCTGTATCCCTTCAAAGCCTCGCTGCATAAGGTCCTGGAACGGGTTTTTGGCGGCCTGGGCCTCGAGGTCGCAAATGACCCGGTCGCCTTTCCGGTTTTCCAGGTGCGGATCAGCGCCGAGGCGGTCGGTAAAAGCTATTGGGTCGAAAACGGGGGCTATGAAACCGAGAGCTACTCGAGCGCCAGGATCAAGGGCGAAATGGCCCTGGCCCAGACCGAACAAGATAAATTAAAGAGGAGTTTTTCCGGGCGCGTTGATACGTCCAAGGACATGCTCTACGCCATCGAGGATCCCCTGGACGCCCCCTTCAACGAGGCCCTGCAGCAGTCGGATTTTCTGCCTGCCGTCGCCGCCCTGGTCGAATCCTGCTGGGGGCGCGCCCAGGCCCTGGCCGTCATGGCCGGCATGTACGACGAGGCCCTGCCCTGGCGCGACTGGCGGCTGGCCGTGCTCAGGTCTTTGGAGCTTTTCACTGACGACAGGGCCACGGCAGCGCTGCGCACGATCCTGGTCCGGCACGTGGAGCGGCTTGCCGACCCGTCCGCGGACATCGCCTTCGACGATTGCCTGGTCAGGCTGCTGGAGATGCTGGTGGAAAGGAACGACCGGGCCTCGCGTCCGGCGGTCGTCCAGTTGATGGGAAAATTGTTGAATCACAACCACCATGGTTCCTGGGGCGATTCCAGGAATTACCTGCGGGAAGTCGCGGCCAGGCTTAGATGAATCAAACGAAGAAAGCAAGCAATAGTTGATGGGTTGATGAGTAGATGAGTTAATGGGGAACCGCAAAGATTGATCTTTTGCTGTTGATCTTTGGCTTTAACCCGTCAACCCGTTAACTCTTCAACCCTTCAACGGCAATTACTTTATCTACCTAACTACTAGCTTCTTCCCCATTGCCAATCGCCTCTAGCCTGCAAGCAATTGCCTACAGCTCGAACTTGCCGCCGCTCATGGCGGTGAGCCAGCGGTGCAGCGGCTCCATGGGCTTGAATCGCTGCCAGCAATAGTCGATCAGGGCCGGCGTGTACAGCTCGGCGGGGATGGGAGCTTCGCAGCCGGCATAGAGGCTGGCGTGGCGCAGGAGGGAGGCGGCCGCCGACACGGTATCATAGCCCGCGGGGATCCGCTTGTAATGCTCGCCGCCCAGCGTGTAGCCCGGCTTCGCCGTTAGGCGCTTGACAATGGCGGCCAGCTCGGCCCCGTATTCCGGATCGGCGACGGTGCGGCGGTAGCGCTCGAGCAGAGGCCGGGGAAAAATATACAGCCCGGCCCCCAGCAGCAGTTTCGGCGGTTCCAGGTGGAAATAGTAGCCCGAGCAATCGAGCCGCGGCCCGTTCCCTTCCCAGAAAAGTATTCCCAGGTTGGTCTTGTAGGGCGACTTGTCGGGGCTGAAGCGGGTGTCGCGGTAGATGCGGAAGAGCGAGCCGTTGGCGCGTGGATCGAAACGGACCCCCGGAGTCAGGCGCCTGAGCCGCTCGCCCATGGCCAGCACGAAAGCCCTGGCCGGAGCCAGGACCGCCGTTTCATACTTGGCCTTGTGGGCAGCGAACCATTCGCGGTTGTTGTTGGCGGCCAGGTCGCGCAGGAAGGTTACCGTCTGCTTTGGGAATCCGGTGAAAAGATCAGTTGACATCATAATATCAGTATATCATAGACTGCGAAATCGGTTTACGGTATACGGTGAACAGTTTATGGCAACAGCGATCAAAAGAAATTGGCTATACGAATTTTTGGTTATTAAATTTTCCTTCTGCCGTTAGCCGTCTGCCGTCAATCGTCCCCCCAGCGTTATTCTTCACTTTCAACTTTTACCTTTGAACTTTTTCCTTTAAAATACTGCCATGAAAGCCAAAACTCTCATTCCTGCCCTCATCCCATTTTGCCTTGCCGCAATCCTGCTTGGCGCCGACGGGCAGCAGAAGATCAAGAACGTCATCCCCGACGCCGCCCGGCCGCTGCCGCTTTCGGCTGTGCGCCTGACCGGCGGGCCACTTAAACACGTCCAGGACCTGAATGGCAAGTATCTGCTGGATCTCGAACCCGACCGCATGCTGGCTTACTTCCGGATCCGTGCCGGCCTGCCGCCCAAGGCCAAGCCCTACGGAGGTTGGGACGGCGACGGCAAGAACCTCACCGGCCACATCGCCGGCCACTACCTTTCCGCTGTCAGCATGATGTGGGCCGCGACCGGGGACAAGCGCTTCAAGGAGCGGGCCGACTACATGGTCGGGGAATTGCGCGAGGTCCAGGATAAATACGGCGACGGCTATCTGGGCGCCCTGGCCAACGGCCGCGAGCGCTTCGCCGAGGTGGCGCGCGGCGACATACGCTCCACGGGTTTCGACCTGAACGGCCTCTGGTCACCCTGGTATGTCCTGCACAAAATATTTGCCGGGCTGCGCGACGCCTGGCGCTTAACCGGCAGCCGTGCCGCGCTAGAGCTGGAGATCAAATTCGCCGCCTGGGCCGAGGGCGTTCTGGCCAAACTCGACGACGCCCAGATCCAGCGCATGCTCAACACCGAATTCGGCGGTATGAACGAGGTGCTGGCCGACCTCTACGCCGACACGGGCGAGCGGCGCTGGCTGCGGTTGTCCTATCGCTTTGAGCATGACGACGTGCTCGCTCCGCTCAAACGCCACGAAGACAAGCTCGCCGGCCGGCACGGCAACACCCAGGTTCCCAAGTTGATGGGTTCGCTGGCCCGCTTTGCCTACACAGGAGACCCGGGCGACGGTTTCGCTGCCGCTTTTTTCTGGGATCGTGTCGTCGGCCACCACAGCTATGCCAGCGGCGGCCACGGCAAGGATGAATACTTCGGTGAACCCGACAAGCTGACCGACCGTATCGACGGCCGCACGGCCGAGACCTGCAACGTCTACAACATGATCAAGATGACGCGGCGCCTCTTCGCCCTGTGCCCCGACGAGTATTACGCCGCCTTCCACGAGCGGGCCCTGTTCAACCACATCCTGGCCTCCATCGATCCCGTAGACGGTCGCACCTGTTACATGGTGCCGGTGGGCCGCGGCGTTCAGCACGAGTACCAGAACATGTCCAAAGATTTCACCTGCTGCGTGGGTTCGGGCATGGAGAGCCACGCCTTGCATGGCTTCGGCCTGTATTACGAGAGCGGCGACAAACTATGGGTGAACCTCTACGCCCCCTCGACGGCCGAGTGGACGGCGGCCGGGGTGAAACTGGCCATGGAAACCGACCTGCCCGAGGGCGGAACGGTCAAGCTGACCTTCACCCTGGAGTCACCGCGCGAGTTCACTCTGGCCCTGAGGCGGCCGGCCTGGACCGGTGATGGTTTCACGGCCGCGGTAAACGGCCGGGCCGTGCAAAATCCTTCAAAGCCCGGCTCCTATGTTGAGGTCAGGCGCCTTTGGCAAAAAGGTGACACGGTGACTCTGGCCCTGCCCAAGACGCTCCGCCTCGAGCCCCTTGCCGACAATGCCCGCCGCGTTGCTGTCATGTGGGGGCCTCTGGTCCTGGCCGGCGACCTTGGACCGGAGGACACTTTCGAAGCATGGCGCCAAGGGGCGATCCCGGCTTTCGTCAGTGCTGGCAAGCCCCCAGCCGAGTGGCTGATGGCCGTGCCGGGAAAGCCGGGTCATTTCCGCGCCTGGAGCGCTGGTGGCGAAAAGGAGATCGAGTTCTTGCCCTTTTACCGCCTGCAGCGCCGCACCTATGCCGTTTATTTCGACCTGTACACCCCGGGAGAGTGGGAGGCCAAAAAGGCCGAGTACGCCATGGAGCGGGAGCGGCAGCGCCGGCTGCAGGAAACCACGGTGGCCTTTTTCCAGCCCGGGGCGATGCAGCCGGAGAGGGACTTCAATTTCCAAAGCGAAGGAGCCGAGTTCGACGAGACGAATCGCGTCCAGGGCCGCCCCTTCCGCCGCACCAAGAACTGGATGGCCTGCGACCTCCCAGTGGAGTGCGGCCAACCCCTGGCGCTGGTGGTGACCTACTTCCAGGATGAATGGCGTCGGCGTACCTTCACCATCCTGGTCGACGGAAACAAGATCGCCGAGCAGGCGATCGAGAGGGGAGGCGTGCCCCACTTCTTCGATGTCCGGTACGACATTCCCCCGAACCTGCTCCAAGGCAAGAAAAACATCACCATGCGTTTCCAGGCCACAAACGGCAACGAGACGGCGGCGGTCTTCGGCGTGCGCCTGGTCCGAACAGGCCAGAGTGACAAGTACCAAGTGACGAGTGACAAAAGGAAATGATCGAGGTTCGATGTTGAAGAAAGAAAATTCCAAATCCCAAGCGCCAAATCCCAAACAAGCACCAATGACCAAATGATCAAAACGAAGGGAAAGGAAATACGTGATGCGCAATGCGTAAAAAGTGATGAGAAGTCGCACAAGTTCGAAATAATTAAGTTTCTTTTTCTTTCTCATTACGCATCATGGGGTTCTTTGAGCTCGTTCACGTATAACGTTCCTGATTTTGGACATTGGAACTTGGGATTTTAGAAAGCGAGAAATAATGATGATAAAAAAAATCGATCTTATGAATGCAATGACCGCCACGATTGTGGCTGTCCTTTCGCTGGGTTCTTTCGCCTGTTCCTGCGGCTGCGCTGAGACGGCCGGGGTTGCCGTGCGCAGCGATCCCTGGGTGCTCCGGGCTCCTGGGCCTCTTGATCCGCAGGTTGTGCGGGATCAGCAGGAGATGACCTGGTCCGACTACCATCCTATCCCGGGGAAAAACTGGGCCGATCCGGGGCTGGTTCCGCAGCGGGTCTTGCGCATCGCGTTGGTGGCGGTCGACTTCGAAGACCAGCCGTTCGTCATCACCCTGCCCAAGGGTTCGGATCCCTTCGGCAATCCGCAGGTCGATCCCGTCCCCCGGGAAAAAGTGCCGCAATTCTACGCCGCTTTCTACAACAAGCCCGGGGAGTTGAACCACGGCCAGACCATCAACGGCTTCTGGATGGAGCAGTCGCGCGGCAAGATCGGCATCCCGCCGCTCGACGCCTACGGTCCCTACCGCATGCCCAAGAAACTGTTCCAATACGGCCTTAATGAGTGGGACCAGCAGGGCGGCTGCCCGCCCGGATATGTTTGCGACGGCGAACTGGAAGCCGACGCCGATGCCCTCTGGCGAGCCGCGGCCGGAGAAAACATCGCCGCCGGCTACGACATCGTGCTGCGCATCTATGCCGGCTACGACGAAACGAGCGTCTGGCAGGAGTTCGGCGAAATGAAATTCCAGTCGCCCGAGCATATCCCTCCTGCCTGGGGCAATCCCGATGCGAAAAAGCCGCGCTGGGTCACCAGCCGCTACGTCCCCTGGACCTCGTGGAAGGCGGGGCAGATGCAGTGGGGGCTCTCCTCCATGCGCCAGGGCGAGAATTCGGGCACCATCACCCACGAGATCGCCCATTACGCCTTCGCTACCGGCGACAACAACAACAATCCCTATAGCAAGCCCTACCGCCGGGTCGGTTCCGGCCCCTGGGACATCATGGACCGCGGTTCCTTCAACGGCCCGGGCGGACCGCACCGGCGCTGGGTGGTACCTGCGGCCGAGGGGGCGGCCATGCCGGCCGGTTTCATGCTGCGCAACCGCTTGCGCTTCGGTTTCGTCTCCGAGGCGGAAGTCCTGCAGTTGGGCCGTGACGGCCTGGCCTGTTCGGGGTTGGTGGTGGCCGAGATCGCTGCCCGCGCCGTAGCCCCGGCTCCCGGCCGTCTGGCCGGCATCATCGTTCGCTTGGATGGAGCCGCCCCCCAGGATCGGACTCCGCCCTGCGACCCGGCCCGCGATCCCCTATGTGCGGGCGCGTCGGTTTTCAATTTCTACTCCATTGAAGCCGTGCAGCGCATTGGTTATGATTCGTTCACCCCGGACAATGGCGTGCTGATCGCCAAGAACAAGGATGAGGAAAGCTCGTCCTGCGGCTACGGTTGTTTCACCTGGGTCATCGATGCCCATCCCGAAGATAGCAACATGGTTGACTTCAAGCGCCCCGACGGCACTGCGGTCATGCGCACCATCGCCGATTACCGGCAGTTGAATGACGCCCTTTTCCACGCCGGCAGCGGTTCGGGCAGTTCCTGCGAATGGCTGGACGCGGCCAACCGCTTGCATTTTTACGTGATCGATCTCAAACGGGACGCTTTCGGGATCCTTTCTTATATTGTCGGTGTGCGTTCGCTTGACGGCTCGGGGCCGCAGCAAAGGGGAGTGGCGCTGACCGCGCCTCCCGGGCCGCCGTCGGCAGCGCTGCCGGCCGAGCTCGGCTTCGTGCTGACCAATACCGGGGCGTCCGCTGCCGCGAATCCCGACTTCCCTCCATGCGACGCTTCCTCCTGCCTGGACTTCGACATGTACCGCCTGGAGGCGGCGGTCGATGCTCCCGGCTGGACGGCGGCATTGGTTAACGAACTGGCCGCGGTAAAATCCGGCGACTCGCAAAATGTATTTTTGCGGGTCAGCCGCGTCCCGGGCAGCGCTGCTACGGCCACGGTGACATTGAAGGCAAGGTCGGAAAGTGATCCGACCCAAAACGCCCAGGTCCAGGTGCTGGTTCATGAATAACGGCAATGACTTCGTGATGCGTAATGCGTAATGCGTGATTGGGAAGAAAGGGCGTCAGATGATAGAATAGGTGATTGGTGATAAGAAAGAACTTGGTTTACGGTGTACGGTGTACGGTGGACGGTGTAGGAGCGCGGCCATCGCGCCCACAAATTCCAAATCCCAAACACCAAATCCCAAACAAATTCCAAGTTCCAAATTCCAATCCCCTTGGCGGGGACTTTGTCCAAAACAACTGACCTTGCACGTCTTTTCGCTTATTACTTTGTCTTACTCTTTACCGTAAACCGTCTACCGTAAACCGTTCACCGATTTCTTTCTGCCTATAGCCCATTGCCCATCGCCTCTGGCCTCGGTTGCCTTTGGCTACGGCCTGTGTTATAAACGGAACATGGACCGCGACCCAAAAACCATGCTCGTTCTCAATCCCCATGCCGGCAAGGGCAAAGGACTGAAAGCTTTCGCCGCCATGCGCGAACTCCTGGGCCGGAAGATCAAAACCATGGAGGTCAGGGTATCGGATTATGCCGGCCATGCCTTCCAGTTCGGGCGGGAAGCCGCCAAAAACGGTTATGAAAGGATTTTAAGCGTGGGCGGCGACGGAACGCTGTTCGAGATCGTCAACGGCCTGTACGCTGAGGGTCGGCCGCGCCAGGCGATCGAGGTGGGCATGATCCCGGCCGGAACCGGCAATTCCTTCCTGCGCGATTTTTCCGCCATCTCCTGGCGTCAGGCGGTGGAAAAGATCTTAAGCGGCCGGCGCCGCAAGGTCGACCTGGTGAAAATCACCTATCAACGCGATCACAAGGAAATCAGGCAGTATTACCTCAATATTCTGGGTGTCGGCCTGATCGCCGACATCCTCAAGCTGACCAACGAGAAACTGAAGGGTTTCGGTTCCCTGGGATACAGCCTGGCCGTGCTGATGCGACTGGTCAAAGGCATGAACAACCGCATGCGGCTGACCATCAACGGCGAAAAACTGGAGATCGTCGACAGCGCCCTGGTCATCTCCAATTCCAAGTTCACCGGCGGCGGCATGAAGATCGCCCCCATGGCCGACACCCAGGACGGCCTGGTTGACCTGGTCATTTTCCAGGGCGTCAACCGCCGCGACATCCTGAGCATCTTTTCCCGGGTCTTCAAGGGTACACACGTCAGCCACCCCAAGGTCAAGACCTTTCGCGCCGCCGAGGTCACCATCGAAAGTTTTCCCCAGGAACGGCTCATGGCCGACGGCGAGCTGCTGGGCCTGACGCCACTGCGCCTGAAGGTCCTGCCCGGCGAACTGGCCATCCTGGCATGAAGAAAGCCGCCGCAGCCACCCTTTCCCTGCTGATCTGGTGCGGCGGTTGGATCTGGTTTTCTCTCGGGGGTCTGTGCCTGCTGCTGATCGGCATATTCCGCGCCGGAGGTTTTTTCGAATCCTGGCTGAAGGGGCTGTGCCGCTCACTGGTCTGGATCTGCGGCATTCGCGTCACCGTTTCCGGGAGGGAAAATTTCCAACCCGGCCGCCAGTATCTGCTGATGTTGAACCATGTCAACATTCTTGACGCTTTCGTCTTCTACTCCAGTTTCCCGGGCTGGGCCCGCGGCATAGAGGAGGAGAGCCACTTCGACTGGCCGGTCTACGGCTGGGTGATCCGGCGCATGGGCCAGATCCCGGTCAGCCGCAAGAGCGGCATCAAAGCGATGGAATCCCTGCGGCGCGCCGCCGAGTTGATCCGGGCCAAGCGGGATTTTTCCTTCATGGTCCTGCCCGAGGGCACGCGCACGCGCGACGGCAAGCTGGGCCCATTCAAGAAAGGCGGGTTCCTGCTGGCCCTGGAAACCGGGCTGGATATCCTGCCCCTGGTGCAGAAAGGCGCCTACCTCATCAACCGCCGCCAAAGCCTGCTCATCCGCCCCGGCCGGGTGAGGTTCGTCATCGAAAAGCCGATCTCGACACAGGGCTTTTCCCGTGAGAATATCGCCGAGTTGATGGACAAGGTCAGGGGAGTGTACTTGAAGCACGTAGAATAAAGGTTTGAGGTCTTGGGTAATAGGTTATAGATCAGAGGCAAGGGGCGATAGGCTATAGGCGATTGGTTAGAGGTCATGGGTTATGGGTCATGGGTTATAGGTAGAAGAAAATCGGCTGTTTCTTTCCTTACCTATCACCTATAACCTTCTTTTACTTTTGATATTTTCTTCACCGTCCACCGTACACCGTAAACCAAGTTCTTTCTTATCACCTATCACCCATCACCTATTTTGTTATCTGAGGCCTTTTCTTCTTAAATCACGAATGAAATCTTTTTTAGCAAGGTGATCAAAGTTCAAGCATCTAACTGTTGATAAGGAGTAAAAATGGATGTAGAGGCTTTGATCAAATGCCATAATGAAGAATTGGAAGAAGAGGTCAATAAGAACCCGGGTTTAAAATATAAGGTTTTTGCCCGGGCCACGGCGCAAAAAAAGGTCCGGCAGCCCGACTCGCTGAAAATCAGAAAATATGCCCTTGTTTACAGCTTGTTGTTCCTTTTCGCCCTCTTCATTCATTTCTGGATCATTGGCTCAATAAAGAATAAAAATGTACCCACGGCGCTGGAATATATTGTTGAAACAGATTCTTTTCAGGCCGATTTTTCCGGCAGTATCAATCAGGCTTATCTCGAGGTGATCAATTGGGAAAATTAATATTCAGATTTATCTTTATTTTGTCGATCCTTCTGAATCTTTCAATGGCGGTTCATTTTTTTAAATCCAATTTCAATACAAAAAGCACTGAATTTGCCTTGAATCTGACAAAACAGCAAAAGGAGAGAATGACAAAGATCCGCCTGGTCAGTCATAAAAAAAATGAACAGATCAAAATACAGATAAAACGCTGTCAGGAGAAAATGATAGCAGATCTTAAAGCTGTAGAGGTGAACAAAGAGAATGTATTTGCGCATATCAGGGACATTAATGCTCTCCAGGAAAAGATCCAGCAGAATACCATAGAAGAAATATTGCAAGTGAAGAAATTTTTAAATCATAATCAATGCGAATGTCTGATTGATGGTTTACATGCAAAATTGTCCGCTGCTACAAAAATATGTAGCAAAGAGTGCTGCAATCCTGAGAAAAAAACCGCCAGGGAGAAAACAGATGGGTAAAACAAAAATAGTCAAAATGGCGCTGGTCCTTTTTTTGCTGCTAAACGGCCATGCAGCTGCCAATGGATATTTATTCAGCCAGACGGATACGATAAGCGAGACGTCCTCCTTGGATGACCTGCTTACGGTTGCGGCTTTGAATAATCCGGGATTACAGGCGGCATTTTACCGCTGGCAAGCGGTTTTGCAGAGCACTACCCAGGCGCGCGCTTTGCCGGATCCCCTGTTCACTTTTGCTTATTTTATTCGTGAGGTTGAGACCCGGGTTGGGCCGCAGCAAAGTAAAATAGGCATCATGCAAATGTTCCCATGGTTTGAAAAATTAAAATTAAAGGGCAAAGCTGCCCTGGAAGCCGCAAAGTCATCCAGACAAAACTATGAACAAACCCGATTCAATCTTTTCTACAATGTTAAAAATTATTTTTATGAATATTATTATATTTTTAAAAATATAAAGATATTAGAGGAAAACATCAGTTTATTGGAAACCTTGAGTGCCGCCCTTCAGGCAAAATATCGCTCGGGGATTGCCTCTTATGCCGATTTAATCAAAATCCAACTGGAAAAAGATGTTCTTGGCGATAGGTTAAGGAGCGCCCGGGAGCGACTCATCCCCATGCAGTCCAAATTGAATTCTATTCTCAACCGGGATGCAAAAGCCCGGCTGCCGATTCCCGACCATATCCCTTTTTCCCGGAAAACAATAAGCGAAGCTCAATTATTGGCTTGGCTGAGAGAGAATTCTCCTGAGTTGAAATCTCTGGAATTTTTGGCCAGCAAAGCGGAAATCGACATCAAACTGGCCAGAAGAAATTATTTCCCTGATTTCTCCCTGGGAGTGGACTACATCATAACCGGAGAGGCGGCAATGGCCGGAGTGGCCGACAGCGGCAAAGACCCGATCGCGGCCATGATCCAAATCAGTCTCCCTGTCCGCTTCTCTAAGAATAAGGCCGGCGTCAGCATGGCCAGGGCCAATCTCAAGGCAGCCGAAAATCAAAAAAGGGAAAGGGAGAACAATCTTTTGGCCGAATTGGAAATGGTATTTTTCAATTATAATGATGCCGCGCAAAAAACGATTCTTTATCGCGACACCCTGCTGGTTCAGGCCAGGCAGGTAGAAAAGGTTGTTGAAACGGCCTATAAATCCGGTAAAGCAGATATATTGAATTTAATTGATTCGCAAAGAATGTTACTCGATATTGAATTGAAATATGAGCGATCGCTGGCTTCCCAGGCCCAGAAACTGGCGGAATTAGAGATGCTGGTTGGCAGAGATCTACGCTAAGGAGAATAAAAATGGAAAAAATGAAACAAATTATATCAAATTTTTGGAATTCAAATCTCAGATGGCCCATGATCGTAGCCCTGTTTGTCGCCTTTTCACTGGGCATGCTCTTCAGCGGCGGTACGGAACCGGGACGATCCGCACACCAGCATGTTGATTCGGAAGAGCCGGCGACAAATAAGGTCAGGATCTGGACCTGCTCAATGCACCCCCAGATCAAGCAGCCCAACCCCGGAAAATGCCCGATCTGCGGAATGGACCTGATACCTGTTTCCGACAGTGGGGACTCTCAGGTCGGGAAACGGGAATTGAAACTTTCGGAAAATGCCATGAAACTGGCCGGCATCCAGACCGCCACTGTTCAGCGCCGCTATGTGACAAGCGAGGTACGTCTGGCCGGCAAGGTTGCTTTTGATGAGACCCGCTTAAAGTACATTGCCGCCTGGGTGCCGGGGCGGATCGACCATTTGTACGTTGATTTTACCGGGGCTGAAGTAAAAAAAGGGGAACCACTGGTCGACTTGTACAGCCCGGAGTTAATCACTGCCCAACAGGAATTGATCGAGGCCAAAAGAACGCCCTTAAAAACCCTGGATGCGGTACGTGAAAAGCTGAGACTGTGGGGACTTACCCATAGCCAGATCAAGGAAATGGAAGAAAGTGAAAAGACAAAAGACCAACTGACCATATTTTCTCCTATAGGCGGGATTGTGGTCCAAAAGAATGCCACTGAGGGAATGTATGTTCAGACCGGATCCAGAATCTATACCATAGCAGACCTTTCTTTTGTCTGGATCGAACTTGACGCCTACGAATCAGATCTGTCATGGATCCGTTACGGTCAGGCGGTGGAGTTTGAGGCGGAGGCTTATCCGGGAGGAAGATTTGCAGGCAAAATCGCCTTTATCGATCCGGTTCTGGACCCGGCCACTCGAACCGTCAAGGTAAGAGTGAATGTAGCCAATCCCGGGAGTAAATTGAAGCCGGAAATGTTTGTCCGGGCCGTTATCCGCTCCAAATTATCTTCTGGCGGCAAGGTCCTGGACGAGGAATTAATGGACAAATGGATATCCCCGATGCATCCGGAAATTGTGAAGGACCGGCCTGGAAAATGCGACATATGCGGCATGCCCCTGGTGAGAGCGGAAAAACTGGGTTATCTGGCCTCTAAAAATAAAAATAGGGAGATGCCACTGGTCATTCCTGCCTCAGCACCCCTGCTGACCGGAACAAGAGCGGTTGTCTACCTGGCCGTATCCGGAAAAAAAGGGATCTTTACCGCACGCCAGGTGACCCTTGGGCCGCGGGCAGGGGATGACTACATTGTCAGCGCAGGGCTCAGCGAGGGGGAAGAGGTGGTTGTCAATGGCGCCTTTAAGATCGACAGCGACCTTCAGATCCAGGGCAAACCCAGCATGATGAATCCCGAAGGAGGTGCTCCCGATAGCGGCCACCTGCAACATGAACAGCCCGGCCAGACAAAAAAAGAAACGCCGGAAAACAATAGTAGAAAATCAGAACCATCAAAAAAGCAGGCTATAGCTCAAGAATTTAATAGAGCGATTGACCGTGTGGCCCAAGCCTATTTCTCAATCCAGGATGCTTTTAGCAGAGACAATCTCGAAAATGCACAAAAAGCAGCGGCTGACCTGCTGCGTGAACTGGCAACGGCGGACATGAAATTACTGAAGGGAGAAACCCATTTGCAGTGGATGAAACTGGAAGCCAGAATAACAAAAAGCACTCAGGATTTAAAATCGGCCAAAGACATCGAGGCGGCCCGAAGCAGTTTTGAAAATTTGACTGAACCTATCACAACAGCCATTGCTGAGTTTGGCGGCGGCAAAAAAGCAGTGTACCGTTTTCACTGCCCCATGGCCTTTGACAACAAGGGAGCCTACTGGCTGCAAGATCACCAGCAAACCAGGAATCCCTATTTTGGGGCCAGCATGCTGAGTTGCCAGGATTCCGTGGAAACACTGGTTGCCGGTGAGAAAGAGAAATAAGCGCAGCCGCTCAGGAGATGCAAATGGACGATAACAATATGCTCCCGCAGCCAAAATCACTTCTGGATCGGATCATTTTATTCTGTTTAAAAAACAAACTTGTCGTTACCCTGATGGTACTGGCAATTCTGCTGTGGGGAATCATGGTCGCTCCATTTGACTGGAACCTGGGGGGCATTCCCAGGGACCAGGTCCCGGTAGACGCCATTCCCGACATTGGTGAAAATCAGCAAATCGTATTTAGCAAATGGATGGGAAGATCTCCCCAGGATGTTGAGGACCAGATCAGTTATCCGTTGACAGTTTCTCTCCTGGGTGTCCCCGGGGTCAAAACGGTCCGCAGTTATTCCATGTTCGGTTTTTCAAGTATTTACGTTATTTTTAAGGACAACATTGATTTTTACTGGTCGAGATCACGGATCCTGGAAAAACTGAATTCCCTGTCCGCCGCTACCCTGCCCGAAGGAGTACAACCAACCCTTGGTCCTGATGCCACCGCCCTGGGCCAGGTCTACTGGTATACCCTGGAAGGGAGGGATGAAAAGGGGAATGCCAGCGGAGGCTGGGACTTGCAGGAGTTGCGCACCATTCAGGACTGGTATGTCCGCTACTCCTTATTAGCCGCGGATGGCATCAGTGAAGTGGCCTCGGTTGGCGGATTTGTACGGGAATACCAGATCGATGTCGATCCTGATGCCCTGCGCGCCAACAATGTTTCCCTGGACCAGGTATTTATGGCGGTCAAAATGTCGAACCTGGATGTCGGGGCACGGACAATTGAAATAAACAAAACAGAATATATGATCCGCGGACTGGGTTTCATTAAAAATCTGGCGGATATTGAAAATTCAGTAGTAAAGGTCAATGCCAATATCCCCATATATATTAAAAATATTGCCAAAGTCACTCTGGGACCTGCCTTGCGCCGGGGGGCCCTGGACAAGGAAGGGACGGAGGCGGTAGGGGGAGTCGTGGTGGTCCGTTACGGAGACAATCCACTGGCGGCCATTAAAAATCTGAAGAAAAAAATTGCCGAGATTTCCCCCGGACTGCCTAAAAAAACATTGGCCGACGGTACGGTAAGTCAGGTTAAAATAGTCCCCTTTTATGACCGGACCGGTCTGATCAATGAGACCCTGGAGACACTGAATAGCGCCTTGGTGGAAGAGATCCTGGTTACCATTATTGTGGTGCTGATCATGTTGCTCAACCTGCGGAGTTCCATCCTGATATCCGGGTTGCTGCCCCTGGCCGTTCTGATGGCTTTTATTGCCATGAGAGTTTTTGGCGTGGATGCCAACATCGTCGCCCTGTCCGGGATTGCCATCGCCATTGGCACCATGGTGGACATGGGCATAGTCATAGTTGAAAATATAGTCAGGCACCTGGACCAGGCCGACCCCGGCGAGAACCGCTTAACCCTCATCTACCGTGCCACAAGTGAAGTCGGCAGTGCGGTCATCACTGCCGTTTCCACGACGGTAGTCAGCTTCCTGCCCGTTTTTACCATGGTGGCAGCGGAAGGAAAACTATTTAAACCCTTGGCTTTCACCAAAACATTTGCCCTTGTGGCCTCCATTGTCATCGCCATAACCATCATCCCACCTTATGCCCAGCTCCTGTTTTCAACGAAAATAAAAAAGGGCTCGACCAGGGGTATTTTAAGCGCGCTATTAATGATCGCCGGAATTTTTTCCTTATTCATGATCGCCTGGTGGTTCGGCCTGATTCTGATTGCCGTGGGAGCGTTTCAGTTATGGCAGGGCCGGCTGCTTGAGAAAACCAGGAAAAAGATCACCCTTGTCGTCAACTATGCCGCAGCATTTATTATAGCGGTCATTCTGACCAAACACTGGCTGCCGCTGGGTCCGGAAAAAGGAGTTTTCCTGAATCTAATCTTTGTTGCTGCATTGATCGGAGGCATCCTGGCTTTTTTCAGCTTTTTCCAGAGAATATACGCGCGCTTGCTTTCCTGGTTTTTGCGGCACAAGGCTATTTTCTTTTCCGCGATCATGGCCATTCTGTTTTTTGGCGCGATGTCCTGGTTGGGTTTTGATGCATTTTTCAGCTGGCTGCCCGGGTTTGTTAAAAAGTCTTCTCCCATATCATATGTCAGTCATAAATTTCCCGGACTGGGCAAGGAGTTCATGCCTCCCCTCGATGAAGGGGCCTTCCTGTATATGCCCACTACCATGCCCCATGCTTCAATCGGTGAGGTCCTGGACGTCCTCAAAAAACAGGATATGGCCTTTGCCAATATCCCGGAAATAGATTCTGCCGTGGGAAAGCTTGGCCGGGCCGACACTCCGCTTGACCCTGCGCCCATCTCCATGATTGAAACGGTAATTAATTATAAACCCCAGTATCTGGCCGATAACAAAGGAAGACGGATAAGGTTCAAGTTCGGCACGGATGAAACAGATTTTTTCCGTGATGAGGCCGGCAACAAACTGCCTGGCCCGGACGGCAAGCCTTATGTTGTCAGGGGGAAATTTTTCCGGGATAAGCAAGGAACCCTGATTCCTGACAATTCAGGAACCCCTTTCCGTTTATGGCGGCCGGAACTGGACCCTGCTCTCAACGCGGACAGGAAGCGCTGGACCGGCATTTACTCCGCCAATGATATATGGGCTAAAATTGTTGAAGCAGGCAAAATTCCCGGAACCACCTCGGCACCCAGACTGCAGCCGATCGCGGCCAGGATCGTCATGCTGCAGAGCGGCATGCGGGCGCCCATGGGCATAAAAATAAAAGGGCCGGATCTGGCAACGATTGAAAAAGTGGGGTTGGAGATAGAGAAGTTATTAAAAGATGTCCCTGCCATTGAACCCTCCGCTGTGATCGCTGACCGGATCATCGGCAAACCATACCTTGAGATTGAGATCAACAGGGAGGCAATTGCCCGTTACGGTATCATGTTGCGCAAAGTTCAGGAGGTAATTGAGGTTGCCATCGGCGGCATGAATATAACCACAACCGTTGAAAGGCGCGAACGATATCCGGTCAGAGTCCGCTATCCGCGGGAATTGCGCGGCAACCTTGAAACCCTGGCAAAGATCTATGTCTCTTCTCCAGGAGGCCAGCAGATCCCCCTGACCCAGCTGGCCAAAATCAATTATGTCCGGGGGCCCCAGGTTATCAAGAGCGAGGATACATTCTTGGTGGGCTATGTGTTGTTCGATATGAAACCGGGTCGGGCGGAAGTGGAAGTGGTCGAAGCCGCAGCAAAATATCTGCGACAAAAAATAGAGAGTGGGGAGCTGGTTATACCCGCCGGGGTCAGCTATTCCTTTGCCGGCAGCTATGAGAACCAGGTGCGGTCTGAAAAAAAACTGATGATCGTGCTGCCCCTGGCCCTTTTTATTATTTTCCTGATCCTCTACTTTCAGTTTGGCCGTGTCTCAACTACATTTCTGGTTTTTTTCGGTATTGCTGTTGCCTGGTCAGGCGGATTTATAATGATCTGGCTCTATGGCCAGCCCTGGTTTTTGGATTTTTCAATTTTTGGAGTTCATTTGCAGAACCTGTTCCAGATCCATCCCATTCATCTCAGCGTAGCTGTCTGGGTAGGTTTCTTGGCATTATTCGGCATTGCTTCAGATGACGGTGTAATTATTGCCACCTATCTGGATCAGGTCTTTGCCAGAGAAACTCCAAAAACCGTGGCGGAGGTGCGGGAAGCCACTGTTAGGGCCGGTCTGCGCAGGGTCAGACCTGCGGTTATGACCATAGGCACTACGATTTTGGCTCTCCTGCCAGTCCTTACCTCGACCGGACGTGGTGCTGATATAATGGTGCCCATGGCAATTCCCACCTTTGGCGGCATGTTCTTTGCCCTGATCACTGTTTTTACGGTCCCGGTCAGTTACTGCTGGTTGAAAGAGCGTCAGGTTAAAAAAGCGGCGCAATAATTTATAAGCCCTCCAGCTTCAGCGGGTTCGGCAAGCGGGGAGATGATCGTTTCTTGATGGTGGGAGCGGCCGACCTTGCTAACTGGCGCGGATTTTTTTTACCGCCTTGTGCACCAGGGATTCGACGGCGGGCACAGACGTGCCCATGATGGCGGCGATCTCCTTTTGCGGAAGCTGCTCGTAATAAAAAAAGTAGAAGGCCTTTTTTTCACGCGCCGACATGCGGGCAATCCCCGCCTGCAAGCGTTTGCGCTTTTCCATTTCTTCTTGGCGGCGCTCCATGCCCAGTGCCGGGTCGGCCGCGGCGGACGTCCTCTGCTCGCCAGCTTTTTCCAGGGCCAGCCAGCGGACGATCTTGCGCCGCCGCAGATGGTTCAGCGCCGTGTTGACCGCGATGCGGTAGATCCAGGTGTAGTGGTCCGATTGGCCCTGGAACTGGGAGCGCTTGTTCAATATTTTTTCAAACACCTGCTGCGTCGCTTCTTCCGCGTCCTGGGGGTCGTCCAGGTAGAAAAGACACAGTTTATAGACGCGACGCCAGTGTCTTTCGATAAGGTCGTTTGTGTACAATGCGGCTGGGGACGATGGTGCGTTCATTTCTCTTTGCTTTGAATTATACAACAAAAGCAGGAATGAAAGCGACCGGCCGGGAATGGCAATCATGAATTGTCGGTCAGCGTGTTGGCTGCCGCGGCGTAGTGGAATTGCAATCAAAATACCCTTGGCTATTTATGACGCCTTACCGTTCTCTACAAAGGGCGATTGCTGTTCAACAGGTCGGGATAGAGCTCGAGCAGGGATTTTTTGAAAAACGCCTTGATCTCGGTGCGCGAGCCGAAGTGGTCGAGCTGGTTGACGATCTTGCGCAGGCGCGCGTAGTGTATGCGGGTAAATATCCTCTTGATCTCGGCGATGGCCAGGGCGTTCATGGAAAAGTTGGTGAAGCCCATGCCCAGCAGCATCAGGGCCGGGACAGGCTGGCCGGCCATTTCGCCGCAGATGGTCACTTCCTTGCCGATGCGGTCCACCTCGCTGCGGATCTCTTTCAGGATGTGGACAAAGGCAGGGTGGTAGGGGCTGAAGAGGTAGGAAACGTCGCTGTTGTTGCGGTCCACGGCCAGCAGGTACTGGATCAGGTCGTTGCTGCCCACCGAGAAAAAATCGACGATGTCGCCCAGGTGGCGTATCAGGCGCACCGCGGCGGGGATCTCCAGCATGATGCCCATCTGGACGTCCTTCCTGGGGTAGGTGCCGGCGCCCTGCAGTTCCTTTTTGACTTCGGCCATAATCTCGCGGATGGCGCGGATCTCCTCGATCTCGGTGATCATGGGGAAGAGGATGCGGATGTTGCCGCTGGCGTTGGCGCGCATGATGGCCTTGATCTGGATCTTGAAAGGTTCGCGGTCCTTGAGGAACAGCCGGACTGCCATCATCCCCAGCGAGGGATTTTCCTCGTGGCGCGGCGCCGAGGCGTCAGATTTGTCGCGGCCCAGGTCGTAGGTGCGGATGACCACCGGGTGGGGAAAGATGTTCTGGGCTATTTTTTTATAGATCAGGTACTGTTCTTCCTCGGAAATGCTCATCTTGGAGTCCAGGTAGAGGAATTCAGTACGGAACAGGCCAATGCCCTTGGCTCCGTAGGACTGGACGATTTCGCTTTCAAAGGGCAGTTCGATGTTGGCGTGAAGATGGAATTGGTGTTGATCGAGGGTCAATTCCGGCAGTTGGCTGAGTTTTTTCAGCTGTTCCTTGTACTGGCGGAATTTTTCGGTTTTTACCGCAATTTCTGCGGCCACCTCGGGTGTGGGCTGAACAATGACCTCGCCGCTGACGCTGTCAAGGGCCAGGGTGTCGCCGTTGAAGATCGAATCGGTGGCGTTGACCGTGTCCAGGATGGCCGGGATGCCCAGGGTGCGGGCCAGGATGACCGTGTGTGATGTTTCGCCGCCCTTGTTCAGCACCAGCCCCAGCAGCCGTTTGTTGCTCATCATCGTAGCTGCCTCGGAAGGGCTGATGTCATCGGCGACCAGGATGACCTGGCCCGGTTGCGAAGCCGAGGTGGCGGGGCTGCTTTTTTTTAAGTTGGCGATCAGGCGGTTCAGCACGTCGGAAATATCGTTGCTTTTGGTCTTGAAAGACAGGTCGGGGATGGAATGGAATAATTCCAGGTATTTTTTTTCGACCTCTTTTATGGCCCATTCGGCCTTGACCAGTTTGTTCTGAATGGTCCCCCTGATTTCGTCCAGAAGATGGCTGTCCTTGAGCAGCAGGTATTGGGTTTCGATGATAAAAGCCGCGTCTTTGCCCATGATCTTTTGCAGGCCCAGGTTGATCTTTTTCAACTGGGCCCGGGATTTTTTTACCGCGTTTTCCAGGCGCCAGATCTCTTTTTCCACCGACTTTTCGCCGATGTTTTCAGAGCGGATTACTTCCTTTTCAAAATTGTAGAGCAAGGCCCGGCCCATGGCGATCCCGGGCGAGACGGCTTTGCCCTTGATACGGATCATTCAGCTTTCTTCGTTGAACTTGCGATTGAACAGGTCGCTGATGGCGGCGATGGTTTCCTGCTCATCCTCACCACTGGCCTGCAGGATGATCTCGTTGCCCACCGATGCTGCCAGGGTCAGGATGCCCAGCAGGCTTTTGGCATTGACTTTATCTTCATTGTAGATCAGGAAAATGTCGGAAGCAAACATGTTGGCCAGGTGGGAGAGTTTGGCGGCGGCCCTGGCGTGCAGTCCCAGCTTGTTGTGGATGACCTGTGTCTTTTCAATCATTTTTTTTCTCCTAAATATTCACTGATGATGTTGATGCCTTCCTTGGCTTCCTGTTCGACTTGTTTGATGATTTGGCGGAAATTGCCGTTCCGTTCTTCGCAACAGAAAAATTTTAGCAGGCCGGGCAGGTTGATCCCTGAAAGCACTTCGACATTGTTGTTGATGAAGCGGGTGGAAATGTTCGACGGTGAACCGCCGAACATGTCGGTGAAGATCACGATCTTGTGCCCCTGGTTGCGGGCAATGAACTTTTCCAGCTGGGCGATCATGGTGCTGCCGTCGCCCTGCCAGTCAAAGGCGATGGCCTCGATGTCGAGCTTCTGTTCCAGTATTTTTTCGGTCACCTGGATCAGCTCGTGGCCCAGGTTGCCATGGGTGATGATTAAGCTCTTGATCATTTGCTTACCTCGGTTTTCGGCGCGGATGATTTTTCCTCCGGGCGGGCGCTCTCTTGATTTAATTCTAGGTAGGTTTTTTTACCGCTCTTTTTGGCCAGGAAATTGCGCACCGCCACTTCGATGATGGTCGAGAGGTTGCGTCCCGGGCCCACGGGCAAGAGGATCAGCGGGAGCTCCAGTCCCAAAATTTTGAAATACTGCGTGTCCTCGCCCAGGCGGTCATACTTTTTCTTGGCATCCCATTTTTCCAGGTTGATCACCAGGTTCAGCTTTTTTTCTTCCAGGACGGCCGAGGTGCCGAAAATGTCATTGATGTTGATGATGCCGAGGCCCCGCACTTCCATCAGGTTCTTGATGATCTCGTTGGCGCGGCCGATCAGGTCATCGTTGGAATCCAGGTAAAATTCAGCCACGTCGTCGGCAATCAGCTGGTAGCCCTTATTGACCAATTCCAGCGCCGTTTCGCTTTTGCCGATGCCCGAAGCCCCGGTGATCAGTACGCCCTGGCCCATGATGTCCATCAGCACACCGTTCATCTTGATCTTTTTCGAAAAATATTGGTAGAGGAAAGCGCTGAGGCGCGAGATCAGCGGCGCCGTGTGCAGCTCGGAGATCAGGATCGGCGTGCTGTAGCGGGCGGCCAACGCGATCCAATCGCTTTCGGCCGTGATGTTTTCTGAGATGATGATGCCGGGAAGTTTCAGGGAAAAGTAGTTTTTCAGGCAGCGGTTCCTGTCCTCGTCTTTCTGGTTGTGCAGGTAGCCGACTTCGGTTTTGCCGAAGACCTGGATGCGTCCGGCCTGGATATGTTTCAAATATCCGGTCAGGCCCAGGCCGGGGCGCTGCGGGCGCGGATGGCTGACCAGGTTTTGGATCCATTTTTCGTTGAAAATGCGGACGATCTTCAGCTGGCTCAATTCCTGTATCTGGCCTAATTGGATTCCCTTGATATCTTTGGGCATGAGGTTCAGACCTTTTTACAGATTGGGTTCGATCAATGAAATGTTCCCCTGCGCATTGCGGAAGACGGCGGCCATGCGGCTGGTTTCCGAATTGATGAACATGTAGCCGTTTTCCCGGCTTTCGTTGAGGAAAAACACGGCTTCCTCGACCGTGATCGGCTTGCGCGAGTAATTATCGGAGATGAGGATGGTGTCAGCCTGGGCGGTTTCCGCCGGCTCGATCTTTTCTCCTGTCATCAGGCCCAGCGTACGCTTGAAGAATCCCCTGGTCCTCGACCTCTTTTTCTCTTCCTTGATCTTTTCCTTGCTCTTTTTGGCCTGGTTTTTCAGGGTACCCAGGGTGTTGCGCACCGCCTGCTTCAATATTTTATTGCGGTCCTCGGCGTAAAATGAATTCAACCTTGTTTTTAGGGAGATTTCCACTTTAAAGGAGAGTTTCTCTTCGTTGACGATCACCTCGGCGTCGATGATCTCGCCGGCGATCTTTTCAATGTCGAGCAGGTGCTTTTCAATGAAAGCTTTCAAAGCGCCCGGTATCTTGACATTTTTGGTGGCGAAGTTAATGCTCATTTTTTGACTCCTTTTATTTTATTTTCTTTTTTTCTGACAAAGGAACTGGGAATATTCATCTCCTCCCGGTAATTGCGCACGGTGCGCCTGGCGATACGGATGCCCAGGCCGGCAAGTCTGGCGGCGATCTCATCGTCGGCCAGCGGCTTTTCCGGCACTTCGCCAGTGACCAGCTCCCGGATCTTATCCTTGATGGTCCCGACCGCGTGGGAAAAGCCGAAATCACCTTTCAGGCCGTAGCTGAAGAAATCCTTCAAGGGGATCATCCCTTTTTCCGAGGTCATGAACTTGTTGCTGACGGCGCGGGAAATGGTCGATTCGTTGAGGTTGACCTCACGGGCTACGTCTTTCATGGTCAACGGTTTTTTCCACTTTTCCCCGAAATCCAGGTAGTCTTTCTGAGCCTTGACCAGATACTCGGCTATGCGCAGGATGGTCTTTTTGCGCAGCTCGATACTCTCGATGAAAAATTGGGCGTCGCGGTAGCGGCTTTTTAGGTAGGAAACGGTTTTTTTATCCTTGGTCTTTCCCAGCATCTCCTGGTAGTATTGCGAAAGTGTCAAGCGCGGGATCCCTTCTTCCAGGTACAAGACCCGGTATTCGCCGTTTTCCTTGATCAGCATCAGGTCCACTTCGGCGTATTCGATCTCTTCGCTGTTGAAGGTCTCGGCCGGGCGGGGGGTCAGGCGTTTCAGCCGGGAGACCAGCGGCAGCAGCTCATCCATGCTGATGCCCAGGCGGCGGCCGATGATCTCGTAATTGGAGCGCGACAGGTCCTCGAGGTTGTCCTGGATCAGCAGACGCAGTTTTTCGTCTTCCGGGCCTGCGCCGACCTGGGCCAACAGGCATTCCGGCAGGGACTTGCTGGCGCATCCGGGCGGGTCAAACTGGGTGATGAGCCGGCGCACACGTTCGATCACCTCGGGCGTGGTCTGGATCTGCGAGGCGATGGATCCGATCTCAATTTTCAGGTAGCCGTCACCATCCAGGTTATAGATGATCTGCCGGGCGATCTCGATCTCGTTCTGGCTGCTGAAAGTGGCCATGGCCTGCTCCAGCAAATAATCGGCCAAAGTGACGTTGGACGGGGTGAGCACTTCCAGGGCTTTGTTCTTATCGATGGCATCGGGATTTTTTCTCAGGAACCCATGGTCTTCGTAAGGGGTCATGAAGGAAGCGTCAGCGCGTTCGATTCTTTTCTGATACTCGTTGGCCTCGTTTTCGCGGACGATCTTTTCCGGCGTTTCGATCTCAAGCATGGGATTGGCTTCCACTTCGTTCTGCAGGGTTTCCAGCAATTCCAGGTGGTTGTTGGCGAGCAGCTGGATGAAATAATGCATGACCGGGGTGATGGTCAGCTGCTGGGTGCCCTTAAGCTGCATCTTGATGGTCATCTAATTCCACCTGAATTCTTTGCCCAGATACTCTTTTTTAACCCTTTCATCACCGATCAGTTCCTCCGAACGGCCTTCAAAAATGACCTGGCCGGAGTGAATGATATAGGATCGGTCGGTTATTTTCAAGATTTCGCGCACGTTGTGGTCGGTGATGATGATGCCCATGTTCTTTTTCTTGAAGGAGCGGATCAGTTCCTGCAATTCCACGATCTGGATCGGATCAATGCCGGCGAAAGGTTCATCGAGCAGCAGGAAGTCGGGGGCCAGGATCAGGGATCGGGCGATCTCCAGCCGCCGCCTTTCGCCGCCGGAAAGCATGTAGGCTTTGCGCTCGCGAATGGCGTCCAGCCCCAGGTCGGAAAGGATCTTTTCCAGGAGCGAGTCCTGCACACCGCCGTTCATCTGGGCGATGGCGCGGATGTTGTCCTCGACGCTCAATCCCCGAAAAACAGACGGTTCCTGGGGCAGGAAGCTGATTCCCAGGCGTGAACGGCTGTATACCGGAAAACGGGTGATGTCGCGACCGTTGAGCAGAATTTCACCGCTGTCCGGGCGATGGATGCCCAGGATCATCAGGAAGGTGGTGGTCTTGCCGGCGCCGTTCGGCCCCAGCAGGCCGACGATCTCTCCGGCCCCGACACCCAGGCTTACGCCGTCGACCACTGCCCTTTGGCGGAAGATTTTTCTGATATGGTTTACTTCCAGTTTTTTCATGGTGCTTTGCGGTTGAATACCCT
>DATKZA010000008.1:0-6109 GCA_035528155.1 Patescibacteria group bacterium | reverse complement strand
GGCCTGGCCAGCTGCCTCACGATCCTGCTGTGGGTGCGGGACGAGATGAGCTACGACCGCTTCCACGCCAACGCCGGCACCATCCAGCGCGTCATCGTCCAGGCCAGCGCGCCCGGAGGCGGCAGCGAATCGTTCGCCGTGCTGCCGCCCAATCTCGGGCCGGCCCTGAAGGCCGAATTCCCCGAGGTTCTGCGCATGACGCGCCTTCTCACTCTCTCCCAGCAGATCGTCTCGCGCGGCGAGAGGAGGTTCTACGAAAAGAACGTTTCCCTGGTGGACCCCGAATTCCTACAGATATTCTCCTTCCCCCTGAGCCGGGGCGATGTCCGGAGCGCACTGTCCGCCCCCCGCTCCATCGTGCTGACCCGGTCCGCCGCCGCGAAGTACTTCGGCAGCGAGGACCCTCTGGGCAAGACCCTGCGCCTGAACAACCGCAGCGACTACACGGTCACCGGCATTCTGGACGACATCCCCGCCCAGTCGCACCTGGCATTCGATTTCCTCCTCCCCACCGCGGACGCCAGGGAATTCGGTTTCCCCAACGTCGACACCTGGACGCAATTTTCCTATGAGACGTATGTGCTGCTTCACGCCGGCGCCGATGCCCGGGCGCTGGGCAAAAAGATCGCCTCGCGCCTGCACAAGCCCCTGGACGACACCAATATCTCCCTCCGCCTGCAGCCCCTGGTCGACATTCATCTGCGTTCTACCTCCATTCAGGAGGGGGAGGTGCGCGGCGACATCGACATCGTCATGCTGTTCTCTTTGCTGGCAGTGTTCATCCTGCTTATGGCCTGCATCAACTACCTGAACCTGGCCACCGCCCAGGGTGACACGCGAACCAAGGAGATCGGCCTGCGCAAGGTGAACGGCGCGAACCGCCGGGAGATCATCGTTCAATTCCTGGGCGAATCGCTTCTCCAGACCGCGCTGGCCATGATCGTCGCCATGGTGCTGATGGCGCTGTGCCTGCCCCTTTTCAATTCCCTGACCGGCAAGGAATTCCGTATCGCTTCCCTGCTGGCTCCACCGTCCTGGCTGCCGCTGCTGGGGTTCCTGCTGATTACCGGCCTTTTGGCCGGGATCTACCCTGCCTTGTATCTCTCCCGCTTCAGGCCGGCGGCGGTCCTGAAAGGAAAGCTCGCCCTGGGTGCCGGCGGCTCGCGCTTCCGCAAGTTGCTGGTGGTCTTTCAGTTCAGCATGACCATCCTGCTGATCATCGGCAGCGTGAGCATCTACCGGCAGCTGCGGTTCCTGCGGACACGGACGCTGGGGTTCGACAAGGAGCAGGTCCTTATGGTGCCCGTGCGCGGCGAGCTGGCCAGTCAGGTCGGGCCGCTGAAGGCGGAGATGCTCAGGAACCCGTTCGTCGTGAGCGCTTCGGCGGCCAGCGACCCGGTCATGATGTTCGGCTCCACCATCGCATTGGACGACTGGGAGGGAAGGAAACCGGGCGAAGAGGTGAAATTCGATTTTGTCTGGTGCGACGAGGATTACCTGAAAACCCACGGCATTGAAATGGCGCAGGGCCGGTTCTTTTCCGGTACCATGAGCGCAGGCAACAAAGAAAAAATCGTCATCAGCGAAAGCGCGGTCAAGGCGCTTGGATTCGCCTCCCCCATCGGCAAGCGACTGGACAAGCGGGAAATCATAGGCGTGGTCAAGGACTTTCACGCCCGTTCCCTGCATTCGGCCATCACCCCGGTGGCCATGGCCTACGACCCCGGCAAATTCGGCTATCTGTTCATCAAGATCAAGCCGGGAAACACCGCTGCCGCGCTGGCCGCCGTGGCCGGGACATGGAAGCACACCGCCCCGGCTTTTCCGTTCGATTTCACCTTTTTGGACCAGCAGATCGACAAGTTATACCGTTCAGACCGGAAACTGGGCAGCGTGGTCAACGTTTTCACCTTTCTGGCCCTGCTGATCGCCAACCTGGGACTTCTGGGCATGGCCTCCCATATGACCGCCCGGCGCCGGAAAGAGATCGGCGTTCGCAAAGTCCTGGGGGCCACCGTGCCGCAAATCATGGTGATGCTTTCGCGGGAATTCGTCAAATGGGTGGCCTGGGCCACTTTCCTGGCCTGCCCGGTCGCGTTTTATGCCCTGAACCAATGGCTGCACACTTTCGCTTATCGAATTTCGGTCGGCAGCAGCGTGTTCGTACTGTCCATCCTGCTGGCATTATCGATCGCCATGCTCACGATCAGCTACCAGGCCATCCACGCCGCCCGGGCCAACCCGGTGGACAGCCTGAGATACGAATGAGTTGAGGTGTACCATGTTCAATAACTATGTAAAGGCCGCCTGGCGAAACATTGTTCGCCACAAGGGGTATTCGTTCATCAGCATTTTCGGCCTGGCCATGGGCCTGGCTTACTTTGCCATGATCGCTGTGCTCGAGGACCTGGAATTCCGGGCCGATACCTTTCACCGCAACGCCAAGCGGCTCTACGGCGTAGTACAAGTCAATGACGCGGGCAACGCCGCCCAGGCCCATGCGGCTTTCAATCCCGGGCCATTGCTGTCGGCGCTGCGCAGCGAATTCTCCGAGATCGAGGACGGTACCCGCGTACTGCCGGCCGCTACGCAGATCGTGCGCCGCGGCGAGAATGTTTTTTACCAAAATTACATCCGCTGCGTAGATGGCAATTTTCTCTCCCTATTTTCCTTTCCCCTGGTTGCCGGCGACCGCGCCACGGCACTGACTCAGCCGTATTCCGTGGTCCTGTCGCAAAGCACGGCCGAAAAATATTTCGGCAAGGAAAATCCCCTGGGCAAGACCCTGACCATCGACCACACCGTCACCGTCACCGTAACCGCCGTGGCCAAGGACTTGTATGAGACCTCTTCCATCCGCTTCGAGATACTGACTTCCATGGACACGGCCCGCGCCCTGTTCCCGGACCTGGATAGCTGGGAGAGCGCTAAATTCGCGACATTCGTGCGGCTCGCCAAGGGGGCCGATGTCCATCGCCTGCAGGACAAACTGCCGGTTTTTTTGAAAAAGTATTTTCCCGCTACCCCGCAAGCGCCGAAAAAAATGTATCTTTTCTCCTTCCTCGATTTCCACCTGAAATCCCGGAAGCCGGTGCTCATCGAATCCTTCCTGTGGACCCAGGAAACCGAAGTCATCTACATGCAGTACGCCTCGGCCATTATCGTGCTGCTGATCGCCTGCCTCAACTTCATGATCCTGGCCACCTCGCGCCACATGCGCCGGGCCAGGGAGATCGCCCTGCGCAAGACCCTCGGCGCCGACCGCTGGAAACTGATCCGGCAATTCCTGGCCGAATCCGTGCTCATGGCCCTGCTGGCGCTGCCGCTGGCTCTGCTGATCTACGCGTTCGCCCTTCCGGCCATGACCAGCTATATGGGATATTCCAAGGCCCTGCCGGTCTGGGACCATCCCTTTCTTTTCAAGTATCTGCTTGGATTTACCGTCCTGGTCGGATTGTTTTCCGGAAGTTACCCCGCTCTCTTCCTGTCGAAATTCGACGCGGCGCTGATTTTAAAGGGCGGATCAGCCTCGGGAGGTCGGGGAGCGCGCCTGCGCAAGATCCTGGTGGTCACCCAGTTCACATTGGCCATTTTTTTGATCGTCTGGACGCTGATGTTCAAGAAGCAGTTCGACCATTTCCTGGACGTCGATTACGGCTACGACCGCAGCCAAGTGCTCGCCGTATCGGCCAAAAACGTGTCTCCCGAGAGACTGGCGGTATTGAAGAAGGAATTGGAACGTTTGCCGGCCGTGCTTGCCAGCGCCGCCAGCGCGGGGCTGCCAGGCGCCTGGGGCCCGAAAGAAAAAGTAGTTCCCGAAGGCACGGACATGGACCGCGGCTGGCTGGTCAATACATATGGCGTGGACGTGGGTTTCAGCGAAACGGTCGGCATCCGGCTGCTGCAGGGCCGCGATTTTTCCCGGGCTTTCCATGACCGGCAGAGCGTGCTCATCAACGAAACCCTGCTCCACCGGCTCGGCTGGGACCAGCCGCTGGGCCGGCGGATCACCTTTGCCGGCAGGCAGGGGACCGTGGTCGGCGTGCTCAAGGATTTCCAGTTTCGCGATCCCCATTTCGACCTTGGGCCAGCCTTGCTCTACCTGGAAACGGAAAAGCCGAACTGGCTGCTGATCAAGTATCGCCCGGGGGAGGCCCCGGGAAACGTAGAGGAACAGGTGAAACATGTCTGGAATGGGATCCTGCGCGACTTTCCCTTCGAATCGATCACGCTCGACGATCACTTCCAGGACATCTATTCCTGGATGAACAAGGTTTATGTCATCATGACCGTCCTCAACTCGCTCATCCTCTTCGTGGCCAGCCTGGGCCTGTTGGGCCTGGTCTCCTTCGCCGTCGACCGGCGGACAAGGGAAGTCGGGATCCGCAAGGTGCTGGGAGCTTCGGTCGCCAACATTTTCGCTTTGATCTCCAGGGAATTCATCCTGCTGGTCCTCCTGGCCAATGTCGTGGGCATGCTGCTGGGAACCTGGATCATTGAGCGCCTGTTCGCCATGATGATCAGCTACAACCGCACCAGTCCCGATGCCGGGCTTTTCCTGATAACCGCCGCCATGACCCTGGGCGCCACCCTGCTGGCCATTTCCTGGGAAATCGGCCGCGCCGCCCGCGCCAACCCGGTGGACAGCCTGAGACACGAATGACTCGAGGTGAACCATGTTTAAAAACTATTTGAAGATCGCCTGGCGGAATATCGTCCGTCACAAGGGCTATTCCTTTCTCAATATCATCGGCCTGGCCGTCGGCATGGCCTGCGCCCTGTTCATCCTCTTCTGGGTCCAGGACGAACTGAGCTTCGACCGCTTCCATGCCAACGCCGGCACCCTGTACCGGGTCGAACAGGACCAGGCCACCGGCCAGGGAAAGTTCCACGTCAACGTCACGCCGTATCCCCTGGGGCCGGCCTTGAAGGCGGAGATCCCGGAAATAAAAGAAGCGACCCGGGCCACCAATCCGGGGGACTTGCTGGTTCGCTACGGAGAGAACGCTTTTTTCGAGAGCCGGGTGATCGCCGCAGACCCCCAGATTTTCCAGATGTTCTCCTTTCCCCTGCTCAAGGGTGACCCGGCGACCGCCCTCAACCGGCCCGGTTCCCTGGTGATCAGCGAAGACATGGCCAAAAAATATTTCGGCGCCGCCGAACCCATGGGCAAAAACGTGACCATCAACAATTCCCACCCTTTCACGGTCACCGGCATAATGAAGAACATTCCCCTGAATTCCTCATTGTCGTTCGACATGCTTGTCCCCTTCGATTTCGTCAAGACTCTGGGTCAATACTACGATTCCATGGGACAAAATGCCATAAGGACTTTTGTTCAGCTCCACCCGCAAAGCAGTGCCGCCACGACCGGCGAAAAGATCACCAAGCTGGTCACGAACCGGATCGTCGTCGAAATCGGCAACGACCCCGAGCTGCAAAAACAGATGCAGAGCGATCCTGCCCTGCGAAAACGTTTTGAGAATTACCGGGGTCCGGACTTCAAGCTCATGCCGCTGGTCGACCTGAAGCTGTTCGCCTATTTCGGCTTCAGCCGCGACAACATGGGGATCCAGTACGTGTATACCTTCAGCATCATTGCCCTGTTCGTCCTGCTCATCGCCTGCATCAACTTCATGAACCTGGCCACGGCCCGCTCGGCCAACCGGGCCAAGGAGGTCGGGCTGCGCAAGGTCGTCGGCGCCCAGCGGAAAAGCATCATCGGCCAGTTTTACAGCGAATCAATCCTGACCGCCCTCCTGGCCGCAGCGGCCTCGTTCGTTCTCGTGCTTCTTTTTCTGCCGTTTTTCAATACCCTTTCCGGCAAAATGATGACGCTGACGGCCATTTTGCAGGGGAAATCCCTGCTGGGAATCTTGGCGGTCACCCTCTTTACCGGGATCGTTGCCGGAAGCTACCCGGCCCTTTTCCTTTCCTCCTTCCAGCCCGCCAAGGTCCTGAAAGTAGCCCGGAGCGGCGGCGCCAAAGGTGCCTTGCTGCGCAAGAGCCTGGTCGTTCTCCAGTTCGGCATGTCCATTCTCCTGCTTATCGGCATGGGAGTCGTTTCACGTCAAATCGATTATATGAGAAGCAAGAAGCTCGGCTATGA
>DATKZA010000007.1:0-21650 GCA_035528155.1 Patescibacteria group bacterium | reverse complement strand
CTCTGCACGCCCAGGCCGTCGACCAGCTTTTTGCCGGCGGCGGCCATGGCTTCACGGCGCTCGAGGTCCAGCGGGGCGATCGCATCCCTGAAAGAGTCCAGGGTCAGGGCTTCCAGTTTGCCGAATGCAAGGCCGGCCTGGTGTTCGGCCCAGGAGGCAGCCAGGGCTTCCTGGGCGGGATCCTGGCAGAAATAGATGGCCGGGGTTCCCGCGGCGGCGGCTTCCAGGATTTCCTCCCCGGCCGGGACCAGGGCCAGGTCGGCCTCGAAATAGGCGCGGGCCGGGCTTTCGCTCCTACCGCAAAAATGGCTGCCGGGATAAATTTTCATCAGGTTGCGCTTGTCGGCTTTTTTCAGGTTCAATCCCGGCGCGATCTTCATCTTGAAGCGCAGGCGGTGCAGGGTGTCGACGAGTCGGCGCAGGTCGCGGTAGGCCAGCAGGTCGCCCAGGCTGATAAAAATATTTTTTATGTTTTTGCGGTATTTTCTTCTGGCTTTTTGGAAATGGCGGAACTTGTGATGCAACAGGGCGTATGCCGGGCCGGAAAGAACGATCTGTCCGTCCTCAGTCCGGGTTTCCGTTTCAATCAGCGGCTGCACAAGGATGTCGACCGGCTGGCGAATGGCGCCGGCGGCGCTGATGATCTGGATGGTCTTCACCCCGGTTCTCCTCGCTTTCTCCATGAGGGAGTTTTCGGCAACGAAAAAATGGGGCAGGTTGAAGACGACGGCCTTGACCCCATCAAGGTCCATGGCGTCAGGGTCCTTGCCCAGCGTGAAGGGAATGCTTTGCGATGCCAGGAATTTAGCCGTTTTCTTTTCTTCGCGGCTGCAGATGCGCACCGGGTTGTTTTTTTTCAGCAGGGCGGCCAGCCAGGCGCAGCGACGCAGGGGCCGCAGGCCGGTTTGCGGTGCGAGGTCGGCGCGAAAGACGATCATTTAGCCCAGGACTTCTCTGATCTTCTCCATGGCGGAATCGATGTCGGCCTTGCCGATGACCAGTGGCGGTGCGAAGCGGATGATCCAGTCGTGGGTCTCCTTGCAGAGCAAGCCCTTTTCTTTCAAAGCGGTGGTGTACTGGCGGGCCTTGCCGGCCGCTTCGTGCAGGACCACGCCGATCAGCAGCCCTTTGCCGCGCACCAGTTTAATTTTTGTCGTTTTTTTCTGAAGATCTTTCAATTGGCTCATGAAATAATCGCCCATCTCGGTGGCGCGCTCGGCCAGTTTTTCATCCATCAGCACGTCGATCGAGGCCGTGGCCACGGCGCAGCCCAGGGGGTTGCCGCCGAAGGTGGATCCGTGGGTGCCGGGCTTGAAGATCCCCAGCACATCCTGGTTGGCGGCCACGGCGCTGACCGGGAATACCCCGCCGCCCAAGGCCTTGCCCATGATGATGATATCGGGATCTACATCTTCGTACTGGTAGGCGAACAACTTGCCGGTGCGGCAAAAGCCGGTCTGGATCTCATCCACGGCCAGCAGGATGTTGTGCCTCTTGGCGATCGCCCCCAGCCCTGCCAGGAAGCCCTGGTCGGGGACGACTACGCCGGCTTCACCCTGGATCGGTTCGACCATGATGCCGACGGTGTTTTTATTGACCGCCATCTCCACTGCTTTCAGGTCGTTGTACGGCACGATCTTGAAGCCCGGGGTATAGGGACCGTAATAATCGTGGCCTTCGGGGTCGGTGGAAAATGAGACGATGGTGGTGGTGCGGCCGTGAAAGTTGTCGGCAAAAACGATGATCTCGGCTTGGTCGGTTGCCACCTTCTTGACCAGGTAACCCCACTTGCGCATGGTCTTGATGGCCGTCTCCACGGCCTCGGCTCCGGTGTTCATAGGCAGGATCATCTCTTTTCCGGTTAATTCAGCCAGTTTCCTGGCGAAAAGGGGCCAGCGGTCGTTGAAAAAGGCCCGCGAGGTCAGGGTCAGGATGTCTGCCTGGTCTTTCAGGGCCTTGATGATGGCGGGGTGGCGGTGGCCCTGGTTGACGGCCGAATAGGCCGACAGCATGTCGATATAGCGCTTGCCTTCCGGGTCTTCCACCCAGATGCCTTCGGCTTTGGCGATGACCACTTCCAGGGGGTGATAGTTGTGGGCGCCGTAATGGTGCTCGATATCCATTAATTCCTGAGAACTGTATTTTTGCATAAAATCACCTCGTTTTAATTTGAATTTTATTGTAGCAGTTTAAATTATTTCGTCAAGAGGTGAGAGAAGAGGGTATCCGGCATGCATTGGCCGCAGAAAAATAGCGGACGAAATGTTCAAGGGTTAAAGAGTTGAAGGGTTGAAGAGTTAAGAATTGGGGGAAAACGCCAATTGAATCGACTGATTGCTTCTAACCCATCAGCCCTTTAACTCATGAACTCTTTAACTTCTTTTTTTGTCGGGCTTGATTATTTTTAACGAAATCGGTATATTTTTGTATAGTGCAATAAATTGCCGCTGAGGAGGTCAAGGTGAAAGTTGAAAAGATTCTCGAAAGCAAGCCCAGCATGGTGTTTTCAGTCCATATTGACGCCATCGTCAGCGATGCCTTGCAAAGCATGAATGAAAAAAATATCGGTGCTGTAATGGTGATCGACAGCCAGGAAAATATTCAGGGCATCGTTAGTGAAAGGGATATCATGCACAACTGTTTCCGCAGCCAGGCCAATGTCAAGGGGCTGGCCATCCGGGATGTCATGACCCCGCGCGCCAAACTGCTGGTGGCCCGAGCCGAAGACGACATCAACGACCTGATGGGGGCCATGACCCAGAACCATATCCGCCACATCCCGGTGGTCAATGACCAGGATAAGGTTGTGGGCATGGTATCCATCGGCGACATCATCAAGGCGATGATCAAGGACAAGGACTACCAGATCCGGCATTTAAAAGACTATATCGAGAGCAAGTACCCTTTGTAGGGCTCGGTTTACGGTTCACGGTGTACGGTTGACGGAAAGAAAAGCACCAATACCCAAGCACCAAATTCCAAATAAGCTCCAAGCACCAATGACCCAAACGAAGAAACAGGCACTTGTCGATGAGTAGATGAGTTGATGGGGCAATCGCACTGACAGCTAACTCTTGCTGCTTTTTTAACCCATCTACCCATATACCCTTTTACTCATTTACTTCATTGTTTTGGACATTGGAATTTGGGAATTGGAATTTATTTGAGATTTGGTGTTTGTGATTTGGAATTTTCTATTCTTATTATTGTCTTTTTCTTGCCGTAAGCCGTCTACCGTCCACCGTGTGCCGATTTCTTTTCCATGAGCACCTGGTCGCTGAACCATTGCCAGATCGCCTGGTGGAAAGCGAGGCTGGGCGGGTTCGCCCCCAGGAAGGACAGGGGGTTGAAGTCAAGGGGAGCGCCGGTCTGGCGGCGCTGGAAAAGGCCTTTGCGGTAGAGGGTGTGGCGCTCAGGGTGAAATTGGATGCCCAGAACGTTGGCAAAGAGGCGGTGTTCTATGGCTTCAACGATTTTTCCGTCCAGTGAAGTGGCGGTCACGCGCAAATGGGAGCCCAGCTTGGCGATTGCCTGGTGGTGGGCCGTGGCCACGAAGGGAAGATCGCCAATTGAAAATCCCATCTTGCGTACAAAAACGCTGTCCTCACCAAGGCGGATGCGATGGAACGTCATCATCAGTTCCGGATCGTTGGGGAAGAGCTTTCCCAGGTAGACTCCCGAATGGACCCGGTCGGGAGCTGCTGCCAACACTTCTTCCACCGTCTTTTGGCCGTACACTTCGCTGGGGATGTCCTGGATCAGGCTGCCGCCGGCGGCTACGTTCAGGCTTTGGGCCCCCAGGCAGATGGCCAGCAGGGGGAAATCCCTGCGCCCGGCCAAAAAAGGGGTAAAGACCGGGTTCCTGCTGCCGCCCAGCAGGTGAAAAAGAAAAGAGAGCTCGTAAAAGGAGCGAACCGGCGTTGTGGGCTCGGAAAGCAAGCTGATACCTTGGCCGTACAGCGCTGGAGGAATATCCATGCCCCCGGTGAAGAGGATGGCGCTTGCTGAGGCGAATATTTCCTTGAATTGAGCGGTCCAGAGGTTTTCCTGGAACAGGTCCTTGGCGTCCACCCGGCCCGTTATTTTTCGGAATTGTACCCAGGTGATCCGGTTCTGCTGCACGTAAGTGAAGGCTTCCTGGTACGCTTTGGCTTCCTCCTCATTGGCGAGTTCGTCCTCGTGGTAGATCCCCAGCAACACCAGTGATTTCAACGGTATGATGTTTTTTTCGTACAATTCCACTATGTTTTGAACCTGGAAGAGAGTGGGATGGGTCATGACGATGACCGGCGCTAAATCATCTCCCCATGACCTCGCCGTGAGAGCCAGGCCGATCAGCAGCAGAAAAATCCATGTCAGGTTCTTTTTTTTCATGAATACCCCCGAAATATATTTGTGGGTTCCAGCGGTTGATTTGAGGATGAAGGAGAGGCCCGCGGGCCTCTCCCCTTATCTCATTCGCTGAATTTTTTTAAAAGCAAAGAAGCGTTGGTGCCGCCGAATCCGAAGGAATTGGACAGGGCGTAGGGGATCTCCCGACTGAGGCCCTGGTTGGGGGTGTAGTTCAGGTCGCACTCTTCATCCCGGGTTTCATAATTGATGGTCGGCGGGATAAAGGAGTTGGCGATGGCCAAGGTGGTGAATGCGGCCTCGGCGCTGCCCGTGGCGCCCAGCATGTGCCCGGTCATGGATTTGGTCGAACTGATGGCCAGCTTGGCGGCATGACCGGCGAAAAGACGCTTGATGGCATAGGTTTCCAGCTTGTCGTTGAGTTCCGTTGAAGTGCCGTGGGCGTTTATGTACACGATGTCTTCGGGTTTGATTTGGGCGTCAGCCACGGCCATTTTCATGGCCCTGTAGGCGCCGTCTGCTTCGGGATCCGGGGCGGTCATATGGAAGGCGTCGCCGGTGAAGCCGTAGCCGGCGACCTCGGCGTAGATCCTGGCCCCCCGGTTGTGGGCGTGTTCCAGGGATTCCAGGACCAGTACCGCGGACCCCTCGGCGATGACGAAGCCGTCGCGGTTCTTATCGAAGGGCCGCGAGGCCTTTTCCGGCTGGTCGTTGCGGGTGGAAAGGGCGCGCATGGCGGTAAAGCCGGCCACGCCCAGCGGGGTGATGGGATACTCGGCGCCGCCGGCGATCATGATGTCGGCCTCGCCGCGTTGGATAATGCGCGTCGAGTCGCCGATGGCGTGGGTGCCGGTGGCACAGGCGGTGCAGTTGGCCAGGTTGGGGCCTTTGAAGCCGAACTTGATGGATACCTGGCCGGCGGCGAGGTTGGCGATACAGGCCGGCAGAAAGAAAGGAGATATCCGGTCCGGCCCCTTTTTCATCAATATTTCCTTGTTGATCTCGATGGTATGGATGCCGCCGATGCCCGAACCGATATAAATGCCCGCCCTCTCTTTATCAATGATGTTTATGTCCAGCCCGGAATCCTTGACCGCCTCTTCCGAAGCGATCAGGGCGAACTGGATAAAGGGATCGAATTTTCTCAGGTCTTTCCGGTCAAAGTACTGGTGCGCATCGTAGTTCTTGATTTCTCCGGCGATCTGGCTGGCATGCCGACTGGCGTCGAAGTGGGTGATCTTGCCGATGCCGCTTCGCCCGTTCTTGATGTTGTCCCAGTTTTCATCCTTGTTTTTTCCCGTGGGTGTGATCAAACCGATCCCGGTGACGACCACCCTTCGCAAAGGTATGGTTTTGCTGATAAAGAGATTCATGTTTATAAAAGGGATTTACTGGGCTTTTTTCAGGACGTAGTCAACGGCCGATCCCACGGTCGTCAGCTTTTCAGCTTCTTCCTCGGGGATTTTGAGCTCGAATTCATCTTCCAGGGCCATGATCAATTCCACCTGGTCCAGGGAATCGGCGCCCAGGTCTTCGACGAACTTGGCCTCTTCGGTAACCTGATCTTCGCCGACATTCAGCTTCTCGGCTACAACAGCTTTTACTTTAGTCAGGATTTCTTCTTTTTTCATTTTTTCCTCCTTGGATTTTAAATCAATAGTCCGCCGGAAACGTTCAGAACCGTTCCAGTTATATATTGAGCGGCAGGCGATGCCAGAAAATAAACGGCTTCCGCCACATCTTCCGGTGTACCCGCTCTTTTGAGTGCGATCTGCGCAATGTAGGCCTCTTTGACATTTTCAGGGAGCTTTTCTGTCATTTCGGTCAGGATAAAGCCCGGGGCCACGGCGTTGACCGTGATGTTGCGGCTGCCCAGCTCGCGGGCCATGGATTTGCTCAGGGCGATGATCCCGGCCTTGGAGGCGGCGTAATTTGCCTGGCCCGCAGTACCCAGGATGCCGCTGACCGAGGCCAGGTTGACGATGCGGCCGAAACGCTTTTTCATCATCTCCTTGGCGGCGAACTGGGAACAGAGGAATGTTCCCTTGAGGTTGATGCTCATGACCAGGTCCCAATCGCTTTCCCCCATGCGGATAGAGAGGTTGTCGCGGGTGATGCCGGCATTGTTGACCAGGATATCGACGGAGCCGAAGGCGGCCATGGCCTGTTTGATCAATTCTTCGGCGTCATGGCTTTTGGAAACGTCGGTGGTAACGGCCAGGGTGCGCACGCCTGTCTCTGCGATTTCCCGTGCGGTTTTGCCGGCTTCCTCGCCCATGATGTCGGAAATGACGATGTTCATCCCTTCCCTGGCCAGGCGCCGAGCGATGGCTTTGCCAATGCCGCGGGCCCCGCCGGTGACGATCGCGCTTAGAGCCGTATCAGACATATTTCAGCTCCTTTATGGTTTTCTTCATTTTGCCGATCTCCAGCGATATTTTTTCCAAAACCTTTTCAGAAACGAATTTGTAGCTGAGAGAAATGGCGTTCTTGATGGCCTTGGCGTTGGAGCTGCCGTGGCCGATGATAACAATGCCGTTGACGCCCAGCAGCAGGGCGCCGCCATATTCGGCATAGTCGAGTTTCTTTTTGATGCGTTTCAGCGATTTTCCCAGGAAGAAGAAACCGATTTTGGAAAAGATATTGGACATGATCTCTCTCTTCAACATGGAGAGCATGACATCCACCACGCCTTCGGAAATCTTCAGGGCGACGTTACCGGTGAAGCCGTCGGTAACGATCAGATCGGCTTCGCCGATATATACGTCGCGGCCTTCGACATTGCCGATGAAATTGATTTCCAGCTGTTTGAGCAGGTTGTGGGTGCTTTTGGTCAATTCGTTGCCCTTGACCTCCTCTTCGCCGATGTTCATCAGGGCAATGCGCGGATTCTCGATGCCGTAAATGCTTTCCAGATACACTTTGCCCATCAGGGCGAACTGCACCAGGTTGTGGGGCTTGGAATCGGTGTTGGCGCCAACGTCGACCAGGAGCGAATTGCCCTTCAGGGTGGGGATCATAATGGCCAGGGCCGGGCGGTCGATGTTTTTCAAGGAGCCCAGAATGGTTTTGGCCATGGCCATGACGGCCCCAGTGTTGCCTGCTGAAACCATGGCCTTGGCTTTTTCGTTTCTCACCAGGTCGATGGCTTTTTTGATTGATGTCTCTTCGCGTTTCCGCCAATAGGAAAGGAACTGCTCTTTCATGGAGATCTCTTCCAGGGCATCGACGATCTCGATCCGGTCCTGTCGGAAATTCTTATATTTTTTCAATTCTTTCTGGATCTCTTTTTCCTTGCCGACCAGGATGATCCGGTAATCGTCGTTGCGGCTGTTCTCGCGGATGTAATCGACTACCCCCTGGATGACGATGCCCGGAGCGTGATCGCCGCCCATGGCATCAACGGCAATCTTTACAAGTTCCATTTCAATCAGGCTTCGCTGCCTTTGATGATCTGTTTGCCCTGGTAATAGCCGCAGTTGCCGCACAGGTGGTGGGGGAGCTTGGGTTCACTGCACTTGGGGCAAATGGACAAACCTTCCACTTTAAGGGCATCGTGCGACCTTCTTTTATTTTTTCTGGAATGGGAATGTCTTCTTTTGGGCTGGGGCATTTGTCACCTCTTTACTTTTTCAAACAAGAATTTTATTTCGTTTTTATTCTGTTCGCATTGGCAGGAACTGTGGTTCAGGTTGGTGCCGCAGCTGGAGCAGATCCCTTTGCATTCGGCTTTGCAGACCGGTTTGAAGGGAACGAACAGGTTGACCTGTTCGATCAGTATCTTTTCCAGGTCGATCTGGTCGTTTTCGTAAAAAATATATTCCAATTCCTCTTCGTCCAGGGCGGTGCTGCGCTGATCCACCATTTCACTGGGGAAAAGGATAATATCGAAACGGGAATTGATTTTCAAGTCGAATTGTTCCAGGCAGCGGACGCAAACCAATGAGATGGCAGTCTTGATCTTACCCTGGGCCTGGACGCGCTGGTTTTGCCGCTTGAAAAATATCTGGTAATCGATCCCTTCGAGAAAAAAACTTTCGTCCTCGAGCAAATGGGTGCTGTCGATATCAATGGTGTCGTTCAGCGCGTAGCCGCTATTGGATATTTTGTTGACGTTTATTATCATTTTTACCCTTATCCCGGTATTCATTGACAAGTCAAAATTTATAGCACACTTCTGCCCGATTGTCAACAAAAAGAACCTGCGCAAAATACTTGGACTGGGTCGAGACTGCAAGCGATTGACAGGGTTGAACATTTTGCACTATAATAAAAAATAGAAGTAAAAAAAATAATTTTACTGTTCCTGATCTTGCCCTTGGCATTCCCCGCCTGCTCGCCGAAATCCGCCGCCGCAAAAAAAGACAAACCAGTCGTGGTGATCCTGGGGATTGACGGAGCCAACTGGGAATTGATCGATCCCCTGATCGCCAAGGGACGCCTGCCGCTTTTCAAAGAGTTAAAAGAGAAGTCCGCCTGGGGGTACCTTCGCACCAGCACCCCCGCCAAAAGTCCAATTATCTGGACCAGCATTGCCACCGGCAAGACCCAGGCCAAACATGGCATCGACGATTTTCGCTCCAAAAAAAAGGATGCGCGCGGTAAATTCTCCATGTTCACCTCCAGAGATATCAGGGAAGCGTTGCTCTGGGACATGCTTGACGTCAACCGCCGGCGCAGCGTGTTGGTTAATTGGTATCTGAGCTATCCGCCCCAACCGCTCAACGGCGTGAACGTATCGGATTATTTCCGCAGCAGCGCCGTCAGCAGCCGTGATAAAAAGAAAAGCATATTGAGCCAAACCGTTTTTCCCCCCGAGCGCTCTGCCGAGCTGGTGAAATTTCTTGTCCCCGATTACCGGCAGGTCTTGAAAAGTACGAATCTGCCGGATTTTCCGGAGCTTTATAAGCAGATGGATACAGGCATAGACTACCTTAACCTGCCCATCTTCAAAAACTACCCCGAATGGGTTGTGCAGGAAAAACTGGTGGCCGATGTCGCCGATCACCTGTTCGGCAGTGAAGATTTCGATCTTTTCGCCGCGTATTTCAAGCTGAGCGACGTCGTCCAGCATTTCGCCTTCATGTCCTTTATTGATGACGCCTACAAGAAGATCCTGGACCGTTCCTTCGTGAACGGCAAACTCCCCGATGCTCTTGAAACCGAAGCATATGCCAAAATCGCCGATATCGTCTGCCCGGTCTACCAGAACCTGGAGAGGATCATCGGCCGTTTTCTGGATAACGAGAAATACCGCGACGCCTATTTCATCATCCTTTCCGACCACGGTTTCTCTTTTTTCTTCCGCGAAAGCACGGTCCGCTACAACCACGTCGGGCCGGAAACCGCCCCGGACGGGATCATCATCATGCGCGGTCCCGGGGTTAAGCCGGGAAAAATCAAACTGGCCCGCATTTATGACATCGCGCCGACCGTGCTGTATCTGCTGGACCTGCCTTTGGATCGGCGCATGGATGGGGAGCCTTTGCTCAGGCTTTTCACTTTCAGGCATGACAGTCGCTATACCGTATACAAGAAAAAAAAACCGCAGCCGTTCAAAAGGAACCGGGAATTGGATGAAAAAAACCTGCAGGAATTGAAGGCTCTCGGTTACATCAACTGATTAAACCGGCTGGGACCCCGGCTCAATAATCCTGTCAGGCCGGAGTTTTGGGGCAACGGCCGTAGGTGAGCAGCGCCGCCTGGTCCAGATCAAGATATTTCCCGCAAAAAGCGTTGATATCCCGGCTGGTCGTGGCATTGATCTCGGCGATAATGTCGGCGACTTGCTGTTCTTTGCCTAGATACAACTCCTGGCTGGTATTGAAACGCATTTTGGCTACGTTGTTTTCCAGGCTGAGAATGATGGATGACTTGATGTGGTCCTTGGCCCTCTCCAACTCGCCGCGACTGATGCCTTTTTTTCTTAGGCGTCCGATTTCGTCGCCCACTGCTTTCAGGTAAGCGCTGACCTTATCGGGCTCGATGACGGCATAAATAATCTGAACGCCGCATTCCAGGTAGGAGTCGATGAAGGAGCTGACGGTGTAAGCCAAACCTTTTTCTTCCCTGATGCTTTGAAAAAGCCGTGAGCTCATTCCTCCGCCCAGGATATCGTTCATGATCATGATCGGATGGCGCAGGTGAGAAACCAGGGAAATGCTGTCCAGGGCGGTTAGCACGTAACACTGGTTCAGGGCCTTGTTTTTTTTATGGAACCGCCGCGGGCGGAAGCGGGCGCGGGGAAATTTGAACTGCCGCGGAGCACGGGCCGGAAAAGAAGCGAAAAAGTCGTCGGCCAGGGCAACCAGTTCCTGGTGGCGGATATTTCCGGCGGCGGACAGCAGCATGTTCTCCGGGACGTAATTCTCCCGGTAAGAAGTAAAGACCTGGCCGCGGTTCAGCCCGGCCACATGCTTTTCCCTGCCGCCGATCGGATAACCCAGGGCGTTGCCGGCGTAAATTTTTTCATAGAACGTCTCGAAAGCGTTGGTTTCTGGGTAGTCGTCGGCTTCCTTTATTTCCTGAATGATGACGTTTTTTTCCTTGGCGAACTCATCCTCGGGGAAAGTGGAGTAGAACACGATATCGGACAGCAGGGCGAAGGATTCGTTTAGTTTTTCATCGATTGATTTGATGTAATACTGGGTGATCTCCTTGCTGGTGAAAGCGTTCAGTCGTCCCCCCAACCGGTCGGAAATGTCGGCGATCTGCTTCAGATCATGGCGGCGGCTGCCTTTGAACAGCATGTGCTCGATCAGGTGGTGTATGCCGTTGCTGTCGGGGTTTTCGGCTCGGGAGCCGCTTTTCAGGGAGTAGCTGAGTGCGAAAGAAGGAAATTCGGGAAAATTTTCAGATATGACGGTCAGGCCGCAGGGTAATATTGTTTTTTCGACCATGGGGGCTGCACTCCTCTGGCAGGTTGGCATGATTATAACATTCACGGCCGGATTTACCAATTCTGTTTTTCGCTTCCACCATACCCACTAAAACCGGCTCCCCTTGCCCAAGGGATGAAAGGGGATCAGAATTTCAAGGGAATGAAAAAAATCGCCAAAAAAAAGACAGGGAATATTCCGGAATATTTAATCGATTGCTTCTATCTTTTGCACCATGGCGCGGGCCTTCATGGACATGGGGCTGAGCATGCCGGCCAGTTTTTCGAACTGCGTTCTGGCCGCTTCCTTTTTACCCTGGCGCAGCAGGACGAAACCCTTATAAAAAAGCGCTTCGTCGAAATAGGCGGGATCCATGGCGCGGATGATGGCATCGAATATTTCGCCGGCTTTGGCCGGCTCGTCTTCGCCAAGATAGCAAATAGCGCGGAAGAATTCTACCTTGGGATAGGCAGCTGCCTCCATGGGGGGCCCTTCAAGCAGGCTCCGGGCCTGGCCGAATTTTCTTTCTTGGAGATAGTTCATGGCCCGGGAAAACTTTGCCTCAATGTCCGCACCGTTTTCCGGAATACTCCTCAGTTCGCCCTGGTGGTATGGGGGAATTTTAAATGCCGAAATTTCCAGAAGCCGGCGGGTTTGCCGGTTCTGCTGCACCAGAAGGACGGAAAACAGGATGAGCAGGAAAAGAGAGGACATGACCAGCAGAGGTTTGAAAAGTTTCAGGATGAAAATCCGCGGCTTTTCCTCCAGGCTGATACGGACCTCTTTGTTTTGCAGGGCTTCATTCAGCTTCAACCCGAGAAAGCATTTCCGGCATTGAAAAAAATGCTCTTCAAATTTTTCGCGCCGGGGTTCATCGATTGTATCCTGCAGGTAGGCATCGATCACGTTTTGAAATTCATTGCATCTCATGTTGCCCTCATCATTTTAATACAACTTTTTGCGAAAAATCTCATTTTTAATTTTTTTTATGGCCCGCTGTTTGCGGACGCTGACGTAATGGTTGGAACGGCCAATCATGTCTGCTATTTCAGCGATTCTCTTTTCCTGCAGGTAGAAGGCATTCAGTATGAGCCGGTCTATTTGCGGCAGGCTTTTGATCAACAGGTTCAAAACCTCGCTCAGTTTCTGGTTCTCCATCCTTTCGGCTTCGGTGAAATCGCAGCTCACTTCGCAGAACAAGCTGACTTTTTGCTGGATTTCGTTGTTTTTTCTCTGCTTGTAGAAGTAATTGTAAAGCACCCGTTTGGCGATGCCGAACAGGAATGGTGCGATCCAAACTGTACTTGCCATCTTGCCCTGGTCAAGCCCGCGGAAAAATGCGCTGAACACCTCTTGCACCAGGTCTTCATAATTGCTTTCGCCCTTGATGCGGTTGCGGAAATACAAAAAAATGCGGGGATTGAATGTCTGGATCAGTTTTTTTTGCGCTTCCGGGTCATGGCCGCACAATTTTTCAAAAAAGTGAGCGCCGTCCATCTTTCAGGGCAGTGGACGCAAATCCTTTTCCAGGACATTGTTGCTGAAATCGGATTCGGGGATTGCTTTTTCCATGTTTACATCCACCCTGATCTTCAGCGCCTTGCCGGCCCTGAAATTGGTCTTGAATATGATAAAACTGTTTTTTAAAAAAATGGTGGAGTCCATGGCTTTGATCTTATATTCGGCCCGTTTTATTCCATTGATCGCCAGCGTCAGAAAAATCCTTTCCCGGGCTTGTGGAGGCAACAGGTAATCCTGGCTGGAAGAATTTTCGATTTTCAAGGCAATGAAGCCGTCCTGAAGCACCAGGATATCATTGATTTTGAAATCCGGCACTTCTCCGGCCTGCAAAAGAATCAATGCCGGCAGCAGGAAAAACGGCCATTCTTTCATTGTTGTCACCCCCTGGCTACATACAGATAATAAACCAATATCTCAAAATTGACAACCGATTGCAAAAAAAACCTCATTGCCTATAATTCTTACTGATGAAGAAGATAAGTTGCGCCTGGCTTTTCCTTTTGTTGATGTGGTTGCTGCCGGCCGCAGAGCCTGCCACTCCGGCAAGCGGCTTGCCGCGGTTGAAGAAGGATTTTTCTGAAATCATCTGCCGCTTGCTCACCGGCTTTGAACTGAGCCGCGAGCGGCGTTTTTTGCAAGCGGCACTTTTTTTCAGTGAGATCAGGTCCCATCCGCTTTGGGAAATGACCTGGGGTAAACGCAGGCAATCGCTGGCAGCCGAGCAAAAACTGCTGAAAGCGAGCGCCCTGCTCCGCAGTCAGCTGCGCCGCGATCCCTACCCGCCCAGAAAGAGCGAACGGAATCTATCCCTGCTGGCAAGGGAATATTTGCGCATGGCCGCCCGTGTCCAGGTCCCGGCGCCAAAAGCGGCATTGTGTCCGCCAGATGGTTGGCAGATCGGCCAGTTGCAAAAACAACTTGAGGCCGGACAGGTGCTGCTGAAGTACGCTTTGCTGGAAGACCGCATGCTGGTCTTTTTCATCGCTGCCGGCGAGGCTGGATATGAATTTCTCTCGGCCAGCACGGCGCAGGCCGTCCAAATGATCGACCGGCTTTCTGAACCTCTGGAGGATTTTGCCAGTGGCAGGGTCGATTATCTACGCATTCATTTTGACATGGAACTGGCGCAGCGGCTTTACAATATTTTCCTGAAAAAGGTGGTCGAGCGTCTTCCTCATGGCGATGAGCTTTTCATCATTCCCGATCAGGAACTTTTCAAGCTGCCTTTTGAAGCCCTGGTTATGGGTTTTAACAAAAACTTCCAGCAGGACGATGTTTTGTTTTCTGAATACCAGGCAGCCGATTATGTCATTCAAAAATACACGGTTTCGTATTATCTGTCCTTTGCCGATTTTTTACGGAAATTTCCTGGCCCCAACAGTCATCCTCTCTCTCTGGCCGCTTTTGGCCAGCCGCTGATCATCAATGCACCGGAAAATGCACATTTCCCGAACCAGGCAAGCGTCAGCACCATTGCCGAGATCCCTTCAACGCGCCTGGAGATACTGAACCTGGAAAAAATGTTTGCCGTTTCGCGCCGGCGCATATTCCTGGGCGCCAGTTTCAATCATGACAATTTTGTCCGCTTCGCGCCCCAGGCCAGGCTTATCCATATCGCTACCCACTTTTTTTCCAACCATGAGGATCCGTCCTGTTCGGCTTTTCTGTTTTCCTCGACCGCCACATACCCGTCTGTGTGCCAGGCAAAACAGATTCTCAAACTGCGTCTGCAGGCTGAACTGGTAATCCTCAGCGCCTGCGAAACTTCGGAAAAAAATTTACTTGGCCTCAAGTCGTTGAGCGGGATGACGGCCGCTTTTCGCCAATCCGGGGTGCGGGATCTGATAGCCAGCCTCTGGCCTGTGGATGAATTCAGTTCCCAGATCGTACCGTTATTCTACGGGGAATACCTGCAGAGCGGGGCTTGCGCCGCGGCCTTAAGGAAGGCCAAATTGGCTCTTTTCGACAAAACCATTCCCATCCAGGGCAGTGTCCGGCTCTCAATGGCCCATCCCTTCCTGTGGGCCAATTATGTCCTGGTTCATTTCTATCGCTGAAAGCTCCTCAATCCCGGAATCATTCTTCAAAAACGCGGATCATGTACAGGTGATCGGCTGTGCCGGCCGTTTCCCGGATCGAGTGCATGGCCGGCATGGCATTGCCGACACCGTCCGTTTGCATTCCCAGTCCGGCCGTTAGCACCGGACCAATGGTCGATCCGCCCGCCACCTTGACTGCAGTTTTTAAAAACGCTACACTTCCAGCCAGGAGCAACGATGATCGCCTTGCTGGAAGAGACGCGGGAGTTCCGTCGTGTGGCCGAGGTCCTGTTCATCAAAAGCTGGGCCGAAGCCAGTGCCGGCAACATGTCTCTGCGCTTGGCCGCTCTCCCCGCCCTTGCCGAACGTAAACCCGATCCTGACAAAATCCAGCAGTCCTCAGTGGATATGACGGATCTGATCGGCGATTGCTTCCTGGTTACCGCCAGTGGCAGCCGCATGCGCGAAATCGCCGCCGAACCTGAAAAGGGCCTTTGCCTGATTCAAATCATTGACAGCGGGCGTTTTTGGATCATTGACGGTTCCGAGAAATTGAGCAGCGAGTGGGCTACCCATGCCGGCCTGCATTCTCTTTTCAAGGAGAACCGCAGCGGCGAACGGGCCGTGGTTCATTGCCATCCGCTCAGCCTGATCGCCCTGAGCCATATTTTCAACTCTGAAAAAGAAATCAATGAGAGGATTTTCCACCTACAGCACGAAACGCGTCTGTTCGTCCCGGAAATGCTCGGCTTGATCCCCTACGCCGTTACCGGCTCCAAAGTCCTGGCCAAGGCCAGCAAGGAGAAGCTGAAGAAATACCGTCTGGCCCTTTGGGACAAGCATGGCGTCATCGCCTCGGGAAAAAACCTGAGCCAGGCCCTGGACCGGATTGAAATCGTGGAAAAAGCGGCTGCTCTTTATATGCAACTGAAATCCCTGGGCCTGGAACCGGAGGGGTTGAGTGACAAGCAGATTGCCGAGACCCTGCGCGCCTTTAAAAAATGAAAAAAACTTTTCCGTTCATTGCGATTTTCATGCTGACCTCGGCTCTGTTCCCCAACGGAGACCCGACCTACCGCTTGGAGTACCAGATCTGCGGCAGTGCGGTTTCCCGCCTGCTACTGATTATCCCCATCCGCTTTTATTATGATGCGTCGGCAGAGATCGACCTGAAGGCTCGCCCAGGACCCGACGGTGCCACCGTCTTCACCTATGCCGGCATTCCCCGCTCTGCTTACATCCTCAGGACGCTTGGCTTCTCCGGCAAAACCGTGGCCCTGCTCAGCGTCGATCAGGACGAAGAGGTCGGAAAGATTTTTGTCGATCAATTCTTGCTCAAATGGCAGAAGCAGGCTCCTGAATTCGCCGAGCGGGTGAAAGTGATAAAAAAATTCCCCCATCTGCTGACTACTACCGGTCCGGAGGCATTTGCCTTTGAAAGGGACGGCCAAGGCTATTACAACAATTTCACTGTCGGCCTGGAACCGCGCTACAAATACCACCCTGCTAAAATTGGCATCTATTTCAAGGTCTTTCCCATGCTGGCTGAATTACTGAAACTGCTTAACCACCGCTTCACCCCCGGTCAGGCCGACGCTCCATTCGGTCCGTTTCCCGCCGAGTGGACAGGCGACGGGCTTGATTTTTCCGACAACCTGAACCGGGTAGCGGTGCTGCTGGAAAAGATTGTCAAGTCGAAGGTCAAGGTACAGCAAAAATCCCCTTTGCGCCTGCACTTCCGCATTGGCGCCAATAATTCTGAGGAGATGGAGATATGCGGAGAATCTTATCCCGACGTTCCGCTTTGGAAAGGATTCATGATCAAGGAAATTTTCCGCCGGGTACGGTTGCGGCAGGTGGACCGGGCGCTGCTTGCCGACGAATTGTGGATGGGGGTGCGCAACAGCAAAGGCCAGGGCGGTTTTTGCAGACTGCAACTGAAAATGATTGCATCTAAGGAGGACAAAAAATGAACGACAGCGCTTTTTTATTTCCCGGCCAGGGTTCTCAGGCTGTGGGCATGGGGTTGGACCTTTTCGAGAAAAGTGAATTCGCCAAAAAAACCTTCAGGCAGGCCGATGAGATACTGGGATATCATTTGTCGCGCATTTGTTTCACGGGTCCGGAAGAAGAGCTGAAGCTGACCTGCAATACCCAGCCGGCCCTGCTCACGGTTTCCTACATTCTTTATTCACTTTGGCAAAAGGAACCGCTGCTGGCGGCCGGGCACAGTCTGGGAGAGTATTCGGCCCTGCTTTGCGCCGGGGTATTCACTTATGAAGACGCGCTTACGCTGGTTCACCAACGGGGCAAATACATGCAAGAGGCGGTGCCGGTCGGCAAGGGGGCCATGGCCGCCCTGATCGGCGCTGATATAGAGAATGTCCGCCAGATCGTCGCCGAAGTGAACCATGAACTTGCAGACCTGCCCGCCGACCCCGCAGGGGTCAGGCGGGTTGTCAACCTGGCCAACTGGAACAGTACCAGCCAGGTTGTGATCTCGGGTGAAAAAGGGGCGGTGGAGGAGGCGGCGCGACGCCTGGGGGTAAAAACGGTCTTTTTGCCGGTTTCCGCTCCTTTTCATTCGGAGCTGATGCTGCCGGCTGAGGAGAAATTGACCCTGGACCTCGACCGCGTGGTTTTTGCCGATCCCAGATTCCCGGTCATCAACAATTGGCAGGTGCAAAAGGTCAAGAGTGGGGCAGACGCCCGCGCCGGTTTAAAAAAGCAGGTTTCACGTCCTGTCCTGTGGCATGAAACCATGGAGGCGCTTCTCCTTGATCCAGGCGTTGTCAGATTTGCCGAGATCGGCAGCGGCAAAGTGCTGGCCGGTCTGCTCAAACGCGCCGCCCGGGACAAGCAACGTGATGTCTTGATCGTGAATATCGAAAATCTGGCCGATATCGAAAAAAACCCCTGAATATCTCCTTCAGCCCCTTGGGGAAAAGAAAATCAGGAAAAAAACTGAAAAAATCACTATAAAAATGGAATTAGAATAACCCAGTAATATAGGCATTTAACAAAAAAAAAACTCCATAAGGCAAGTCTGTTTTGGATGTTCGGGGTGTCAGCATTTCCATATCCCCGATAAGTCTATAAAAAAAACAAAAAAAACTTGACATTTTATTTTCAATATGGTAAAAAAATTTCAGTATGAAAATTACATACAGTGGAGAGTGCCATGCCTCTAATCGGTTTTAAAAAATCCAAACCCATCGTTGGACTTGACATAGGTTCATTTGCTTTGAAACTGGTGGAGTTGAAGGCGAAAAGAAAAGGAGCGGAAACACGATATGAACTTGTCTCAATCGGCTATGAACCTGTTCCCTATCAATCCATTGTGGAAGGAAGCATCATGGATTCGACGGCTGTGGCCGAGGCCATTCAACATGTGTTTTACGACAGCAAGGCCAAGACCAACCGCATTGCATTTTCCGTGTCGGGAAGTTCGGTTATTGTCAAGAGGATTGAAGTACAGCGCCTGAATCCCGATGAAATGCACGAGCACATCCTCTGGGAAGCCCGGCCGCACATCCCATTCACTCCCGATGAGGTCAACATTGACTATGAGGTCATCGAATCTCCCGACGCCCCTCCTGACCGGGTGGGGGTTATTTTATCGGCGGTCAGAAAGGAAAAAATGAATGATTATCTCAACGTGATCACCAGCGCCAGCAAGGTTGCCAATATCGTTGACCTGGACTCTTTCGCTGCCTTGAATAGCGTGCTGCTCAACTATGACCTATACCGCGACAAGGTCCTGGCCATCATCAATATCGGGGCATCGATTTCCAATGTGATCATTTCCAAGGCCGGCCACCCTGTATTTGTCCGGGATATCGCTTTTGGCGGCAATCAGTTCACCGACTTGCTGCAGAAAGAATTGAATCTCAAGTATGAAAAGGCCGAAGCGGTCAAAAAAGGACGTGCCGTGGAGGGAATCTCCACCGCCGCCGTGAAGCCGATCATCAACATCGTGCTGAACGATCTGCGCAACGAAATCAAAAAGACGTTTGAATTTTACCGGTCCAACACCACAGAAGGCCGGATCGACAACATCCTGCTCTGCGGCGGCAGCGCCAACCTGGAAGCGATCACCGATTATTTCTCTCAAGAATTTGATATCCCGGTTGAAGTGGTCAACCCTTTCAACAATATCGACATCAATTACAAAAAGTTTGATCTAAACTTCATCAAGGACATGGCTCCGTTGTTTACGGTTGCCGTAGGCCTGGCCCTGAGGGCCGTGGGGGATTCGAGATGATCAAAATCAATTTATTAAAACCGGAAAAAAAAGAGGTGGCAGCCGGTGGGACGACCATCAGCTTGACCGAAGAGGCAAAGCCGAGCCAGTTGAGCCTGCCAGCGCTGATCGGCGCCATTGCCCTCACGGTTTGCGGCATCGGTTTGCTGTACTTCCTGCAATCCGGCGAACTGGCTTCTGAAAAAAAACTGTTGGCCGACCGCACCCTCAGAAAAGCAGAGCTCGAAAAAGTATTGAAGGAGCTGGCTGAAATTGAGACCACCAAATTGGAATTGGACAACAAGATCAAAATCATCAGCGACCTGAAACTGCGGCAAAAAGATGCGGTTTTCATGATGGACAAAATGTCCAGAAGCCTGCCCGAATGGGTTTGGCTGACCAATTTGAACTTCAAGGGCGGAGCGGTGAACATAAGCGGCAAAGCGCTTTCCAACAACCTGATCGCCGATCTGATCAACAATCTGCAGAATTCGAATTCGTTCACCAATGTCCAATTGAAATCGACTTCAAGAAAAAAAGAAGGCGGCATCGATATTTTTGAATTTCGGATCGAATGTCAGTTTATCCATCAGTCCGATCTCAATAAGGTGGTTTAAAATGGAAATTCAAAATTTACCTTGGTATGGGCAATTGCTGGTTTTTCTGATTATCGGCGCCGTCCTGTCCGGTATTTTTTATTTCGTCATTTATTCACCCACCCAGGACGAGATCGCATCCATCGTCGTTCAAAGCGAAAGACTCCAGGATGAAATCCGCAAAGCGGAAAAAAATGAAAGCAAGCTGGAAAAATTGAAGGAAGAAAAAGCACTCAATGAAAAGATCCTGGATGACTTGAAGGGTATTCTGCCGGAGAAGAAGGAAGTGAGCCAGATCCTGCGCAAGATCCAGGCCATCGCCTCCAATGCCCGCCTGAAAACCTCGACCTTCAATTTCAACAAGGAAACCAACCGTGAAATCTACATGGAATGGCCGATCGCCATCAGCCTGGAAGGCAACTATCACAATCTGGGCATATTTTTCGACCAGGTTTCGCGCCTGAAAAAAATATTCACCATCGACGCACTGCATATCGCTCCCCTGCGTTCCCTGAGTTATGATTATACGATCCAGGCCAATTTTACTGCCACAACCTATATCTATCGCGAAGGCGGCAAGGTCAGGAGGGCCGCTCCCAAGCGCGCCCCGGCCCGCAGGCCTGCACAAGCGGATGCGGGACTGAGACCAGGAGATTATTAAATGAAACCCATATTGGTTCTCTTAATTTTATTATTTCCCTTATTTGTGCAAGCCCAGGAAATCCCAATGGACTTGGCGGAAGCGACTGATGAAGAGACAGCCGAGATCAGTGTTATGCCCGGAGAGTTCGTCTACAATCCTGAAGGCCGCCGCGATCCTTTCTGGAACCTGCTGCAGGGCAAGAGCGTCAAGGAAAACCGCGAGGCCATAGAAGGCATCGCTGGACTGATGATCGATGAACTGGAACTCGAGGGCATTGTCTTTGCTCAAGGGTCCTTCAAGGCATTGCTGAAAGGTCCCGATACCAGGCCGTATATCGTTAGCATCGGCGACAAGGTCTATGATGGTGAAGTCGTGGCCATGGACAGAAATTCCGTCAGTTTCAAAAAAAGCCTGACCTTGGCCCTGGCCGGCCAGAAAGAACGCATTCTTATAAAGACCTTAAATCCTGAAGAGGAGGAAATGAAATAAAATGAAAAAAGCAACAAGTAGAATTTTATTGATAGTTCTCTTTTTATTATGCGGCCTGGGGCTCGACGCCAAGGTGACCATCAACAAAATTGAATATTTCCCCGGCGAGGATTTCGTACAACTGCACATGCAAACCGACAAGATTCTTCCCATTCCCGATATTTTCTATCCCCAGAAAGACAACCTCAACCGCCTGGTCATGCGCATCAAGGATGTCGATTTCAAGGTGGAAAACAATTTTCTCACCTTTGATTCGCCGGTGATCCAGAACCTGAACATCAAAAATTCCACTGACTTCACCGATGTTGAGATCACTTTGAAAAGTGATGTCAATTACCGTGTCTTCACCAACCAAACCGGGTTGTATATTGAATTCCCCGTGCTCAAGGGCTTGGCGACACGCAATGAAAAAAGCGTCGTTGTCGACCCACAGCCCCAGCCAAAAGCTGCCCCGGCTTCGCTTCCTGTCCGGAAGGCTGCTGCGAGTTCCGGCCCGGTGAGTGTCCGGGACGTCAAGTTGACTTCGGCGCAGCCCGGCCGTATCTGTTTTGAATTCGCCCTGTCGGAACAAACCGAATATCACGTCATCCCGATTGAACAACAGCCGGTGCGCCTGGCTATCGACCTGAAGAACGCCCAGTCCAGGAAGATCCTTAAAACCGTGAATTTGCAGAATGTCAAAGCCATCCGCGGCGGCAACAATTCAGCCGAAATCTTCCGCATCGTCTTTGATCTGAATTACCTGAAGCATTTTTCGGTGCAGGCCAAGGGCAAGCTGCTGCAGGTGGAGTTTTTTGATAACCCGCAGCAGAGCCCGGCGATCCCGGTTGTGGCTCAGAATCAGGATATTGCGGACGTTTCCTCAACGCCAGCCCGGCCGGTGCTGAAAAC
>DATKZA010000006.1:0-16450 GCA_035528155.1 Patescibacteria group bacterium | reverse complement strand
CAGCCGCCAATACTTGCCGCGGCGGTCCAGGTAAACCGCCTCTTTGTGCTTTTCCGGGCGGTTTTCCAGGTACCATTTCTGGCAGTGGTCGAGCAGGCATTGATAAGCTCCAAGCAAGAATGAACCGGAACCGCAGGCCATGTCCAGGACGCGCAGCGGCTGGCCGTTCTTACCACCAGCGAGCTGCGCCGGGCTCTTGCCCTCGATCACCTTGCCCACGGTATTTTTTACGATGTAATCGACGATGTAGGCCGGGGTGTAATAAACGCCGCCGGCTTTACGTACTTCGGGCTTCTCTTCCACCTTGGCCCGGTGCTCAGCGGTGAGGCGGATGACTTTGCCCAGGAAACGCTCATACACCGTACCCAGAATCTCCACCGGCAGAACGCCAAAATGGTAGGGCGAGCCGTTTTCGAAATAGAGGCTCTGCAGGATGGGCTTGATCACCTTGTCATCGATGGTCAGCGCCGGAGTAAGGCGGTCGGGCTGTTCAGAGACGCCATCCTCTTTCTGGAAATGGAAGATGCCCGAATTATATTTCTCGTCAGCCTTGCGACACAGTTTCATAAATTGGGCATAAATTTCCGGCTGCTCACAGAGCTTGAGCAACTGACCGTAAGACTCGCTGCCGCGGTCCTCGGCCATGCGCAGGAAAATAATGCGGTCGATGGTGCGCTGCACGGCGGTGTTCAGATCGTCATAGCCCAGGTACAGATTGCGCAGGGCGATATTGCGGGCCAACGAATCGCGCCAGCCTTCGATCTCCTTTAGAAACTCGTTGTCCACTTCCGAAGTACCGCGCTTGCGCTTGGAAGCGGCATAACGATCATACGCTCCCGCCCACACCGCTTCGCGCGAAAAAATATCCCAAAGTTCCCGCCAGCGGTCGGGATATTCCTCACTGCGGAAATACTGAATGCGGCCGTAACTGGCTTTATCGATGGGCCGTGGCCTGATGGTGCAGTCATAAACTCCCAGCTCTTCGAAGTCGGTGAGGATAGAGAGGGGCACCTTGGCGCTCCAACCGTAGCGGCGCAATTGGTAAGCTGGTCCCGGATCGGCGTTAATGTTGATGCCGCATTTCTTGGCCTCGGTGTAAAACTTGGCCAGTGTGCCGACACGGAAGGTGTAATCCGGGGCTTTCTGCTGGCCTTCGATTTCCAGGCTGTCCTCGGTAACGACCTCGCGGTACTGCGGCGCAACCATCGCTGTGTTGCGCAAGTCCCAGCCAAGAGCTTCGAAAAAGGGATCAATCAGGCTCTGGCGGACATGTGCTTCTTTAACTCCATGAGCGAAAAATGCCTGACGGTTGGTGGCGAAGTACTTGCAAAGTTTGGCTATCTCTTCTCGTCCCTGATCAAAGGTTTTGCTCATGCTTATTTGTTTAAGGTTTAACCCATTCAGCCAATATTGTCAAGGCCGAAGAATGTTTGAATCATAAATGCATTTCGGTAGGGGAGGGTTTAAAACCCTCCCGTACTTAAGTCTAAATTCCAATTCACAAGTACCCAATTCCAAACATAATCCATAGCGGCGAATCTTGTGTTCAGCAACGTTGTCCAGTCCTCCGCTACATCTGTTTTTTTTATTTCAAATGCGATACAATCAATTCCGGAGGAACACAAACATGAACCCAAAAAAAATCGCATTGTTTATGCTGATATTGGCAGCCGCCGCCTGGGCCTTTGCGGCCGAGGCGCGCTTCATGACCTATCCCGATATTCACCGCGACAGGATCGTCTTCACTTATGAGGGGGATCTCTGGCTGGCCGATGGCGGAGGCACGGCTGCTCGCCTGACCAGCTTCCCCGGTGACGAATACGCGGCCAAGTTTTCCCCGGACGGCCAATGGATTGCCTTCACCGGCAACTATGACGGCCAGCCCGCCGTCTACCTGATGCCCAGCGCCGGCGGTGAACCCACAAGGCTCACCTACCAGCCGGGAAGCGTGCAAACCGTGGCCTGGACCCCTGACGGCCAGCGCATCGTCTTTCGCTCCAACTTCGAGCAATTCATCACTCGCGACCCCAAACTATTTTGGGTCAAAATCGACGGCACGGCCGTGGAGCGGTTGCCGGTCGATCGCGGCACGCTGTGCAGCTTTTCAGCCGCTGGCGCCGAGATGCTCTACAATCGCCGCGGCAACGAGGAATACCAGTGGAAGCGCTACAAGGGCGGCCAGCATACCGATATCTGGCGCTACGATTTTACCAGCCGCCGCTTCACTGCGGTCTCCGATTATATCGGCAAAAACGCCTACCCCATGTGGATCGGCAACACCATGTACTTCGTTTCCGACCGCGGCCAGGGCGGGGTCGCCAACATCTTTTCCCAGGACCTCGCCACCGGGGCCGTGACCCAGGTAACGCGCCATGAAAAATATGACGTGATGATGCCGGAAACCGACGGTGAGCGCATCATTTACCTGCAGGACGGTTATTTGCATCTGCTGGAAGTCAAAAGCGGATCGACCAAAAAAACTGTGATCAGCCTGCCCAGCGACCGCTGGCGGTTGCGCAATCGCTGGCTCAATCCCAGCGAATACATCCACGGCATGGATGTGGGCGGCGACGGCAAAACGACCTTGCTCGAAGCCCGCGGCGATCTCTTCCTGCTGCCGGTCAAGTCCGGACAAACGCGCAACCTGTCGCAGGCGCCGGGCTCGCGGGAGATCTACCCGCGCCTTTCGCCAGACGGGCAATGGCTCTCCTTTTTCTCCGACAAGAGCGGCGAATACCAGCTCTACAAGCAAAAGACGACCGGCGGGGAATGGCTGCAGCTGACCAGCGCTCTTGACCGCGCCGCCTACCGCCAGGCCTGGTCGCCCGACGGCAAAAAGATCCTTTTCGGCAACAAGGAGATGGCGCTCTATTGGCTCGACGTGGAAAAAAAGCAGCTGACGCCGATCGATGCGGTGCCGCAGTTAAAAAACGACGAGTTCAGCTGGGAGATCGATGATTACGGCTGGTCGCCGGACAGCCTCTGGATCTGCTATACCATGGTGGCCTACAATCGCAACAGTCAGGTTTTTCTCTACAGCCTGGAACAAAAAAAGAAATATACGCTGACCGACGATTTCTACAACAATCTTAACCCGTGCTTCGACGGCAACGGCGACTATCTCTACTACCTATCCAGCCGCAATTTCGACATCACCATGGACTTTTACGAGGACAACCACGTCATTGCCAACCCCTACAGGGTGATGGCGGTGCAATTGCAGGGCGGGCAAAAACCGCCTTTTGCAGATGGCCAAACAGAGGAAGCCAAGCCCGCGAAGAAAAAAAGTGAAGGCGGCAAGACTGCCCGCTCCAAGCGGATCCAAATCGACCTCGAGGGCCTGACCCTGCGCACGTTTGCCCTGCCGGTTCCGGCCGGCAACTATTTTTTCCTGCGCGCCGGCCGGGGCCGGGCGCTCTGGTGCTCGGTGCCGGTGTTCAGCGAGGATGAATACGAGGAGGTCTTCAAGCCGGGGCGTGACAGCAAGTGGCGGCTGCATATCTTTGACATGCAAGAAAAAAAGGAGACGGCGCTGGAAGACAAGATTCGTGACTACGCCCTCTCGGTGAACGGTGAACAGGTCATGGTGTCCCGGGGAAAAGACTTTTTCGTCGCCAAGCTCGACGATTTGCTCGATGACCTGCTCGACGGCAAGAAACCGAAAGAGGAAAAGATCCATCGCCTGAAACTCGACGGCATGCTCTATTACGCGGATACCCTGGCCGAATGGCAGCAAATTTTTTCCGACACCTGGCGCTGGTACCGCGATTTTTTTTACGACGCCGATATGCACGGCCAGAACTGGCAGGATGTCGGCGATCGCTACCGCGCCATGATCCCGGAGCTCAGCTCACGCGCCGGCCTCAACTGGCTGATGTCGCAGATGGTCGGCGAGTTGTGCGTCGGCCATGCCTATATCCGCGGCGGTGACATGGGTCCGCTTTCCTTGCCCGCAACTCCCGTTTACACCGGCCGCCTGGGCGCGGATCTGCTATATGATGCCGGCGCCGGTTTTTTTCGTTTCGAAAAGATCTACGGGCCCAGCGCATACAACTTGGAGCTCAAAGCGCCGCTGCTGCGACCCGATATCAAGGTCAGGGAGGGGGATTACCTGATTGCCATCAACGGCAAGACCCTGCAGAAAAATGAGGATTATAACCGGCACCTGCAGGTGACGGACGGCCAGAAACTGTCGATCACCGTCAACGCGGCACCGACGTTGCAAAATGCCCGGACCTACGAGATCGAGCCTCTGCGCAGCGACCGCGCTTTGCGCTACAACCGCTGGCTTAGCGAAAACATCCGCAAGGTGCTGAAAGCCACGGACAACCGCGTCGGTTACATGCACATCAACAACATGGGCTCTCGAGGTATCGGCGAATTCGACAAGTTCTGGCGCGCTTTCCGCAACCTGGAGGGCATCATCATCGATGTGCGGCGCAACTCCGGCGGCTGGACCGAATATTTTCTCATCGATAAGCTGGAGCGCCAGCAGGTGGGCTTCAACGTGCTGCGCGACATGAAGCCTTTCCGCTACCCGGGCAGCGCCGGCCCGCAATGCTACGTCGCCGTTTCCAACGAGGACAACGGTTCCGACGGCGAAGCCTTCATCCAGCATTTCCAGGATCGCGGATTGGGCCCTGTAGTCGGTGTCCCCTCCTGGGGAGGGCTGGTCGGCATCATCAACGGCCAGCGCACCGTCGACAACGGCAGGGTGCAGCAGCCCAACAACGCCTTTTACGGCAAATCGGGAAAGTGGTGGGTGGAAAACAGGGGCGCCATGCCCGATATCGTCGTCGACAACGATCCTGGCTCGGTCATGGCCGGCCGCGACCTGCAGCTGGAGAAGGCGATCGCGACGATCCTGGCCGCGATCGAAAAAAACACGAAAAACAAGTTCCCGCCGCAGCCGGCATATCCGGATAAAAAATAAAAAAATGTTGAAGGGTAAAAGAGTTGAAGGGTTGATGGGATAAATGCAATAAATCGAATCAACTCGTTTGCTTGAACGCTTTAACTCTTGAACCCTTCAACCCGTCAACTATTTTCTATAATTTCGAACCTCGAACATCGGACTTCGAACCTGTTCCTACGATTTTCTGGGGAACCGGGGGAAAAAGACCGGGGTCCTTTTTTTATATGCATCGAAATCGGGGCGGCCGGCGTATTTTTTTTCCAGCAGCGGCACGCCGGAAACGAAGCGCAGCAGGAAAGTGATGACAATGGGGCCGGTCAGCCCCAGCCAGCCCCGGGGTGCGGAGAGCGCTAGCACGGCCATGCCCCACCAGAGGGCCGCCTCGCCGAAATAGTTGGGATGGCGGCTGAGGGTCCACAATCCGCCGGTCATGATCTTGCCGCGGTTGGCCGGATCTTTTATGAATGCGGCCAGCTGGCGGTCGCCGATGGTTTCAAATAGAAAGCCCGCCAGCCATACGAGTACGCCCAACCCGTCCAGGAGACGCAAGGCCGGCTGCGCCTGGCCGACGATCAGCAGCAGCGGCGCGCTGACCAGCAGCAGCAGAAGCCCCTGCAGCATGAAGATCTGCCCGAAGCTGCGCATGACAAAGTGCTTGCCCCACTGGCGGCGCCAGGCGGCGTAACGGAAATCCTCTTCGCGTCCGCGGTTGCGGCGGAATATATGCAGGGCCAGGCGGCCGCCCCAGACCCAACCCAGCGCCAGGGCCAGCCATTGCCGGACCTGGCCATCCCCATGAAGCGCGAAAATTACGGAGCTGACCAGGATGAAACCCAAACCCCAAGCGATGTCGACGACGCCGTTGTTTTTTTTGATCAGGGCAAGGACGAAAACCAGTGTCATGTAAATGAAAATCAACAGTGCCGCTTGGGCAATCACATGCGTCATTGGCACCTCCCTTTTCCCGATGGTTTGAATTTTTTTTATATGCGGTTCGTTTTAATTAGAAAGCGGCGGGCGCGCAAGGCGCTCCTCTCCTTGTCCTTGATCTCGAGCATGATGTCGAAATCCAGCCCTTCCCCGGCGGCAATGAATCCGGCAAAATCCTTAAGATCGATGCTTTCGGCATGGCGGCCCTTCCGTTCGCCTTTTTTCTGGGTGCTGTAGTCGACCATGGGTAAACCGTCGTTTTCCCCCCAGGTGGCCGCCGCCTGGCGCAGCGCCGTGCCCAGCGCTTCCCCGTTGCCGTTCAACTGGTGATGAAAAGAGTCGAAAAGAACGGGGATGCCCGTACGTTTGCTGATCTGCAGACAGTCGGCAACGCTGTACTGGTGGTCGTCGTTCTCAACCGCCAGGCGGCGGCGGATTTTTTCGTCCAATTGTTCGAAACGGGCGCAGAAGCGTTCCAGGCTCGCTTTTTTGTCGCCATATACGCCGCCGCCATGGATCTGGATCCGGGCCGTCAGGTCCAGTCCCAGCAGGTCCAGTACTGCCGCGTGGTAGGCCAGTTCGGCGGCGCTGCGTCTGAAAATATCCGGGTCGGGCGAATTGATCAGGGTGAACTGGTCGGGATGCATGGATATCCTCATGCCTTTCCGGCGCATCACGCTCCCAAGGGCGGCGAAGCGCTCGACGAATTCCTCCTGCCAGGGGAACGTACAGACCGGGTGAGAAGCGAAGGGGACAAGGTCAGAGGTAATGCGGAAGAACAGCAGGCCATTGGCGAGGTTGAACTCCAGTATCCGGCCCAGGCACTCCAGGTTCTGCTGCACGCTTTCCTCCAGGCGCGCCGGCGAGTAGGAACGCAGGCGGAAAGTGCGGCTCGGCGTGCAACCGATGGAGCGGTTAAGGCAGGGATAGCCGATCTTCATTTTATTTATTCCCTTTTCCCATGGCCGATCCGTACAGGTAGCGGTTGATCTCTTTTTCGTCGGCAGGCAATTCCGGGAAGATCTCCTTCCAGGTGTCCTGGTCTTCCATGCACAAATAAAGGGGAACATGACGGGACAGGCGGGCACGGATCTCGTCGCGGACGAAACGGAACAACTCCAGGCGCAGGGGCATGAAATAGCGGTATTTTTTATCCTGGCCCTCGATCAGCTCTCCCCAGAAAAGCTGGGATTCCCGGTGCCGGAAAATGTGTTTTTTCAGTTCCGCGGGAAAGCGCAAAGCTCCCAGGCTCCACCAGGCCACGCGGCCGGGGTCGATGACCCGGGACAGGCTGCGGATAAGCTCGCGGTAATGCACTTGCCAGCCGGGAAAAAGGATCAGCGGATCGAAATGGATGCCGATGGCGAAGCCCTTGGCCTGGACCGCTGCCAGGGCGCGCAGGCGTCGGGGCAGGGAAGGGGTGAGCGGCTCTTCGCGGCGGATAAGCGGGGCGGGGTTCAACGACCAGGAGACGACGATGTTGGCGGGGACCTCCTTTGCTTCCAGCAGGGCCCGGATGGCGACCGCCTTGGTCTTGAATTCGAAAACCGTTTCGGGAAAACCCTGGAACAGCTCCAGGATCCGGGCGGCGCCAGGAAGGATTTTCTCATAGGCCAGGGAATCGCTCAGTTCTCCTGTGCCGATGCGCACTTCCTTGTTCGTCGCCAGGAATTCCTGCAATTCCGTTTCCAGGGCGGCCCAGTTGGTGTAAAACACGGCCCGGTTCTTGTCTTCCAGGTAGGCCTGCAGAATACAGTAGCTGCAGTCGAAGGGGCAGCCGCTCTGCAGGTTGAGGTTGAAGTAGCCGCAGGCTACGGCCCCGGGCGAACAGGGGCAGTGCTTGATGAACGGTCCGTTTTTTTTGTTCACGAATTCTGGCTTCATCGCATCGATTATACTCGATTGCTTGAAGTCATGTAAATTGCGGATCGTTTCTCGCCGGCAAGGACAAAACAGATATGGTCGGGATGTGCTGTCGCTTATTTTGTCTGAATTCCAAATCCAGAAGCTTTATTCTGAATTGAAGAGGGTTTCCGGACAAGATGGTTTTCTTAAACGGCCTGATGTATAATAAAATTAATAATGCAAAAAACAGGTAATTTCACGATTAAAAAGTGGGCAAAAGTCAAAATACTTCCCAGCCTCCTCTTGTTGGTCGCCCTGGTCGCGATCAGTGCCGGCAAATGCAACAAAAGGCAAGCGCAGCCGTTGAATCTGATGGCAGCCGATATGGTATTCGAGACAGCGGCCGATGCTGAAAAACGGTTTGCCGATTTGCTGAACGACCGGGACCTCGGTCTTGCCAAGATTTTTAAAAGAGAGAAAATCAATATCCTGATTCCCGAAAAAAAATGGACAGGACGATTGAAAGACAGCGGCGTTTCTCGGCAAGCCTTGTTTTCCATTGACAATATGAGAATAAAATGCGCCATAAAAAATAAGCGCCAACAGCGTTTCAGGTTTTCAATATATAATCCGGTCGGCTCAAAACTATTTTATCGCATTTACCTTGAAAAGCAAAAAAAGAAAAAACTGCTTTTCAACAAGTTTATTGAACAGAAGCAATTTTTTAAGGGAAACTTCGATTTGGATAAATCTTGGCAAGAATTTACAATCATTTTGGAAACCCAGGGAAAAGGAATCGGTGCTTGGGTAAATCCGCAATTCGTCGGCAAAAAAGACAAACCGCGGATTTTTATTATAATCGTTTTGGATACGGTCCGATCTGACCATACCTCACTGTACGGATATTTCAGAAAAACAACACCGACCTTGGAACGGTTGGCGCTGGATTCACGCGTGTTCCGTCAGGCGTTCTCTTCCTCAAGCTGGACCCTGCCGGCCCATGTTTCCCTGTTCAGCGGCAAGGACTTGCTGGGCCATCAGGTACTGGCACCCAGCGATCGCATAAAAGAAGATTATCCTCTTCTGGCCGAAGTGTTTCAGAAAAATGGTTTTTTCACCGCTGCTTTTACCGGCGGTGGGTTTGTAGACGACCACTTTGGATTTCACCGGGGTTTTCAGGTCTATGCGAATAGTCCGGGCGGGGTTTTTCTGCGGAATTCAGCAGAAAGGATCCTGAAAAATTTCATTAATTATGCCGAAACATTCTGGGGTGAGGATTTGTTCGTTTTTTTGCATACCTACCAAGCACATGCACCTTATAATTTTCCCACAAAATTCAAGAAGCCTTTCAATCAGAATCTCCGGCGCAATAGCCTCGGCCCGGGCCATTTCTTAAAAAATAAGAAAACTGAATCCTTTAAACCTATCGCTGCAAGCAATAGGCAGGAGCTGGTGGATATGTACGATACGGCAATTTTTTATTTAGATCAAACTTTGCTGGCCGGGGTGGTTCAATATTTAAAAGAGAAGGGGATTTATGAGCAGGCGGGGCTCGTTGTCACCAGTGATCATGGTGAGGAGTTTTATGACCATGGTAGTTGGGGACACGGACACAGTCTTTACAATGAGATGGTCAGGATTCCTCTTTTGATTAAATATCCGGAGAATAGGCATAAGGGGACTGACGATACCCTGACTTCCATCGCGGATATCCCGGCATTGTTTTTGCATGGAAGTGAAATCGAATTTGATCAAGCTTTTTTCCCGGATTTGCATGGAGAAAAGAAACGGGTTTTACCGATTGCGCTTCCTGCTTCTCCGATCATCAAGCAAATTCCCACCAAAGTTTCATTTCTTGACGACCAATTTCATTTTATCTACAACATCATTGACAGAAAAGCATTGGAATTTTTTGTTCCTCAGCCGCAAAACCTGGAAGTCTTTGAGTTCTATGAAAGAAAGGACGAAAAAGAAACAAAAAATTTGGCAGGGAGTAAATCAATGGCAATGAAGGAATTCCATATTCTACTGGCAAATTACATGCAACGTTTGCGCAAATTGCATGGCAAAAAGCAAAAAATAGACAAAAAACTGCTGAAAGAATTGAAGTCTTTGGGATATCTGAATAATTGACAAACCAGCATAGCGAATTCCACAATCCGAGGAATTCAGGTTGTGCGTTTCACTGCTTCTGGATCTTGGCGACGGTGACCTCGTTCTGGCCGTTGTACTTGCCGTTGAGGTCCTTGTAGGACATGACAGGCAGGTCGGAGCTTTCGATGAAGATGACCTGGGCGATGCCCTGGTCAGGGTGCAGGGCTGCCGGCCAGGCGCCGCAGTTGGCGATGGAAATGGTCAGGTATCCCGACCATTCCGGCTCCAGGGGGGTGACGTTGACCAGGACGCCACAGCGGGCATAGGTGGATTTTCCGAATACCAGCCCCAGGATTTTTTTCGGCATGCGAAAATACTCCACGCTCCGGCCCAGGATGAAATGTCCGGGGGGGATAACGATAACATCTTCGCTCAAGGTCTCGAAATTGGCTTCGTTGACCTGGTGGGGGTCCATAATCGCCAGCGGGCCTGTCAGGCGCCGGTAGGTCCTGTCCAAACGCAGGTCATAGCCATACGGGCCAAGTCCGTAAGAAATAACGCCGGAGCGGACCGATGTGGCGATGAAAGGTTCGAGCAAGTGGTTGTTTTCAGCCTGTTCCTTGATCCAGCGCGAAGATTTAAGCATCAGATGATGGAATATTTGGATATTTTATTGCTGATCAGGTAGTACAGCTTGCTCAGGTACTTAATGTCGTTGATCAGGTCCTTGGAAAATTTGAACAGGTATTTGACATAATTGGTCTCTTCGCCCAGGCGCAGCTTGTTTTCGAATTCCAGTGTGAAGTCCTTCAGCTCGAGCATCAGGTTCTGGATATGCAGCAGATTGTCGATGCTTTCGATCAGGGCGACGGTAGAGGCGTTTTTCAAGTTGTTCTTGGGGAAAAGTTTGATCCGCTCCAGGGCTTCGGAGTTGACCTCTTTGGCCAGATAATCGATCTCGTCCAGGTAAGGTTTCTTGTAATCGTCATAATAGCGGAGTTTGTGGAGGGCTCTTTCCTGAATTTTGGCGTTCTGTTCCAAAATGGAATAGAAATATTCGTTCAGGCCCAGGTAATCTTTTTCAAATTTATTCAGGTCAATGAAGATGCGGCCGATGTAGATCTTGTCGTTGTAAGAGTTATGCAGTTCGTCCTGGTAATGGGAATAGAATTTGACTTCGAATTTGCTATGCTCACGGTACATCAGGCGGCCGATGATGATGTCCTGCTCGTTGACCAAATAGTTGGCGTTTTCCTCGATCACGGCGCTGTAAACGAAAAGTGAACTGACGATGAAATCCTTCAGGCTATCCAGGAATTCTTCGTTCTGGGATAAAAAGCCGGTCAGCTCCGGAAATGATTCACCGCGCAATTGGGTATAAAAAGGTGAAAACAGCATATTGCTGCCTTTGAGGAACAGTTCAAAGTGGAAGTTGTCCCTGATCCTTTTGAACAGGTTGTTGAGCTGGATCTGCGGGTAATTGTCCAGGCTGCGGCCGTTGAATTTATTCAAAACTTGCAAAGTTTCCACTTTTGCCTCCGTGAAAATTATAGGCGAATGCAGGGGAAAAGTAAACAAAGCAAGCCGCCCATTTAAAAAAGGTGCAAAAAAATGGAGTTTAATACTACAGGCGGTTGACAGCGAAGCGGTTTTTTCCTATCATATCCTTCACCATGAAGAAAATAGCGGTACTGATATTTCCAGTGCTTTTTGCTTTGCTGGCATTGGCCTTTTTCCTGTTTTTGTATCATGATGCCGTGAATTCCCCGGGCATGACCAGCGCCTGTCTAGTCTTTCTCACCGCCATGGGTTGGAGCGCCTTGATCGTTTTGAGCCAGAAAAACATGCTCAGGCTGAAAGTGTTTTTTGCCACGGCCGCATTTCTTGTTTCGGTTTTACTGATCGAGTTCATTCGACCGTTTCCGGTCGACCCGCTGCAGCACCGCCTGATGGTCGCGGTTCAGGTGTTTGGAATAGCGGGAATCATTTTTTATCTCTATATTCTGAAAAAGAAAGGGGAGCGCCACCATGAGTGAAAACCAACCTTCAGGCCTCGCCGCCGCAATCAATAAATCGCTGCGGGAACTCGCTCAGACCTTCGCTGCTTTTTTCAAAGCGCCCAGGGCTTTGTGGGGGGTCAACATCCCCTACGTGCTTGAAGGGCTGGTCTATTTCGGCATTCTGACCATCCTGGGCAAATTTTGTTCGGAAAATGTCGCCTTGAATGATATCCATTCGGGTTGGGTTTACGGCGGCGTCACCGGCGGCATCACTTTTGCCATGCTGCTTTTCGGGGGTGTCTCCGATAAGATCGGCGTGCGCGTCTCCCTTGCCCTGTCTCTGGCGGTGATGATGCTCGGCCGGGTGCTGGTGGCCCTTTCCGGCACGCTTTCCTTGGGCAGCGGCATGGGTTCGCCCATGTTCTTTCTCATGGCCGCCGGCCTGCTTTTAATGGTGTCTGCCTACGGTTTGTATATGCCGGCAGCCTATGCCGGAGTGAAGCGCTATACCAACCCGCAGACCGCTGCCATCGGCTACGCGGTGATCTACGGATTGATGAACCTGGGTGCTTTTTTATCGGGATTCGTTTCGGCCAATACCCGGCACGCTTTTGTGCTGAAATTCCCCCCCAACGGCCTGACCGCCGTTTTTTGGATTTACGCCGGGATCACTCTTTTCGGTTCACTCCTGACCCTGCTGATCATCACGCGCAAGACCGACCGCCGGGCCGTGGAACAGATCGGTAGGGAAACGCGGCAGATGAACACAGCGGAGCAAAACCAGGCCGCCGACGACAAAGCGGCCGCCAATGAAAAAAAAATCACGGCGCGGGTTCCGTTCTTCGCTTTCCTGGCCTGGGTCGCCCTCTCCCTGGCGGTGCTGGCATTGCTGCTCCTGGTCCGCTCCGGCAAGGTCTCGCTGCCCGGGGTGCTCCTGTGGCCACTCCTGACTTTCGCCGTCCTGGGAGCCGGTTGGGAGTTCTTGCGCCGGCGCCCCGAACATCCTTTCCGCGACGGCCGCTTCGTATTTTTCATTTTCATCCTTATCCCGGTGCAGACCCTGTTCGCCCATAACTGGCTGACCATTCCCTACTACCTGGATCGCGCCTTCGCTGGTACCGGTGTCAGCCGCTATTTCGAGGTGTTCTCCAACCTCAATCCCATCCTGATATTCGTCCTTTCGCCGCTCATTGCCGCATTGACCGCGCGCAGCAATGTCTATAAAATGATGATCGCCGGGACCTTCGTCATGGCCCTGCCCACGTTTCTGCTGGCCATCGGCCCCAATGTCTACCTTTTCCTGCTCTACATCCTGCTGATGTCGGTGGGCGAGGCCATGTGGCAGCCCCGCTTCCTGCAGTGGGTGGCCGAGATCGCCCCCGAAGGCAAGACCGGCTTGTACATGGGCATCGGCCAGTTCCCCTGGTTCCTGACCAAGATGGTCACCTCGCTGTATTCGGGCTACGTCATTGCCCATTACTGCCCCAAGCCGGAGTTGGGCCTGCCGATGCGCACCGGGACAATGTGGCTGCTCTATGCCGTGATCGCCATGGCTTCGCCCATTGCCCTGGTCCTGGCCCGCAAGTGGATGGCCAAGGGCATGACCCGGCAGGGATAACGCTCAGGTTTTTCGAAAAATATCCGGTTCGATGAATATCTTGGTGATCTCGGGATAATTGCTGCGGATGTCGGCTTCGATGCCGTTGATCAGGTTGCAGACCTGCCGGGCAGTCAGGCGCGGGCTGAATTCGGCCTTGATGGCCAGCAGGATATCTTCGGCTCCCAGGTGCAGGGAGCGGATGTGAATCACGCGACTGATGCTGTCTTCTTTAAGAAGCAGCAGGCGGATCTTGCGCAGCAGGGCCGGATCGGCACTTTCACCGATGAGCAGCGACTTGGTTTCATTGCCCATGAACAGCGCCGTGGCGGCCAGCAGCACGCCGATCAGGATCGAGGCCAGGCCGTCAAAAAAGAGAATGCCGGTGAAATGCTCCAGCAGCAGGGCGGTGATGGCGATGGCCAGGCCGATCAGCGCGGCGGTATCTTCCAGAAAGACCACGATCAGTTCCGCTTTTTTTGATTTACGCAGGTAGGCGATCAGTCCGGTCCTGGCCCGCTCGATGTTGATCTTTTTAAAAGCGACGCGCAGGGAAATCGCTTCGGCAATCATGGCGACCCCCAGGACGATCAGGGCGACCGGCACATGGGCCACGGGAGCCGGATGGCGCAATTTCTGCACCCCTTGGTAGATGGAGAAGATGGCGCCGCTTGTGAACAGGATGATGGCCACGATAAAGGACCAGAAATAGGCTTCGCCCGAAAATCCGAAGGGGTGCAGTTCGTCGGCTTTTCTGGCGGCCTTCTTGATGCCGATGAACAGCAGCACCTGGTTCAGGGTGTCGGCCGTGGAATGAACCGCTTCGGCCAGCATGGCCGATGAGGCGCTGAACCAGGCCACCGCGAATTTGACCATGGCGATGAGCAGGTTGGCGCTGAAGGCGGCCAGGATCACGGTTTTCGAACTTTTCGCTTTTTTCATTGGTCGTGTCCCATTTTATTTTACGGATTTTTTGCCGGAACCTGCATTTTATGCCGGAAGCGCGGGTCTGTCAATGTCCCGTTGCGGCGCTGTGGCGGCAACCATGTCTGAATTCACTTTCTTGCGGAAAAAACGGTTCTTTGCATGTATAAAAGAAATCTGTCCGCAGGTATCGTGAGCTCGGTCACGGTGGTGACTCTTTCGCATGTTACTGAAAAAATTTGTGACGCAAGTCAAGCGCCGGTTGGCATAAGAGTCTTGATCGTTCTTACCCGGCCGGGTGCGGCGGAGATCACTTGCGGAATTCTTTTAACAGTTCCGTGGCCAGGAACCATTTACGGTATTCCAGCCCGTGGATGTAATTGTCGATGATCTTCCGGGCCACGGGTTTGTTGCCTTTTAAAAGGAAAATAAATTCTTTTTCGTGGTTTTTCACGTCGCCGAATAAAAAATCCTCGAAGTTGCGCCAAACCTTCTGTGTTTTTTCAATCCGGTCCTTGTATTGCCTGTCGACCACTTCGGAAATTTTGGCATAAGTGTTGAAGGCGTGGCCGGCATCTTCAAGAGCCTGGGCTGGAATGGGTAAGAAGTGGTTTTTCAGGGCGCTGTCGGCGTTTTCCCGGCTGTAACCGTCCGGAGCTGCGCCCATGGAAACATACCAGGGCGAAAAGGCGTTGCTGTCCGGTCGGCGCAGGGATATCCAGACCAGGCTGGCAATCTCGGCAGGTAGCCAGCTGCGCATTTGGGCGACAAAGGCGTATTGGGTGCTTTCAGTGCAGATGGTGCGGTTTTTGCTGGAGTTGGGTGAGCCGTTTTTGTAATGGTTGCTGCTATCGTACTTGCTTCCTTCATAGTGGTCGCGCAAGACCCGGAACAGGTCGTTCAGGCGGATGCTGCGCCTGGGTTTAAATGAAAATGGCAAAGGGCCTTCCAGCTTGTGTGCTTTGGCGGCCAGCAAATTGGTGCCCTGCCATTGCCGCAAAACATTTTTTATATTTGTTAAATTGCTTGGATTGGAATAGACCCTGGCGAAATTGAATTCGCCGTCCTTTTGCGGATCGAACCAGCCCCGGCGTACGGCATATTCAATGATGTCCGGTGCAGCCTGGAAATTCTCATGATCGTTCAGGTCCACGGCAGCAATGGTGAAGCAATTGGCGATGACCGCAACTTCGTTGTCAGGAACACGTTTGGCGACCCAGTGTCTGCCGTTTACCGCGTTCAAAAGCCAACCCTCGCGGGCATCGGCGATGATGTAGGTCCGTCCCGAGGCATTGTACCCGTACTGGGAGATCAATTCGCCGGCAATACGTACGCCTTCACGGGCCGTATGCGCCCGTTCGGCGACCAGACGCCGCAGGCTGAAGCCGATGCCGCCCGCGGACAGTTCGGGCTTGTCTTCGCGCGAGAAGCAGGAGTTGGAGGTCACGGTTACCCCGTATTCGCTGACGTAGGCATCGGCAAAATCGTTTTCCGGGATCTCCAGCCACAGCAGACCGGGAATGCGACTGATTTGGGGGAGTACAGTGCCGCTTTTCATGGTGAAGACATCGCCGCGCCGGTGTTCGCGGGCCGGGACCTTGTAGATGTTGACCAGTAGCCGGCCATGGTCGTCTTCATTGTGGGCCAAAAGCACCGAGCCATCGGCCGTGGAGTCCTTTCCGGCCACGATGGTGAAACAGTTGAGGTTTTCATCAGCTGCCTGCAGCCAACCGGCCCAAATAAATATTATTAAAAGTAATGCGATTTTTTTCATACCTATAAAATAGCATATATGACCAACTTGGTCAAAGTTTTGGGAGGGGTAAAAATGATTTCTTTTTTTTTTTATTCTGCAGTTCTAAATCCCAGCGGTTGCGCTGCCCCTAATCTTCGTGATTCGCAGGAGAGGCTGTCGAAAAACATTGACTGCAATATGAAATTCCCCTCTTACCTAAGGGGGATGCATGGGAGATTAAGATATCTTGAAATGAGGGTTTTGCCAGGTCTTATTGCCTCATCTAAAAATCTACCTGAAAGGCGATTCGTTGCCTCATGAAAAAAACTACCTGAAAAGTAGGAAAATGACATCAAAAGCATCAGGCAAGAGGCCTGGTGAGCGAGGTGTCAGCAATGGGGTTAACAATG
>DATKZA010000005.1:0-5442 GCA_035528155.1 Patescibacteria group bacterium | reverse complement strand
CGATGAACTCGGCGGAAATCCAGTAGATGTCGGAATTACCGTACTGCGGCTTAAGGATGTTGTTCAGGATATCCGCGTAGGTGAGGGCGTCATTGTAATAATTGTGGCTTACCAGGCATCCGGCGAAGAAGATGATCTTGCCGTCGGGCGAGATCTTCGCCGATCCGTCATTCCGCTCCGTGTTGATCGCTTTGCCAAGGTTCTTCAAGGGTGTCCAATCGCTCCGCTCGTTCTTGAACGTGATATACATATCGGTCTCTCCGAGCGAATCCTCCTTGTTGTAGACGCAAACGATGTAGTAGCTCCCGTCGGGAGAGATCACGCCATCGAAGGTGCCTTGCTTCACGTTCACGCATTCCGGCAGCCTTTTCGGTTCCGAAAACTTTCCTGCTGAAAAGTGAGATGCATAGATGGCGCTGTTCCCCTTCGCGTCCGCCAAGGTAAAGTAGAACGCGCCGGAGCTGGACATGGAGGGGCCGAACACGTTCCCCCGGCCGTTGATCGGCGAGGGAAGCGGCTCGGGATCGCTCCAGCCGGCGGGCGTCCTCGAGCATCTCCAGATATTAGTCTTGTTTTTCAGGTCCGCCCTGTTCGTCGGCCGGTTCGACTCGAAGAACAGTTCCTTCCCGTCGTAACTTATGAATGGCGCCGTGTCCAGGTTCTTCCCTCCGGAGAATTTTAGGACCTCGGGTGGAGCCCATTGGCCGTTCACCAACCGGCTTGCTACAAGAGAACTGTAAACGGAATGGGAATGAGGCTTTCGATACAGTACGTTGAAGATGATTTCGCTGCCGTCCGGCATGAAGGTGCATACCCCCTCGTGCAATCCCGTCGAAATGATTCCGGGCGCAAAGAGCTCGGGCGTCGTGCCCGGGAGCCTCTGCCCCAGGTAGGGGCCGGTTAATTTCGGAAACTCTTTTTGTTCCGCATCAATAACTATTGCTACCACAAGCAGCAAACTGCTGATAATAATTGATTTTTTCATCTTGTTTTCTCCTTTTTTTTATTCCAAGGGCCGTAACTTTTCGATCACTTTTGTATCAACCCACCAAATATCTCCATTTTTACTAAAAAATAAATAGCTGCCATCCGGCGCTATGCACGGAAATGTTAGGACTAGTTCATCAGGCGGATGCGATAATCTGTAAAAATAGTACTCGTTTCCGTCGGGAGAGAATGAACCCTTAAAATCTACGAATCCCGCTAATGATATTATCCCCGGCGCGAACAACTCGGGAGTCATCCCCGGCGGCTTCTGGCCGAGATACGGGCCGGTCAGCCGGTTGGGGGCCTGTTTTTGTCCCCATCCCGGGGCCAGGCAGCAGAAAGTCAGGATCAAAGCCAGCGGCAATATTTTTACTGGCATGACACGCTCTTTATCAGGGCTTTCCGTCCGTTCCGTCATGGGCGATCACGGCACACTGCATCGGGTGCCTCCGGGGAATCTGGGATTATTTTGTGTCATCGGCATTTTTTTTCAAGTTCCTTTGTACGTGCGGCCACCTCCAGCGAATTATTCTGGGATTCGCCTAGCCGGCAGTTTTTTTCCTGGCAAGGCCATAGAGAGCGATCACGAGGAATGAAGCGGCCAGGCTGACGATCCCGCCGCAGCCACTTCCTCCCGACCCATGCACGATGAGGACGGCGAGGACTCCCAGCAGGGAGGGCGGGGCGGATCCCAGCCAAAAGGCCCGCATGAAATGGTATCCTTTGCGCGCGGCGATCGCCCCCGCCAGCAGGCCCAGGAATCCCATGATCCCCAGTCCGCCGGCATGGGCAAAAACATATCGCAGCCATTGATGGGAAAAAGCGATATACCCCGCGCCCCCGACGGCCAGCAGCACGGCAAAAAGCACAACCATCTGTTTTTTCATCGTGCCCCCTGCGTGGCGTGTCATTTGGGATGAAGCATATTACTTCGGCCTCAACTCGTCGATGATTTTGGCCGAGACCCAGAAGATGTCCCCCTTGCCGGCTGCCAAGCGAGAAAAAAACAGGTACTTGTCGTCGCGGCTCATAAAAGCGCACAATTCCTCCTGGTCGGTATTGAAACGGGAATCAAGCTTTTGGGGAATGGCCCACGTCCCGTCAACGTTGCGAAAGCTGATGAACAACTCGGCGTTTCCCTCCTGGGGCTGGGCGTCAAACATCAAATAGGACTCGTCGGGGGCAATGAACGGATGGGCGGCGTATTGCAAGTGATTGACGGCGTCGCCGAGTTTTTCGGGAGATGAATATTTCCCGTCCAGGAATTTTGACATGTAGATCCCGTCTTCTCCCGTGTAATACATGTTGCCATTTTCGGTAACGGAAACATACATGCAGAATCCGTCGCTAAACGGCGGTCCCAGGGGCTTCGGTTCAGACCAGCCGTCGGCGGTTTTTTCCAACTGCCATTGATGGAGTTCATCTTTTCCCCCCGCGCCTGGCAGGTGCCTCATCGAGCCGAAGATCAGTTTTTTGCCATCGATGGTAATGTGCGGCTCGAAGTCGAAGGCTTTGCCCGAGAAATCGGCGATTTTCGGTTCGGTCCATCGACCGTCCGTTTCCCTGGCCGTCATGATCGCGTTCGTCTTGAAGGACTTTGTATAGAAGCATTCCCTGCCATCGGGGGAGAAGGCAATGGCAAATATCCGCTCGTCGCGGTCAATGATCCCGACCCCGAACTGCTCCGGCACCATCCCCGGCGGCTTCTGACCCAGGTAGGGGCCGGTGAGCTTTGGAAACTCCTTTTGCTGTGCGGAACCGTCCAGGACCGCCAGGATGAGCAAACAACAAATTGACAACATTCGTTTCATTCCGAATTCTCCTGTGTTTTGTTTTTTGCGGAGGACGTCACCCGGCCATCATCGTACAGTGATTCCAGGCTGACCGTGCCGTCTTTTTCCTTGACGAACCTCAGCCTTAAGTAGTCCATGTTCTCTATCATGAACAGATTCTCGGCCATGGCGATCATTTTCATTTTGGCTCGCTCTCCTCTTTGAAAATAGAGTTCGTTGTGGTGAATTCCAATGATTCTGTCGCCGTAGACACCCATATAGGATTGGAAAAGGGCCGGATTGACGGGGAACGGGTGATTTTTCGCCTTGATTCCATCGCTGGTCCATTGATAGAGGAATTTGTCTTTCTCATCGCCGGATTTTGCAGACAATGCCTTGATCGCCTCCAGGTGGGCAACGGTCAGGGCTTCCGATGCTTCCACCTCGATATCGGGTTTGACGCCGACCCCTTCCCAATCGGCAGCGGTCATGGAACCGACACTTTTTGAAGAGGGAATATAGATTACATATTTACGCCCGATCTCCTGGATTTCAACAGGGTTGGCGCCGCCCCGCGTCGTTTCGCCGACCAGGGTGGCCCGCTGCAGGTTTTTCAAGCGAAAGGCGAAGGCTTCGGCTCCGGAAAAAGACGTTTTTGATGTGAGCAGATACAATGGCATGTGATAGAGTGTTTTGCCGGGTACATAGGGCCAGGTGGTCGCCTGATAGTAGGAATTGTTGAAACGCGTATAATTGGTGTTGAAGGTGATGGTGGATTCACTGGAATCGAGGAAATAACTTAAAAGAAAATTCACGGTCAGGTCCTCACCGCCGCCGTTGAAGCGCAGATCGATAATTACGGCATCGCAATTGGCCAGAAAATTCATGGCGGCAACCGCCGAGTCGGCCACCCATTTGAGGGGGAAAAAATCCCGCAGGTCCAGATAGCCGACATTGCCCTCCAGAATCTTCAATTCCTTGAAACCGTAATTCATGCGCCGGTACTGTCGAACCAGTTGCGGTGTGTAGAAAGCATAATTCTCGCTTGTTTTGGCTTGTTCCGCCATTTCGGCGGCTTGCTTGGGGTCATAGGAGATCCCGAAGTGCTTGTCGTGGGTAACGATTTCGAGGTCTTCGTTCAAACGCGAGGCAAATTCACGGGGCGACGTGTATTTCGCATAGGCTCCCTGTTCCAGGTTGCTTTTTAAAAGATCGCAGGTTTTTTTGATGTTTTCTGTGAAGGCATAAATTTTTTCTATGCGTTCGCAAACGGCTTTTATCAGCGCTTTTTTATCCGCTTCGGAGATCGGTTCATCTGTTTTTCCGGCAGTTGCCGCCTGTAAAAAAAAGGAACAGATCACAATAGACGCCAGGATTTTTTTTATTATGGGCATTCAGGTTTTCCTCCTTATTTAACTTTGACGCCATTGATGGGAAAAAAGATGGCATCAGCAATTCACAGCGGCCGGGACCATGGTATCCGAAATCCAGGTTCTTGTCCCGACTTCCTATGAACGCACCATGTCGGCAACAACTATTTATTGCTGCGCAATTGCTTCAACATCTCAATTGCATTTTTATTTTCCGGATTGAGCTGCAATGACTTCTCATAATTTTCAATGGCGAGTTTTTTATTTCCATTCGCCATGTGGGCCTCGCCCAGACTGTCGTACACATTGGCCGAAGCGGGATATAATTCCGCGTTGATATTGAATATTTTGATGGCACCGTTCAGGTTTCCGGTTTGCATCAATCGATAACCCAGTTCGTTGAACTCCCCTTCATCAAAGTAAAACCGAGATTGAGGCATGGCCTTCAATTCCCTGAACTTCTGGATGCCCTGATCGATTCCCGCCGAGTTGATCGATTTTTCGACCTGAAAGGCGGCGGATTTGGCGATCCTTTTTTCCAGTGCGGCGAGCTGCGAGCGGATCATGCCGCTATCATGTGGAATCATCTCCAATGCTTTTCGCAGATATTCCCTGGCCTCTTCCAGGTTTCCGCCTCTCCTGAGCATGTTGGCCATCCGGAAATAGCTGTTCGCAGCGCGCGGATACTGCTCCATGGTATACTTCAGTATTTCGATGACTTCGCTGACTTTTCCCCGTTGCAGCAGGCCGTCCCCCTGTACCGATAGAACATGCTCGGGAGGATCCACTGCAAAACCGAATTTTTGGGACAATTCCCGGTAAAATGCAAGAATATCTTCAAGCTTTTCCACTTGCCGGTTCTCTGGAAAGGGATACGCTTCAAAGAGCTTTTTCAGGCCTTCTCGCAATCCGAGACGCTGGAGAAATTCATCATTCTTCTCGATATAATTCAATACCAGGGAAAAGCCCTCCGGATTCCGGGTTTCCGTCATTGCCGAAAACCTCTTGATATACCCTATCCCTTCCACGGCCAATGGGTCCGACTCGTCATAGGTTATGAAGAGGAATTTCCTGAATGCCGAATTCCGCTTGAGAAAAGCCTCCGCTTTGCGCATGATATCGTCTCTCCCTCCCCGCCAGCGGAAGGGATGGTTGAGGATAAAGGCGGCGAATAGATCCGGATGCTCAAAAAGCGTAGCCAAGCCGAAATTGGCCCCTGCCTGGGGCCCGACCAGGATCCGGTAATCCTTGGTGCGGTAGTTTCCCTCGATGAACGGGAAGGCCTCCTCAACCAGAAAGCGGGTAAAATCCTC
>DATKZA010000004.1:0-16546 GCA_035528155.1 Patescibacteria group bacterium | reverse complement strand
ATTTGACATTTCCCCGTGGGTTAATTAAGATAATTCAATATAATATAATAGACCTTATGAGGTGCTGAATGACAGGCAATAACGAATCTTTGTCCTGGAAATTTTATGTTTTGAATATCGTCGTGCTGGGGGCGCTCCTGGCCGTGATCGAGATCGCCCTGGGCGGTTTTATTAAAAAAGCCGGCCTGCCCCTGCGCAGCGCCGTTGTCACTGGCGTCGGCTTCGCCGTCATGGCCCTGGGGCTAGCCGTGTTCAAGCAGCCGCGGGTGATCCCCGGCATCACGGCGCTGGCCATATTCAGCAAATGGCTGGCTGTGCCGCTGCTGGGCCTGCCCCTGCTCTGCCAGGCCAATTCGCTCCTGGCCATCCTGCTCCACGGCGCCTTTCTCTACGCCGGGGTAAGCCTGTTTCGCAAGCAGGTCGGCAAAGGCTGGCCGCAGCGCAGTGCCACGGCTTTCGGCTCGGTCCTGGGCTCGGGCGCCGCATTTTTCGTTCTCGGCCGTTTCGTCGCCCCCTGCCGCCATCTGCTCTCCTTCAACTACGCCGGTGGCCCCGCAGTCTACCTGCTGACCCGCATTCTTCCCGCCGCCCTGCTGGCGGCCGTGCTGTTCCCGCTGGGCTACGCCCTGGGGCGTCGTCTGGAAAAGCGTTTTTTCCCCCTGTGGCTTTCGCGAAAAAACCTGCTGGTACCTCTGGCCGCCGCCTTCACCCTTGCCTGCTGGGGCTTGTCGGTGCTGCTCACCGCCACAGGATTCTAGCCCCGGCCGCTGCGGCATAAGGAATGGACAGGGAAAGCACTTGGACGGCACGCGCCAGGGCTGCCGCTGGTCGTGGAAAAAAATCCTGGACCGGCTCGAAGAACATTAAGGAGAAATCATGGATAAACTCGCCGGACAAGTGCTGCAACTGGCCGAAAAATACCGGGACTACACGGCCCGGAACCTCTCGCGCCTGGTCAAGATCAAGTCACTGACCGCCCGGGAGGGAGAAGTGGCCGCCGAGCTGAAAAAGCAGATGGAAGCGGCCCGCTTCGACGAGGTGCGCATCGACGGCCTGGGCAATGTCCTGGGCTGGGTCGGCAAAGGCAAGCGCCTGCTGGCCGTCGACGCCCACATCGACACCGTGGACCAGGGCAACCTCGAGAACTGGAACGAGCCGCCGTTTTCCGGCAGGATCGCCGACGGTTACGTGCACGGCCGCGGCGCCGTGGACCAGAAGGGCGGGGCGGCGGCCATGGTCACGGCCGGAAGGATTCTGGCCGAACTGGGCTTGAAAAACGATTGGACGGTCCTGTTCAGCGGCACGGTCATGGAGGAGGACTGCGACGGACTGTGCTGGAAATACATCATCGAGGAAGAAAAGATCAGGCCCGAGTTGGTGATCATCACTGAACCCACCGCTTTGGGCATCTACCGCGGCCAGCGCGGCCGCATGGAGATCCGCGTCGGTTTCAAGGGGCTCTCCGCCCACGGTTCGGCGCCCGAGCGCGGCAGGAATGCCATCTACATGGGAGCGCGCGCCTGCCTGGAAGTCGAAAAACTGAATGAACGCCTGAAGCAAGACGATTTCCTGGGCCAGGGCTCTGTCACGGTCAGCGAATTCGTCTCCGCCAGCCCCTCGCTTTGCGCGGTTGCCGATTTTGCCCGCATCCACCTGGACCGGCGCCTGACCGGCGGCGAGAGCAAGGAATCGGCCCTGGCCGAGATCAGCAATCTGGTCAAGGACATGGCGGCCACCCCGGAAGTGCTGCACTACCGCGAAAAATCATATACCGGCCTGGAATACGGCATGGAAAAATATTACCCGACCTGGACCTTGGCCGCGGACCACCCGGCCGTCACCCGGGCCGCAGCGGTTTTCCGCTCCCTGTTCACACAGGAGCCTCGCGTCGACAAGTGGACTTTTTCCACCAACGCCGTGACCATCAACGGCATCTATGGCATCCCCACCATCGGCTTCGGACCCGGCAACGAGGTCTCGGCCCATGCGCCGAACGAAAAGATACCTGTCGATGACCTGGTGCGCGCCTCTGCTTTTTACGCCCTCTACGCCCTGCGCCTGGGGCAGGCTGAATAAGTGCTGCCCGGGACTGAAATAAAAAAAACACTTCCGAGGTGTAGCCATGCTTAATTTCATCGTCAACAACAAAGAAGTGAAAACCAATACGCCCTCCGGCAGTTCGCTGGTTGATTACATTCGCAACGAATTGCATCTTTACGGCACAAAAATAGGCTGCCGTGAAGGCGACTGCGGAGCCTGCACGATCCTGGTTGGAGAAATCAGGGACGGTGAACTGAAATACCAGACAATGAATTCCTGCCTCATGCCGCTGGGCAATGCCAACCACAAGCACATCGTCACCATTGAAGGCATCAATTGCCCTGAACTCACGCCTGTTCAAGCTGCTATTCTCGATAACAATGGAACGCAGTGCGGCTTTTGCACTCCGGGTTTTGTCATGTCATTTTACGGTTTTTGCTTGAACGCTGACAAGGAAAAAAATCTTGAGAACGCCATCGAAGCCATTTCGGGAAATATCTGCCGTTGCACTGGATACAAATCCCTTGAAAAAGCCGCCGCGGCCGTTGTAAGCAAATTGCAGCCCATGCAAGGGGCCGAAGCAACGGCCTGGCTGGTAAAGAATAATTTTCTGCCAAATTATTTTATGGATATTCCTGGGAAATTAAAAAAAATTACGCCGTCAAAGCCGGTTGCCGTCCAGGAGTCCGGGTATATTATCGCCGGCGGGACCGATATTTTGCTGCAAAATCCTGAAGGCGCAATTGAATCCAGCAATTTGAATCTTGTTTATGGAGCAAGTGCATACAGCCGGATTAAATTTACGGACGGTAAGTGCTATATCGGATCAACTACAACGATCAAAGATCTAAAAGAATCCATGAAACTCCGCAAATACATTCCCAAGCTGGAGGGCTATCTCAAATTGATGGCCTCCACTCCCATAAGAAACATGGCCACCGTCGGCGGCAACATCGCCAACAGCTCACCAATCGGAGATGTTTGCGTCATCTTGATGGCCCTTGATGCCACCCTCGTCCTGCGGTACAAAGGTGAAACCAGGGAAATTAAACTGAAGGATTTCTTGATTGGCTACAAAAAAGTGAATAAAGAACCCGAGGAATTTATCGAGTGGATTTATTTTGATCTGCCTGATGAAAATACGCATTTCAGCTATGAAAAGATAAGCAAGCGCGGCCATTTGGACATGGCAACCGCCAATTCAGCAATGAGGATCGTCCTTGCTGACGGCGTCATCACCAAGGCTTCGTTTGCTGTCGGTGCCCTGGGACCTACCATCAGGTATCTGGAAAAGACGTCCGCATATTTGCTCGGTAAAAAAATCAATAATCAAACATTTCAAGAGGCCAATCGCATCGCCCAGGGTGAAATCACCCCGCGCAGCCGTGCTGAATACAAACGCTCCCTGGTCAGGCAGCAACTTTTCATCCACCTAATGAATTTTTCGCCGGGAACAATTTCTCTGGAGGCCTTAAAATGAAAAATATAGACTCCCGTTCCCACGTCAGGGGGGAATCGATCTATGTCAACGATATCCCGGTCAGGGAAGACACGCTGTTCGGAGTTGTTCTGGGTTCTCCCTGCGCACACGGAAAATTGCATAAAATCGATTTTTCAGAAGCGCTGAAAATGGAGGGTGTTGAAGCCGTGATTTCGGCAAAGGACATTCCCGGCGAAAATCAAATCGGCAGCATCATTCAGGACGAAGAACTCTTCGCCGACAAAGAGGTTCATTATATCGGCATGCCGATTGCCATGGTCTGCGCCAAAACGGAAGCGCTGGCCAGAAAAGCACTCGCAAAAATTAAAATCGCTATCGAAGAACTCCGCCCCATTTTAACCGCCAGAGAGGCCCATGCTGAAAAAAAATTCATCTGCCCGAGCAGAACATTCCGCAGCGGCGATACGGATGCCATGTGGGAAAAATGCGATCACATTATCGAGGGTCAGGCCGAGATGGGCGGCCAGGAGCATATCTATCTTGAAACTCAGGGCGCGTATGCCTATATGCTGGAGGCAGGCGCCATCAAAATTCATTCCTCCACGCAAGCGACAAAATATGTGCAAAAAGGCGTTTCCAGGGTTTTGGGAATTCCCATGCACAAAATCGAAGTTGACGTCAACCGCATCGGCGGCGGTTTCGGCGGCAAAGAAGATCAGGCGACACCCTGGGGGGCAATGGCTGCCCTGGCAGCTTATACTCTCAGAAAACCTTTGAAACTGATTCTGGGTCGGATCGATGACTTTACCATGACCGGCAAACGTCACCCCTACTCTTTTGATTTCAAATTGGGCCTGAACAGGGATCTGCAAATCCTCTGTTACCAAGTGGAAGCCTTTCAAAATGCCGGCGCTGCGGCAGATGTTTCGCCGGCGGTGATGGAGCGAACCCTGTTTCACGGGACGGGCAGTTACCATGTCCCCAACGCCAAAATCACCTGCCACTCATGCAAAACCAATCTCCCCCCCAACACCGCCATGAGGGGTTTTGGCGCGCCGCAGGCGATGTTTGCTTTTGAAGCGGCGATCATGAAGGCCGCAGCGACCCTGAACGTCGCGCCGCTGGAGATACAAAGGAAAAATCTTTTGCGGGAGGGAGACCGCTTTCCTTATGGTCAAATCGCCAGGAATTGCAACGCCGGCAAGTGCTGGGACAGCGCTTATAAAAATTTCGCGGTCGAAAGACTTAAAAAGGAAATCGCGGCCTTCAACAAAAAGAACATTCATTGCAAAAAGGGTTTTTCTTTATTCCCGCTCTGTTTTGGCATCTCATTTACCAAAACCAGTCTCAACCAGGGACGCTCGCTCGTGCACATCAATACCGATGGCTCGGTCAGCATCACCACTGGCGTAGTGGAAATGGGCCAGGGAGTAAACACCAAAATTCTCCAGGTCGCGGCCAGGACGCTCTCGATCTCTCCGCAGCGATTTACCATCCATAGTACAAACACCACCAGGATTGCCAACCCCTCACCCACAGCTGCAAGCACCGGCGCCGATTTGAACGGCAAGGCGACGATCATGGCCTGCGAGGCTTTGCGCACCAGGCTAAAAGGTGTTGCTCTCCAGGAATTAAAGGGCCGCGACCCCGATGAAATCGAGATCAAAGATGAAATTATTTTTCACAATGGAAGCAAGACCGATCTGACCTGGGAAAGACTTGTTTTTCTGACCGATGAAGCCAGGATCTCACTCTCGGAGCACGCCCACTATGCCACTCCGGTCATTCATTTCGACAAGGCCAGCGAAAAAGGCCATCCCTTTGCCTACCACGTTTATGGAACGGCAGTGACCGCGGTGACCGTCGATTGCCTGCGCGGAACGTACGAAATCGATCTGGTCAAAGTCGTCCATGATTTCGGCTCCAGCATCAATCTCGATATTGATATCGGCCAGGCCGAAGGCGCCCTGATGCAGGGCATAGGCCTGATGACCATTGAAGAACTGCTCGTTGACCAAAAAGGAAAAAATGTCTATGACAGGCTTTCAAGCTACAAAATTCCCGACATTTATTTCGCGCCCAAAAATGTTGAAGTAGTGCCGCTCGACAGCGAACCTGATGCGCTGGCGCTGTTGGGTTCCAAGGCGGTCGGTGAGCCGCCGCTGATGTACGGCATCGGCTCCTATTTTGCCATTCTCATGGCCATGCGCGAGTTTAATCCCACTGTGAAACTCGACCTGTGGGCGCCGCTGACCAATCAAAAATGCCTGCTGGCCCTTTATGATAAATATGGGGATTTGCTTAAATGATCCGCTTGGGCATCATATTGCTTTCAATGCAAATCTTTTCCGGGCCGACACGTTAAATGCGGGTTGCGTAGATAGGTTCAGGCAAATGTGTGAAAGGAGATAAAAAAATGGGCAAATCTGATTTCATGGTTAAGACAAAAATCGATGATTTATTCCGCTTGAATTTCGACGGCTTCAGAAAGGATTTTCTGCTTTCCTGGGAAAAAAGCGCCGATGACATCCGGGCGGTCATGACTCTGGCTGAAATTTTGTGGGAACTTCATAATGACAACGTCGGGCTGAGAGTTTTTCGCACCGGGCTGGCCGTGTCGTTTTTCCGCGATAAATCGACAAGAACCAGGTTGGCTTACGCTTCCGCCTGCGACCTTCTGGGATTGACGATGCAGGAAATGGACGAGGAAAAATCCCAGATCGCGCATGGCGAAACCATCAGGGAAACCGCGAACATGATTTCTTTCCTGAGCGAAGTGATCGGCATCAGGGATGATATGTTTTTGGGCAGAGGGCACAATTTCATGAAAGAAGTCGCCCACGCCTTGGACGGCGGTTTTGCCGAAGGGGTCCTGGGTCGCCGGCCGGCCGTGATCAATTTGCAGTGCGATCTGGATCATCCCACCCAGACGCTCTCGGACCTGGTGCACCTGAAAAACTATTTTGGCGGCCTGGATGAACTGAAAAACAAAAAAGTGGTCATGAGCTGGGCCTATTCGCCGAACTACGGCAAACCGCTGTCGGTGCCCCAGGGCATCATTTCGCTTTTAAGCAGGTTCGGCATGGATGTCGTGCTGGCCTATCCGGAAAAATATGACCTGGTACCCGAAGTAGTGGAGACGGCCAAAAAGTTCTCCAGGGAATCAGGGGGTTCATTCGCGATCAGCCATGACATGAAGGAGGCGTTCAAGAACGCCGATGCCGTCTACCCCAAAAGCTGGGCCCCTTACTGGGTCATGCAGAAAAGAACGGACCTGATGTACAATAATGACCAAAAAGGCCTGCGTGAGCTGGAAAAAGAATGTCTCGATCAAAACGCCGGGCACAAGGACTGGCTTTGCGACGAGGAATTGATGAAAACGACCCGCGGCGGCAACGCCCTTTATCTTCACTGTCTCCCTGCCGACGTGCAGGGTTTGAACTGCCTGGAAGGTGAAGTGACCTTGAAGGTCTTTGAAAAGTACCGGGTCGAGACATACAAGGAAGCGCGCTATAAGGCTTTCGTCATCGCGGCCATGATCATCATCTGCTGCTTCAGGGATCCCGTGGCGATCATTGACAGGTTATTCAGGGAAAATTTGAACCGGGCCGGATAGGCATCAAGCTTTATTCGCCAGCAGGTATTGACATTTTTCTAAATTCTTCGCAAAATGGCAGCAGCACTCGTTGCCTCGGAAAACCTCGGCATAGTGAGGCTTGTCGCGGAGGAAAAATTGCTGGACGATCGTCGACGACGAAGCCGAGAACCGCGTCCACGTCAAGAAGGCGATGACGGTCCTGACGATGCGGGGCCGGCGCAAACCATTTTCAAGGAGAAAACGTTATGGCTGGCAAAAAGAAAACGGCAAAAGCTCAGTTAATCGATTTGCAGGATCGCGATGTCATTACCACGCAGGAATTTTCAGTGGCTGAACTCGAGGCAATTCTTGCTCTCGCCTTTGAAATGAAAAAAAACCGCTACAGCGAACGCCACGCCAAACTGATGCTGCGGCAGACTTTTACGATGTTGTTCTACAATCCGTCGCTGCGCACCCGCCAAAGTTTCGAGGCGGCGGCCACCGAGCTGGGCGGCCACGCCCAGTTTCTGGAACCCAAGGCAATGCGCCTCAAGAGCGTCAGCGGCAAGAAGGACAGCGCGGGCGAAAGCATTCATGACGCGGCCAAGGTCATCGCCCGCTACAGCACCGGGATGGGGATTCGCATACTCGAAAACTCCGTGGACAAATACGGTGACGGCAACTGGCTGCTCCGCGAATACGCCAAGTTTGCCGACATCCCGGTTCTCAACATGGCCGACGATATTTACCATCCCTGCCAGGGACTGGCCGACAACATGGGTATGCGGCTGAACGTGCCGCAGGGTGAAACCACCAGGGGCAAGACGCTGCTGCAGACATGGGCGTCTGGCAAACTTGCCCGTTCCTACTGTTCGGTGCACGAGTCGCTGCTTATCAACTCCCGGCTGGGGATGAACATCCGCCTGGCGTTTCCCAAAGGATACGAGCTTCCGGATGCCAGGGTCCTCGACGCGGTGAAGGAAAACTGCAAGCGGGCGGGGACGAAATTTGAGATGATCAACGACCCGCTTGCCGGCTACGAAGGCAGCGACTACGTCTATTCACGCAATTGGTTCGGGCCCGACTTCTACCAGATCGGCAAAGACGCCGAAATCGCGCGCGCCAGCGACCGGAAATACAAGGACTGGATCTGCGATGAGCGCAAGATGAAGATCGCGGGACCCAATGCCAAGTTCATCCATCCGATGCCGGTCGATGAGGAGCACGAGGTTACGCCGGAAGTGAATCGCGGACCGCGCTCGATCATCATGGATATAGCGGAATGCCGCTTGCACGTGCAAAAGGCGCTGATGGCCATGACCATCTGCGGAGTGAAAATGCAGGGCGGCAGGATCATCTGGCCAAAAAAGTAAACGCCGGGCACCGTCAAGGACATAATGGGACTCAAGCATGTTTTGGGATTGAAATGCACGGTCTGCGGCCTGGAGCATACCCTCAAGGAAACCCGCTATACCTGCACTGCCTGTCGGAGCAATAGCGAAGTCATCTATGATTACGAACTTATCAAAAAGAAAATCAACCGCAAGAAACTCGCGCGCAATCGCGATTACTCGCTCTGGCGGTACGCTCCGTTCTACCCGCTGGCATCACTCAAACTGATTCCGCCGCAGCAGATCGGATGGACTCCTCTGTATCGCGCTTCCCGGCTGGGTGGTCAAATCGGTTTGAACAATCTCTACATCAAGGACGACGGCCGGAATCCGAGCGCTTCGTTCAAGGACCGCGCTTCGAGTGTGGCGCTGGTTCGCGCCCTCGAGGATAAAGCGAAATTAATCTGCGGAGCGTCGACGGGAAATGCCGCTTCTTCTCTTTCCTGCCTCACCGGCGCGATAGGTTTCCGCACCATCATTTTCGTTCCGCAGTCCGCCCCCGCCGCTAAGATCGCCCAGATCATGACCTTCGGGGCCGAGATCATTATGGTCAAGGGAAATTACGACCAGGCATTCGACCTTTGTCTGCAGGCGACAGCCGAGTTCGGATGGTACAATCGCAACACTGGCTTCAATCCGTTCACCCGCGAAGGAAAAAAGTCGTGCTCGTTTGAAATCTGCGAACAGCTTGGTTGGCAGGTTCCCGACTGGGTCTTCGTTCCCGTCGGCGACGGCAACATCATCAGCGGCATCTGGAAGGGTTTCCGCGACCTCAAGGCGGTCGGGCTCATTGACCGCCTGCCTAAACTCGCCGGGGTCCAGTCGCTGCAGAGTTCCGCCATCGCCGACGCCGTTGCCCGCGGCGGCAAGTTGATCCCGATCAGCGCCACCACAATTGCCGATTCCATTTCGGTTGATCTCCCCCGTGACGGAGCGATGGCCGTTCGCGCCATCGGCGAATCGGGAGGTGCGGCGGTGAAAGTCGACGACAAGGAAATTCTCGAGGCGATCAAGACCGTGGCCCGCGGCTGCGGTGTCTTCGGCGAACCGGCCGGGGTCACCGCCTACGCCGGGGTTGAAGCGCTGGCCAAGCAGGGAAAACTCAAGGCCGACGATGTCTGCGTCGCGGTCGTCACCGGCAGCGGGCTCAAGGATGTGGCCTCGGCCGCCAAGGTCGCCGGTACGCCCAGCATCATCGAACCGACCATGGACGAACTCAAGAAACTCTACACAAAAAAGGGAGAAAGACGGCAGTGAAATTAAAAACTTTCGTTGCCGTCCATGATCCCGCTCCCGGTTGCGCAAATGTCCCCTGCCAGGGAGGAATGAAGAGAAGCGGCCGTTGGGAATTTTTGACTTTTATATGGCAAGCACCTATAATGTGGCCGTTGTTTTCTTGAAACGGGTTCAAAAAAATCCAGTTTAACGGGGATGATAAGCAAAAAATGAAGAAAATTTTCCGGGCCAAAGAGGGCTGGTTCCTGAGCGACGCCCAGTTGAAGAACGAATTCGCCAAGTGCGAGTATTGCGAGGAGAAACCCTGCAAGGACAAATGCCCGGTTGACTGTTCGGCCGCCGATTTCATCATGGCGGCCGCAGTTTTCGGCGCGTCGGACCTCAAGAGATCGGCGGCGCAGATCATGAAGAACAATCCCCTCGGCGGCGTGTGCGGCATGGTCTGTCCCGACAAGTTCTGCATGGCTGCCTGCGTGCACAAAAAGTTCGACGCCGCGGTCAACATCCCCGCCGTCCAGGCCACGATCGTCAAAAAGGCCCGCGAGCTTGGCGGCATCCCCAAGTTCGCCAAGGCGCGTCCCAACGGCAAGAAAGTCGCCGTGGTGGGGTCGGGCCCGGCCGCCATCGGCGCCGCGGCCGTCCTCGCCCAAAAGGGCTACCAGGTCGACATCTTTGAGAAGGAAAAGGCCGCCGGCGGGACCTGCAACTGGATCCCCGGGTTCCGCCTGGACAGGGAGATGCTGGCCCGGGACCTGGAATTCGCCTTTTCCCTGGGCGCCATCGCCATCCACCTCCGGTCCGCCGTGCGCAGCCCCGAGGCGCTGCTCAAAAAAGGCTACGACGCCGTCCTGGTCGCGGCCGGGCTGACCGAGCCCATCCGCCTCGGCTTGAAAAATGAGGATCTGGCCGTTTCGGCAATGGATTATTTGAAAAATCCCAAAAAATACAAGCTGCCGGGCCGGGTGGCGGTGATCGGCGGCGGCGCCGTTGCCGCCGATTGCGCCATGGTCGCCCGGGAGAACGGGGCGGCCGCGGTGGAGCTGCTCGCCCTGGAGAGCATCGGCGAAATGCCCCTGACCCCGAAGGAGATGAAAGAGCTCCTGGAGAACGGCATCGAGATCTCGGGCCGCACCAGGGTCACGGCCATCGTCAAGCGCAGCGGCCGCATCACGGGCTTGGAAACGGCCAGGGTGGAGTTGCCCACCGGCGTCAAATTCAACCTGAAGGACATTGAAGAGGTGCCGGGCACGCGGCAGGCGCGAAAAGACATCGCGGCGGTGATCGTGGCCATCGGCTCGCGCGCCAAGGTGTCCCGGTCGGAGCGGCCGGGGATTTTTACCGCCGGCGACTGCGTCAATGGCCCCACCACCGTCGTGGAAGCCGTTGCCGCCGGCAAGAACGCGGCCCTGGAGATCGACGCCTGGCTGCGCGGCAAGCAGCCGGCCGCGGTTCCAGGCAAGGTCAAGAGCGTTGTCGAGCTGCGCGGCTACGTCGCCAGGCCCGTGCCGCTGGAAACCGATTTCTTCGGCCGCAAGATATCGACCCCTTTCCTGCTCTCGGCGGCGCCCCCCAGCGACGGTTTCGAGCAGATGAAAAAGGCCTATGAAGCCGGTTGGTCGGGCGGCATCATGAAGACCGCTTTCGACAACGTGCCGATCCACATCCCGGGCGAATACATGCACGCCTTCAACGACCTCACCTATGGCAACTGCGACAACGTTTCCGGCCACAGCCTCGACCGCGTCTGCGGCGAGATCGACCTCCTGGTGAAGCTCTTCCCCGACCGGCTGACCATGGCCTCGACCGGCGGACCCGTGACCGGCGACGATGAAAAAGACAGGGCCGGCTGGCAGAGCAATACGCGCAAGCTCGAGAACACCGGCGTCATGGGCATCGAGTACAGCCTCTCCTGCCCGCAGGGCGGCGACGGCAGCGAGGGCGACATTGTTTCCCAGAACGCGGCCCTGACCGCCAAGATCGTGGAATGGATCCTGGTCGGCGGCAGCCCCCACGTCCCGAAGCTGTTCAAGCTGACCGGCGCGGTGACCTCGATCGCGGTCATTGTCAACGCCATCAGGAAAGTTCTGCTGCGCCACCCCGAAAAAAAGGCCGGCATCACCCTGGCCAATACGTTCCCGACCCTTTGTTTCCGGCCGGGAGCGAAACCCGAGTGGGAGGAGGGCATCGTCGTCGGCATGAGCGGCGACGGGGTCACGCCGATCAGCAATCTCACCCTGGCCGCGGTGGCCAACCTGGGTGTGACCGTCTCGGGAAACGGCGGACCGATGGACTACCGGGCGGCGGCCCATTTCCTGGCCCTGGGCGCCCGCACCGTCCAGTTCTGCACCATGGTCATGAAGCATGGCTACGGCGTGTTCAGCGACCTGGTCAACGGCACCAGCTCGCTGATGCGGGAAAGGGGCATCCCATCGATGGACCGGCTCATCGGTATCGCCCTGCCGTTCCCGGTCACCGATTTCATGGCCCTTTCGGCCGAGAAAAAGATCTCCGCCTGCGACGGGGACCTGTGCCTCAGCTGCGGCAATTGCGCGCGCTGCCCCTACCAGGCCATTGCCCTGGATGAAAAGAAGCATCCCGTCACCGATGCGGCCAAATGCATCGGCTGCAGCATCTGCGTCCAGAAATGCTTCTCGGGCGCATTGTCCATGCGTGCCCGCAGCGCCGAGGAGACAGCCGCTCTTAAGGAAGATTGACGGAAACAAACATGGAGGCAATCATGTTCACGCTTGTCGGCAACGGGACGGTGATCACGCCGTCCAGGGTCATCGATGACGGCGCGGTTTTGTTCGCTGCCGGCATCATCAAGGATATCGGCCGGGGCGACGAAGTCAGGGCCAGGTTTTTCAAAACCCGGGGGGACAAGGTCCGGCTCAAGGTCATCGACGCCAAAAAAAGGATCATCCTGCCCGGTTTGATCAACAGCCACCACCACCTGTACTCGACGTTCGCCCGCGGCATGGCCATTCCCGGAACCCCGGCCAAAAATTTCTACGAGATCCTGGAAAAACTCTGGTGGAAGCTCGACGGCACGCTGAGCGCCGAGGACATTTATTATTCCGCCCTCATCCCGCTGATCGCCTGCGTCAAGAACGGCACGACGACGATCATCGACCACCACGAATCGCAGGGCCTGCAGAACGGCGTGCTCGACCTGCTGCAGGAGGCCGCCGAAAAGATCGGTATCCGCGCCGCCCTTTGCCTTGGGGCATCCGACCGCCACAAAAAGGGCCGGGAAGGAGTCGCTGAAAACGAAAGGTTCCTCGGCAAACTGCAGAAGCAGCCCAGCCGGCTTGTCACTGCCATGGTCGGTTTGCACGCCTCCTTCACGGTGAACGACGATACGCTTGAGCGAGCGGTCGCCGTGGCTGAAAAATACAAAACCGGCATGCACATTCATTGCGCCGAGGACCTGGCCGATGAAAAGGACTCGTTGAAGAAATACAACATGCGCGTGGTGGCGCGCCTGAAAAAATTCGCCGCCCTCGGCCCCAAGACCCTGCTCGTGCATTGCGTGCACATCGACGAAAAGGAAATGAACATCATCCGCGACACCGCAAGCAATGTGGTTCACAACCCTGAAAGCAACATGAACAATGCCGTGGGCTGCGCCGATGTCCTGGCCATGATGAAGAAGGGGATCACCGTCGGACTGGGGACCGACGGCATGTCATCTGACATGCTGGCCCAGATGCGCTGCGCCTACCTGCTGCAGCGCCACGACCGCCGCGACCCGCGGCTGGCTTTTTGTGAAGCACCGGCCATGCTGCTGGACAGCAACGCCGAAATCGCGGCGAAAATATTCGGCAAAAAACTCGGCAAGCTTGCAGTGGGCGCGCCGGCCGATATGGTCATCCTGGATTATATTCCACCGACGCCGTTGGGGCCGGGCAACTTTCTGGGCCATCTGATCTTCGGCATGGTCGACGCCGCGGTGGACACGGTGATCTGCAACGGCAAGGTTTTGCTGCGCGGTAAAAAACTTGTCGGCATAGACGAAGAACGCCTATGCGAAAAATCGCGCCTGCTTGCGGCAAAGTTCTGGAAAAGGATTGTTTCGCCATAAAAGAGGAGACGGAACCGATGTGTGAATACGCCTTCAACCATATGTGCCAGAGCCGGCCCGAATGGAGCGGCGCCGAGTACGCTTTTTTAAACGATTTCGACATGCTCGCTTTCCACCGTTCCCTGCCCGGATACGACCCAACGCCGCTGCGCGAGCTGCCGGCGCTGGCCGCCCACCTGGGTTTGGGCGCCGTGCTGGTCAAGGACGAGGCGCGGCGCTTCGGCATCAAGTCCTTCAAGGCGCTGGGCGCTTCCTACGCCATGTACCGGTTTTTGAAAAAGAAATGGCATAGCCGCTACAAGGCGCCCTTCACCCCGGAAAGCTTCCAAAATACCGCGGCGCTGGCCACCCTGGGCGCGTTCACTTTTTGCGCCGCCACCGACGGCAACCACGGCCGGGCCGTGGCTTGGACCGCGAAAAATCTCGGGCAAAAGGCGGTGATCTACATGCCCGCCGATTCGATGCCGGCCCGGGTGGAGAGCGTTCGCTCCGAGGGGGCGGAGGTGGTACTGGTGGGCGGCAGCTTCGACGACTGCGTCAGGCGCTGCGCCGCCGACGCTGCCGCCAACGACTGGCAGGCGATCTCCGACACCGCCTATCCCGGCTACCGCGAGATCCCCGCCTGGATCCTGCTCGGCTACACCTCGATCTTCGCCGAGCTGGAGGGTCTCCTGCACCAGCAGCAAAGCGCGGGTGTGGACGCCGTCATCCTGCCGGCCGGGGTAGGGGGGCTGGCCGCCGCCGCCGCTTTTTACTATTCCAGGAACTACGGGGCCGAACGGCCGGTCCTGATCTGCGTTGAGCCGGTCTCCGCGGACTGCTTCCTGGAGTCGGTGCGTTTCGGAAAAGGCAAGCCCCTGCCCAGCAAGGGCAAGCAGACCTCGATCATGGCCGGCCTGAACTGCGGCGTCCCTTCGCCTTTGGCCTGGCCCCTGTTGCGCGACGCCGTCCCTTTTTTCCTGTCCGTAAGCGACCGCTTCGCTGAAAAAGCCATGCGCCGCTACTACCAGCCCCTGGGCGAAGATCCGCGCATCATTTCCGGCGAATCGGGCTCTTCCGGCCTGGCCGCCCTGCTGGCCCTGACCGGCAGCGAAAACCTGGCCGAAGCTCGCGCCAAGCTGCCCTTGGGGCCCAAAACCCGGGTATTATTGATCAATAGCGAGGGTGATACCGATCCGCAGAATTTCAGGAGGATCATTGCCGCCGAATAGGCCGCGTTGAACGGTACACGATCTCCTCAAACTCACCCCCTGACCCCCCCCTCTCTTGCGAATAGAGGGGGGCTTCCCATATCTCTTGCAGCCCCTTCTCTTTGGGAAGAGAAGGGGTAGGGGATGAGTTGAACATCTGCTCATCGAACCAATGCCCCAAGCGCATTCACCTACTTACTGAAACAAAATACGAAAAAAATCGTACGAAGTGTTGACAAAACCGGAAACCCACGTTATATTAATTACGACAAAATTCGTAGTACGACGTTGCTCGTACAGAGAGGAGGCTGAAATGAACGAGAAGACGATGGCCAAACCGACCACGGCCGAGCTGGAGATCCTGAATTTCATCTGGCAGAACGGCCCCAGCACCGTGCGTTCGATCAACGACAAATTGAACGGGGAAAAGAAAGTAGGCTATACCACCACCCTGAAGATCATGCAGATCATGGCCGAGAAGGGCCTTTTAAAGAGGGATGAGCGGCAGCGCAGCCACCTGTACGCGGCCGCCGCCCCGGAAAAACAGGTCCAGAAAGTCCTGCTCGACAGGCTCCTCGACCAGGCTTTCGGCGGCTCGGCGCTGAAGCTGGTCATGCAGGCCCTGGGTGCGCACATCGCCTCAGCCGAGGAAATTTCCCGCATCCGCGAGCTGCTCGATCGCCTGGAAGGAGGTCAAAAATGAATCTCGCCGCAATGCTTTTGCCGGAAAATGTCGTCATCGCCCTGGGCTGGACCCTGCTCCATTCCCTGTGGCAGGGAGCCCTGGCCGCCCTGGGCTTTGCCGTCGTCCTGTATTTCTCCCGCCGCACCAGCGCCCGCGCTCGCTACGCCCTGGGCCTGGCGGTCCTGGCCCTGGTCCTGCTCATCTCCATAATTACGTTTTGGAATTATTTTTCCGCGGCTGCAGCGACCCGCCCAGCGAGCGGTATGGGGACGGTCGTTTCCGCCCCGGCGCTCCCCGGCGCTGAGGCGGGGCAGGGGAGTGTCGGCGGGCCGCCGCTCAGCCAGCGCATCGCCGCCTTTTTCAGCGACTATTTCGGCCGCCACCTGCCGCTGATCGTCACCCTCTGGCTGCTGGGCGTTCTATTCCTGACCCTGCGTTTCAGCGGCAGCCTGTTGTACGTCCAGCGCCTGAAATACCGCCAGAACCGCCCCCTGCCCGCGCCGTGGCCGGAGCGGCTGCAGGTGCTGGCCGCCCGGGCCGGGCTGCGCCGGCCGCTGCGCCTGCTGGAATCGCTGCGCCTGAAAACGCCGGTGGTTATCGGCCACCTCAAGCCGGTGCTGTTGCTGCCCGCCGGCCTGGTGACCGGCCTGCCCGCCGACGAGGTGGAGGCGCTGCTGGCCCACGAGCTGGCCCATGTCCTGCGCCGCGATTACCTGGTCAACGTCATGCAGCACCTGGTAGACATCCTTTTCTTTTTTCACCCGGGCATCCGCTGGATCTCGGCCGCTGTGCGCCAGGAAAGGGAGCACTGCTGCGACGACTTCGCCGTGGAACTGTGCGGTGACGCCCGCAATTATGCCCTGGCCCTGGCCCGCCTGCAAGATGCGGGGTCGGGCTATCCC
>DATKZA010000003.1:0-21200 GCA_035528155.1 Patescibacteria group bacterium | reverse complement strand
CCATGATCTGTCCAACCGGCAGCACAGCCAAATCCAGGCGCTGCGGCGACGCCCCGATGGGCAGCGCATCCAGCGCCGATTCAGAAGCGGTCCATGCCGCTCCCGACAGAAAAATCAATAGCAATAAAAAAATCGTCCCTTGATTATTCTTCATGTTACCTCCCACAATGGCGGGCTTTCCCGCCATTCCCCAGGGCGGTTCACGCGTGTCCCCGCCAGGGGGAACCGCCCCTACACAAACCTTAACCATTTTCTTCACCGTCTACCGTTCACCGTATACCGTACACCGAGTTCTGAAATTTCGAACCTCGATTTCTTTTCTTCCTCATCACGCATCACGCATAACGCATCACGATATTTCGTTTCTTAATCCGCGAGCCCTTTGTCCATGACAGCCTTGATCTTGGCCACGGTTTCCAGCACGCTTGCGCACAGCTGGCGCGCCTGGGCGCGGGTTTCGCTGCGAAAAGAATCGGCCGCCATTTCCTGGGTGTTGATCAGGACGTTGTACAACGCTCCTTCGGCGCACACGGCGGCGGTCAGGCCGGCAACGCCGGCGTCGGAAAGCGAATTGCGGTTGCCTTGCAAGGCTATGACCAGGGCCATTTCGGCCGCGTTACGCGCCTTTTCCAGAACCGCAAATGGTATCATGGTCGCACCCTTGGTGGCTTCTTCAATGGCGTCCTGGCGGATCTTCTTCTCCTCATCGCTCTTTTTGGGCAGGGAAAAAGCGGCCATGAGGCAATTGAAGGCCTCGGTATCCTTGTCGATGGCCTCGATGAAGAAATCCTTCAGTGGCTGCGCTTTCTCGGCAACGCCCTCCATTTCATCACGCACCTCTTCGTAGCCTTTCTTGCCATGGGTCAGGTTGCCGACCATGGCGCTCAGGCCCGCCGACAGCGCCCCATTCAAGGCGGCGATGCTACCGCCGCCGGGCGCGGGCGAATCGGAAGCCAGCTCGGCGCAAAAATCGACCAGATCCATGGAAACCAGCTTGCCTTTTTTACGGAAGCGGTATTCGATGATCTTATGTTCGGGGTTAAAGGCGGAGAGCTCGCCCAGCCCCAGACTCTGCACGGCTGTGCGTACCAATTCCTTTTCGGCGACGCCGCGGCAACCGCCCTGCTTGCGCAAATAGTGGCGTCCGACCTGCAGCACAGCCTCCAGGGGGATCAGGCCGACCAGTTCGCTGCCGGTCACCCGCACCCCGAATTCAGCGGCCAGTCGTTCCGCTTCTTCAAATACGCGGTGCAAGGGGGTGATGTTGTAGTTGAGCAGGTTGACCGAGATCTGGGCCATCTGGTATTCGGCGATATACCAACCCACGGCGCGCACCGCTTTCAGGGCGCCGGGAATCGTTTCCTTGACGCCGGTCTCGGGATTCTTTACCACACGGCCCTTTTCGCGCATGCGGTTGGCGATCTCCTTGGCCAGTTTGACGTTGCGGGTATTGAGGTTGACGTTGTAGGCGATCAGGAACTCACGGGCGCCGATGACTGTGGCCCCGGCTTTGTTGTTGAATACAGCCTTGCCGAAATCGGGTTTGAACTCTATATTTTTGAGCTTTTCCGCTAAACCTTCGTATTCTCCGGCGCGGATATAGGCCAGGCTCTTGCGCTCGGCGCTGGCGGCCGCCTCTTCATACAGGTAAACCGGGATGGCCAATTCCTCGCCAACGCGGCGGCCGAGTTTCCTGGCGATTTCCACGCAATCGGCCATGGTCACGCCGGACACGGGGACGAAGGGGCAGACGTCGGTCGCTCCCATGCGCGGGTGGGCGCCGTTGTGCTGGGACATATCGATCAGCTCAGCGGCTTTTTTTATGGCCTGGAATGCCGCTTCCTCGACCCCGGCCGGACTACCGGCAAAAGTGACCACCGTGCGGTTGGTGTCACGGCCCGGATCGACATCCAGCAATTCCACACCGGCTACTTTTTTGATCTCCGCGGTGATCTGCTCGATTACGCCTGAGTCGCGGCCTTCGGAAAAATTGGGGACGCATTCAACTATTTGCTTCATTTTTCTTTCTCCTTGTTTTTCTGTTCTTGGCGCGCCACTGCTCAATTTCCTTGTGGTGGCCCGAAAGCAGTACTTCGGGCACATCCAGGCCACGGTAGGTGCGCGGCTGCGTGTACTGGGGGAAAGTGAACTGGTCCTGCTGATAAAAGGAATCTCCCTCAACCGACTCCGGGTTGCCGACTACGCCGGGGATCATGCGGCTGACCGCTTCCAGCAGAGCCTCGGCGGCTATCTCGCCGCCCATGAGCACGTACTCGCCCAGCGAGATCTCCTCGTCGACCAACTGGTCTATGGCCCGCTGGTCGACTCCTTCGTAGCGCCCGCAGATCAGGATCAGATGGTCGGAAGTGGCCAACGCCTTGACCTTCTCCTGCTTGAGGATGCGGCCATAGGCGGAAAAGAGGATCACCCGGCCGTCCCGCCGGCTCTTGACGTGCTCGACAGCGCGAAAAAGGGGATCGGGCATCAGCACCATGCCCGGGCCGCCGCTGAAAGGGCGATCATCCACCTTGCGGTGCTTGTCGCGGCTGAATTCGCGCAGGTCATGGACCTCCACTTCCACCAGGCCGTTCTGGATGGCCTTTTCGAGCAGTCCATAATTCAGGAAACTCCTGACCAGTTCGGGGAAGATCGTGATGATCGAGAATTTCACTTGTTCAGGTCCCGCAACCCGGCCGGCGGATCGATGACCATGGATTTGGCCCGGCGGTTGATCTTGACGACCAGGCTTTCATGCCAGGGCATATAAACGGTTTCGCCCGTGACCTCGTCTTCGATCTCCAGAAGCTGGTTCAGGGAATACTGCGGCTGGGCTTTGACCGTCCCCCAGCAATTCCCCTGCAGGTCAAAAACCTGAAATCCGAGCATGTTGTCGACAGGCTGTGCCTTGGCTTCCGGCACATCGGCGTACAGTGAATAACCGATGATGCGCAATGCTTCGCTGATGCTGTGGACGCCGCTGAATGCCATAATGGCTTCGTTGCCCGCAGTGGAAACATGTTCGATGGTTTGGGACAGACTGCGACGGCTCGATCTCAACTCAACCGCAATTCCCTCTCCCGGTGTGACGATGCCGGGGGAAAGGCTAACGACCACTTCCCCCTTATTCCCTCTCGTTCTTAAAATCTTTCCGATCAATACCAATTAAAATCAATGCTGCTGTTGATCGAAATTTTCGATTATTTCCAAATTGTACCGTCTTCTCTGCTTCATGCCGGCCGCGGCCAAAATGGTGCGGATGGCCCTGGCCGTTCTGCCTTGCTTGCCGATCACTTTGCCCAGGTCGGATTGGTGCACGCGGAGTTCCAGGATGGTGGTCTGTTCGCCGTCGATCTGAGTCACCACGACTTGATCAGGATTGTCAACCAACGACTTGCACACAGTTTCAACTAGTTGTTTCACGTTGTCCTCCTTACTTCCCTGTATTTAGTTTCTTTACAAGCGATTTGACGGTTACAGAAGGCTGGGCTCCTTTGCCGATCCACTGATTGTATTTTTCCATATCGATTTTTACCAGAGCTGGGTCGGTCAGGGGATTGTATTGACCGAGCAATTCGATGTAGCGTGATTCCCTGGGTTTCTCCCGGTCCACGGCCACAATACGGTAATAAGGCTTCTTTTTTCCTCCGAATCTTGTCAGGCGAATAACGACCATGAAATTTGCTCCTATATAAGACTTAAGAAATACAAATCTACCTCATTTTGGAAAAATTGTCAAATTTTTTTAACATCTTTCTAAAAAACGGCTTTTTAAAATTTTTTTTCATTTCAAAGTAGCTTTTCAGCACCTGGTTGACCTCGGAAACAGGCCGGCCCGCACCCCGGGAAATGCGCAAGCGCCGGCGGCCGTCCACGATCTTGGGATTGTTGCGCTCTTTGCAGGTCATGGATTCAATCACGGCCATCAGGTGGCGGATGCGCTTTTCATCGACATGAACATCGGACATCGCGCCCTTGAACCCCAGGTTGGGCAGCATGCCCATGACTTCATTCATGGGGCCCAGTTTTTCCACCTGCCGCAATTGGGCCAGGAAATCCTCCAGGCTGAATTCATTCTCCAGCAGCCGTTGAGAAAGCATCTCGGCCTGCTTGTGGTCAAAATCTTTTTCCGCCTTCTCGATCAGGGTCAGCATGTCGCCCATGCCCAATATTTTTGCCGCCAGGCGTTCGGGAAAGAATTTCTGCAGGTCGCCGGGCTTTTCGCCGACGCCGATGAACTTGATCGGCTTGCCGGTGACGCTGACGATGGAAAGGGCCGCCCCGCCGCGCGCATCGGCATCAAGCTTGGTCAGGATGATCGAATCCACTCCGATCTTTTCGGCGAAACTCTGGGCGGAATGAACCGCGTCCTGGCCGGTCAGGGCGTCGGCTACAAAGACGGTCTCGGCCGGCTGCAGCGCCGTCTTGACCTGGCGCAGCTCCTCCATCAGTACTTCATCCACGTGCAGGCGGCCGGCGGTGTCGGCGATGACGTAATCGTAGCCGGTGTCCGCAGCATTTTTTTTCAGTTCGCGCACCAGGACGGGCAATTCACGGCTGTCGCTTTTGAAAAAATTGATGCCACTTTCATGGGCAATGGTCTCCAGCTGCTCGCCGGCGGCCAGGCGCTTAAGGTCGAGCGAACAGAGCAGGGAGCTTTTATCCAGCCCCTTCAAGTGCAGGGCCAGTTTGCCGGCCGTGGTGGTCTTACCAGAGCCCTGCAGGCCGGCCAGCATGATGACCGTGGGCTTGAGCGGGCTGCGGTTCAGCTCGCGGTTCTGCGAGCCCAACATAGCCGTCAGCTCCACCTGGACGATCTTGATCACCTGCTGGGTGGGATTAAGGCTGTCGTGAACTTCGCGACCCATGGCCTGGACGCGGATGTTCTCGATGAATTTTTTGACTACCTTGAAGTTGACGTCGGCTTCCAACAGCGACAGGCGGATGTCCTTCAAGGCCTGCTGCATGTTTTCTTCGGTGACCTTCACCTCGCCGCGCAGGTAACGCAGGACTTTGTTCAGCCGCTCGCTTAAATTTTCCAGCATGCGTGCTTCACTCGCTCAATAAAGCAACCGGCGGTTTCTGCGCCAGGCGCCAGACGGGATAAGGCCCGGGCCGATTGCTCCACTGCTGGACGATTACGCGGTTGAAAAATCCCCATGCTGCCAGGCTGTCAGTGGATTCGGGCTCGAGCAGCACCGGCAGCAGGCGGGCCAGCGGCTGATCCAGGCTGACGTAGTAGGAGCCGGACGGAATATCGACTTCCGCTTTTTCGTAATTCCCCTTGATGGTGTTCAGAGCATGCCCCTGGAAAAGGTACGTGTTGGTCTCCACCTCGCTGATCTTGAAGTTTTCGGCTTCGGCCCGGAAACTCTCGAGTATCCGCTCCACGCGGATGCCGTGACGCTTAAGATTGGCCAGCGCCTCGGGTTGATGGGGAGCCAGGATGTAACCGGCCGGCAGTTCCAGGCTGCGGCCGGGCACGGCCAGGGAAAGGTAGGGCAATTTGTAGTTTTTCAGCACGTCGGTCTTTTTTATGATGAACTCGCCCGTCCGCGACGGGTACTTGGCACGGTCTTCAGGCTTGATGGCTTCCTTGACGAATTCGTAGCTTTTCACCGTCAGGTCGAACAGTTTTTCCAGCGTGGATTCCAGCGCGAATTCGCCGCTGCTGAAATGGGCGATGGTTTCCCGGTCGGCCCGGCGTGTCAGGCCGGCCATGACCCCGATGTTCTTGGCCGTATAAGCCAGGATGGAGGCGACAAAGGCGCGGGAAGCGAGCACCCGGGTCTTGAAATCGGCGTAGGAATAATTTTCGTTCAAGATACTGAAACGGTTGCGCAAACCGACGTAATTCTGGCCGTAGCGGGCTTCCAGCGCGTCGCTGATCCAACCCTTTTCCGGGACCTCGCGGTCAACGAAATTGCCGTAAGGCACACTGTCGTAGCCGTGGACGGTTTTCAGCGCCTGGGCCACGGCCGGAAAAAGTTTCTGCCACATGGTGTCGCGCAAAGCTTTGTCGCTGTTGGGATTGAGCTGGGTGGAATAGGTCACCGGCTCCTGGTGGTAGGAGCCATTGGTGGTGTGCATGTCCACGGTCAGCACAGGGTCCCAGGAGTTGAACACGTCGATTAAAGCCCGCACTTCGGGCGATTCCAGTTTCATGTAGTCGCGGTTCAAGTCCAGGTTCTGGCCGTTGTAACGCAATCCGGCCAGTTCGGGGCCCAGGTCGCGGCGGTTGTGACCCAGCTTGTCGTTGCCGTCGGCGTTGAAAATGGGGATGAACAGCAGCACCTGGCTGTCGAGCAGTCCGGCAAACTTGCCCAGGGCGATGTCGCGGATGAGCATCAGCGACGCCTCCTTGCCCTCCACTTCGCCGGCATGGATGTTGGCCATTACCAGCACGACCTGCTTGCCGGCCAGGCGCAGATCTTCAGGTCGGCTGACTTTTTCCCTGCTCAGAACCACCAGCGGCACCAGCCGTCCTTCACTGGAAACGGTCAGGGGGAGAATCTTGACCAGGTCCGATTTTTTCTGCACCTGGTACAAAAAATTCATGACATTGTCATATAAGGATGTCTTCATATAATTCGAACTTTCAGCCACGGTCAGAATCTCCTCCGCGGGCAGGAGACAGGAAAACGATATAACTATAATCAATATTATTGCGCGTTTCATAAATCCTCCAGTAAGCATTATAACCGAAAAGGGGCCTGGGGGACAACCGGGACACAAAGAAAATGCACGTAGGGCACGGCGCGCCGTGCCCCAACAAAAACATTTAAATTGTATCGTCGCCCGTTTTCCATTGATTTTTTTCTCTCCGGGTGTTATTGAATAGTCAACCCGATGGAGATGCACAATGAACCTTTCATTCAATCTGGATCAATTTCTTAAGTTGCTGCAAAATTACAATCTGGCCGTCTGGCCCTTGCAGGTAATCGCCTATGTTTTGGGGATAGCGGCGCTGCTGCTGGCCGCCCTGAAAACGAAATACTCGGGATCCCTTATCATGGCCATATTGGCGTTCTTCTGGCTGTGGACCGGGGCAGTGTTCAACCTTGTCTATTTCCGCCCCTTCTACCCTCTGGCCATCGTGTTTGTCGTTCTTTTCGTCGTCCAGGGGATCATTTTCGCGGCAGCCGCAGTGGGGAAGCCGCAACTTTCTTTCAATTTCCAGCACAACGCCCGGACATTTATGGCCAAGCTCCTGGCGCTATACGCCCTGGTTGGTTATCCCCTGCTGGAAATGTTATTGGGCCGCGGCTATCCCCGGACACTCCCCTTCGGGCTGGTCCCCTGCCCGACCACGATTTTCACTTTGGCCATTCTCCTGCTGGCGGACAAAAAACTCCCCTGGTATGTTTTTGCCATCCCGGTTTTATATTCCTTCGGCGGCATCGTACCCATTGCCAGCGGAATTTATGAAGACATCGGCCTAGTTACCGGCGGCTTGCTGGCATTGTTTTTTCTATTGCGCAAGGGGGAAAAACAAGATCAACACCAGTAGGTGCAGCATAAATTATCCACCTATCCTGGTGGATCTAATTTATCTGTCACGTAGGGGCACGGCGCGCCGTGCCCCTACCGCTACCGCAATATCTATCCATGCTCTCCCGCCCTTGACATTTTTTCCCCTGTTTTCTATACTGATAAGTACAACAATAGACAAATTTAGGGAGGAAAAAATGGAAAAGAAACCTTATGTTCTGCCGCAGCTGGGATTCGGTTATAAAGACCTGGAACCGCACATCTCGGAGGCGCAGCTGCAGCTGCATCACCAGAAGCACCACGCCGCCTACGTCAACGGGGCCAATGCCATCCTGGAAACACTCGACAAGAACCGCCGCGAAAACATTGACGGCGATGCCAAGGCCCTGAGTAAGGCTTTTTCATTCAACGCCGCGGGCCACCTTCTGCACTCCTTGTTCTGGGAAAACCTGGCGCCGGCCGCCAAGACCACGCCCAAACCGGAAGGTCCCTTTGCCAAGGCCATCGACAGCGAGTTCGGCAGCTTCGAACGCTTCAAAAAGGAGTTCAGCCAGACCGCCGTAAGCGCCGAAGGTTCGGGTTGGGCGGCGCTGGTCTACTGCCGCCAGACCAACCGGCCGCTATTGATGCAGATCGAAAAGCACAATACCAATGTCATCCCCATGTTCCGCGTCCTGCTGGTGCTCGACGTCTGGGAACACGCCTACTACCTGGATTATAAGAACGAGCGCGCCAAATTCGTGGAAAGCTTCTGGAACATCGTCAACTGGGAGGAAGTGAACAACCGCCTGGAAGCCATTCTCAAATAATATTTTTCAAATGCCGGAAACAAAACAGTCCGGCGTAGCCGCCGCGGCAGTCATTTTTGTCCCCTCGCCCATCGGCTGCCTTCGCGTAAGCGGCAGCGAAAAGGGGTTATGTGAACTCCAATTCTGCGAAAAGCCGGGGCCCGAACCCAAAGAGATCCCCACCTGTCTGCGCCTCGCCGGCAGGCAACTTGAAGAGTATTTCCAGGGCCGACGCCTTGACTTTGACCTGCTTCTGGACCTGCACGGCACTGCGTTTCAAAAAAAGGTCTGGTCGGCACTGCTCGAGGTACCCTGCGGTCACACCGCGTCTTATGGCGCCATCGCCGGCGCCATCGGTCGGCCGCAAGCCAGCCGCGCCGTGGGCGGCGCCAACCATCGCAACCCCGTTGCCATTATCGTCCCATGCCACCGTATCATCGGCGGCGACGGCCGTTTGACCGGCTACGGCGGCGGCCTATGGCGCAAGCAGTGGCTTTTGGATCACGAAAAGAAAATCATCCGCCGGGAAGCGGAGCCAACACTTGACTTTTAACGGCCGTCCGCTAAAATGACAACATGTGGCGGCAAGGTACCGCCTATCCGGGCCGGCCGCCCGGCGGAGGAAAAATGATTCCGGATCAAGGCACTCTTGGCGAAACGGCTCCGGTCAAATTGCTGCTGGCCTTTTACGAACAAAAGCAAACCGGGATCCTGTATTTTAGGCAAAATGAAATCCTGAAGATTTTTTATCTCAATCGCGGCAAGATCAGTTGGGCCATATCCTCGGACGAAGCGGATAAAATTGAACATGTCCTCCTGGCCAAGAAGATGATCAGCCCCGAAGTGCTTTCCCCCTACCAGGGCGGCGATAAGATCAAGGAATCCTTCGGCAAGATCCTGGTAGAAAACGGCGCGTTGAGCCTGGAAGCCTTGATCACCGCCACCCGGGAACAGGTGCAGCTTATCGCCGCCAGTGTCCTGCGCTGGAACATCGGCAATTACCAGTTGGTGCAGGAATCTCCGCCGACCCGCCTGGTCAGTTTGGATCTGGAAATCCCCGGGCTTGTCAACAATTATGTTTTGTCGCAAATGGACATGAATATCGTCTGGGAAGAATTGGGGTCGCTATCCGGAGAACTGGAGCAAACCCCCCTGCCCGAAAAGAAGAGCCTCTATCCTTTGGACGACGAACAACAAGAGGTTTTCTCCCATTTCAAGCAACCACAGCGCCTGGAGTCGGCATTGCTAAATTTCCCAGCCGAACGGAAATATCGCATATTGAAAATCCTTTATTTCTTTCTTTTATCCGGATTGCTGAGCAAAAAAGAGGCCGAGAAGATCCCTTCCCTGGACTTCAATGAGCTGGACAGTTTGTTCGGCCAGGACCCAGTCGCTTCTCAACCTGAAATAAACATCAAAATGCCGGACTTGATCAATGACGCGGATATCAAAGACATACCCATGGCCGAACTTCCCGAAATTTCCGTCCAGAATAACCCAAAAGAAGACAAAGAGACATTCCCTGATCTTCCCGACCTGATGCCTCCGGAAATGGCTGAAGTTAAGGAAGATATCAGAGAATTTCCGGCTCCGGTCGAAGTGGAAAAAGCACGACCACGCATCCAGCCTCTGCTTAAGCCGGAAAAACAAAAGCCGCGATGGCTGAGCATTACTTTTATTTCAATCCTGCTGGCCGGCGTTGCCTTCTTACTGTTTTTTTGGTTTACTCGAACCCCCGCAACGCAGGAGCCCGTTGTATCCCGCCCGGCCGGTGCCAGGGCCGATCTAAAAAAACAACCAGCCAAGCAAACTGAACCGGATGTTCAAGAAAGCAAATCTCCGACCGCAAGCAATGATTCCGCCCGGGAAGAAATCCAACCGACCCGCAGCGAACCGCAGAAACCAAAACCCGCCCCGGAAAAAACAGTCCCCTTTGAAAGCAAAAAACAGGCCGAAGCGGCCGCGGCATCTGCCCAGGCCCAGCAGCGATTCGCGGCCGGAAATTTCAATGCCGCCGCCGACATCTGGCGCGGCGAGATGGTCGGCACCCAGGTCAAGTACAGCATCCTGCTGGAAATGGACTGCCTGAAGGCATCGGTGCGCATCGCCTACGGTCAAATGACGGACAAGGAGAACTTTTTCCTTCTGAACAAGACCAGCCGCGACGGCCGCCGCTGCTGGCTGGTACTTTGGGGCAAGTACCGCACCCAGGACGAAGCGGCTCTGGGCATGAAACTGGTACCTGAATATTTCATGAAGCAGAGCAACCCGCCCTCGGTGATCGAGCTGGAACCGTATCTCTAAAAACAGCAGGTTCGAAGTTCGACGTTCGAAGTTGAAAAAACGGATTGTTAATGAGTTAAAGGGTTCAAGAGTTGAAGAGTTAAGGCGAAAAATTCGAACTATTGCCGTTTTTTAATTCATTAACCCTTCAACCCATCAACCTTTAAACGAGATTCTTTATGAACTTCGGACTTCGTTAAAATACAATGATCATCATGTCCTGGAGCAGCGAGTTCTTCGGGTTCTCTACGATGCGCCCCATTTCGAAGTCGTTGGCGTAAAAGATGAAAGTGGGGACCTTCTCCACCTCCATGTCTTCCACATAGTATTTCTGCCCGGCATCGGCTTTTTTTTCGACTTCAAAAAAATTCACCTCGAATTCTGGAACATTGAGGGTGTCCAGTATCTTTATAAAAATCGGGAGATGTTTCTTGGAGTCATCACACCAGAAGGCGAAATAGACATCAGCCTTCAATTCAGGAGCCCTGTTTTTCAGGTTTTCGATCAACTCCGCGTCGGGCTTGTAGGCATCGTAGATCTTCTTCCACTCGGGATCAAGCAAAATATCAGCCTTGTTGGCCGCCTTTTGGCCCCAAGCGCTGGCGTTCATGAGAATCAGGATAAAGGTTATGACAAGGAAATGTTTCATATTGCCTCCTAACGATGATAGATTATTTTTACGGATCCCTTTTTGCCAAGAAAAACGACATCATTGTCGTTGAGTTCGCGTTCAGCGATCTTTTCTTCGTTCAGGTAAACCCCATTGGTGGAATTGAGGTCCTTGACGAACACCTTGCCCGAACGGGCGAAGATCTGGCAATGCAGTTTGGAAACGATCGCTTCCTGGATGATGACCAGAGACTGGGCCGGATCGCGGCCGATTGACAGGGGGTTGTCGGTGACCAGATAGGTGCTGATCTGCTGGTTGCCGACCACTACTTCGATCTTGCCGTGGATACCCGGAGAAGGGGCCGGACGGCTTTCAACGGCCGGTTGCGGTTCGACCTGGGTCAAGCCCAGGTCCAAGACCACGTCCTCAGCGGCTGCTTGGGATCGGATTTCCGGAAAAACCTCCTGGCGCCGGCGGCGGAAGATCCAAAGTACGAAAACAACAATGACCACTACTGCGACGGCGGCCAGCAGCAGTTGGGTTTTGTTCGCCTGCCAGAAGCCCAGAAAAGAAAAACCGGCAAAACGGGCGGAAAAGGATTGCTGGAGGGGGCACTGTCCGCGGCCGGCAGTTGCCGGCTCTGAAAACGATCTTTTTTTCATGCGGTCCTCCTATAACACGTATTGGTTGATAAAATTGACAAGAAATCTTTCCTTTTCCCGCCTTCTGATCTTATTGACCACCATGAAGGCCTCATCGATCTCCTGACCGCCGATCGCGCCGGCGATAATAATCCTCAGGTCATTGCCCAGGGTGATGGCCCGGATATCCCCCCCCGTGAGCGCGAAGCTATGATCGCCGCGGGTGTTGGAATTGAACATGATGATCCTTTTTTTAAATTTGAGCTGGCCCAGGCAGTTTTCACCCGGACTGTCATGCAGATGCACCATATCCAATGAGACAAGCAGATTTTCCTGCAAAGCTTTCACCCACAATGCCTCGGCGGCGACGAAATTGTTCAGGAGAAATTTGACTCGGCCCAGCATGGGCAAGGCCCGGCTCTCGGCTCCGGAATGGATCAAAGCGTCGGCAAGGCGGTCGGCGGTGATGAAGTTGCGCGCTTCCAGAAAACCGCGCAGACGCACCAATTCATTGTCCAGGTTGCCCAGCTTGCCATAGCCGACAGTCGAATCCTGCGGGGAGATACCCTTTTCCTGAGACTGAATCGTTTCCGGAGGATTCGCTTCGGGTTCATTTTTTTGCGCTAGCGGGTCCTGCTCTGCCGTTATGTCGGCCGGGGCTGGTTCCCCGGCAGCGGTTTTTGCCTGGACGACCGGTTCCTCATCTTTTGGCTGTTGCGTTTCGTTAGGGAGCTTTGCCTCGGCCTCGCTCTCAGCAAGCGCGGCCGTGCCGGCGGCAGCATCCCGATCCAAGGTTTCAGAAACCTGCGTCCGGGTTCTATCGGCCGTTCCGCTTTTGCCTTCATCCATACCGTTTTTGCCGGATAGAAAGATAAACAAAAACACTCCAGCCACCAACAGGGCCAGGAAGGCAAGAATTTTCAGCGGCATCAACAATAGGCCACGGCCTTTTTTTGGCGGGGGAACGATCTTCTGGGTCATATCCGGAAAAGCGGTCACACCGGCCTTGGTCATATCGCTACGGATCTTGCGGAGTTCATCGATCATGTCGCGGGCATTCTGGAAACGTTTTTCCACCTTTTTCTGCAGGGCCATCAGGATGATTTTTTCCAATTTGATGCCTATCTCCGGGTTAAAAATGGAGGGGCGCGGCGGCGGGGTTTCCAAGTGGGCTTTTTGTATCTGGAATTCGGAATTGGTTTCCGAATCGAAGGGCACCCTGCCCGTGAGCACTTCATAAAAAGTGACGCCCAGGGAATACAAGTCGGTGCGGAAATCGATGTTCTTGCCCACGATCTGTTCCGGCGACGTATACCATGGGGTCCCGATCAGAATCCCGGTTTTGGTCAACCCCTGCGAGCCGAATATTTTGGCGATGCCGAAATCAGAGATTTTTACATTGCCGTCCTTGCCGATCAAGATGTTCGCCGGTTTGATGTCGCGGTGGATCACGTTGTTGTGGTGGGCGTAACGCAGGCCTTCGGCGATCTGGATGATGATATCGACGGCTTCGGCCGGGTGGAGCTGTTTTTTCTCCAGCAACAGCTCTTTTAAACTTCTGCCCTCCACATATTCCATGGCGATGATGTAATCATCTTCGATCCTGTGGAAACTGAAGATCGTGACGATATGAGGATGGTTCAGCCGCGCCTGGGTCATGGCTTCGATCTTGAAGCGCTCCATCAGCTGCTGGTTGTCGGCCAGCTGTGGATGAATGACTTTCAGGGCCACTTCGCGGTTGAGCATGGTGTCCATGGCGAAATAGATGGTGCCCATGCCGCCCCGGCCGATCTCGGCCCGGATGAGAAAGTTTCCCAGCTTATCGCCGATCTTGATCATGTGTCACAAAGTAGCGAAAAGAATTTGTTGGCGTCGTTGACAATCATTTTCTGGCCATTTTCCATGTCGACCAATACCTTGATAATGTTGAAACGGTAATTGTTGAAAGAATACTGAAGCTTGACATCCTGTTCGCCGGCACGGATCTCGACGCATTGATCCTGGTAGTAGCAAACCAGAGCCTGGTCCTTGAGGTATTCCAGCGCCAGGGGCTGGCGCGCTTGCAGGCCGGTGAACTCCCTGATTCTTGCGATCGTTCCTTTCAGGGAGAAAACCGCGGTGCGGTTGCTTTCAGGATCATTGTACAGCATGGTCATCAGGCCGTCGACGTTCTTGAAAAACAGCCGCGTCTTATCAGTATAGGCCAGCTCCGGGATCGGTACCGGCATGTTTTCCGGAGTCTGCCATTTTGTTATTGCATAATAACGGTTCAGATCATGAAATATGAATATGTTCTCATTGATGAAATCAGGCATGATCTGTTTCTGGATATTGGGGATTTCATAAATCGGAACGCCCAAGGAATCGATCCCCTTGGAAAACAGGGAATGGGCGTCCTGAATACCAAGCAGCGCTTTTTTTGTGCCTTGCTTGAGTAACCGGTAGCCGAGCGCCTTGGTTTGCGTCCTTCTAAGCAGATATATCCCTTTATCGCCGCAAGGGACAACCTGGTTGTCGCCGCCCAATTCGATCGGCTGCAGCGACTGGTTGCCCAGGTTGAAAACATAAAGCCGATCGTTTTTGACCACATGGAGCTTGTGGCCGCTCAGAAACCGGCAGTCGGCAGCGGTAATCCCCATATCGTGGAGGAGTGAGGAATCAATCTCGCTGATCGTCTGCGTCCTTTTCCTTTCGGGGCTCGAATCGGCTTTGATGGCAAGTTCGCTTTCAACCCTGGCGCTGCCGTCGGGGGCGAAAAAAACATACCACAGGCCGGCAAGTATGCCCAGCATGACCAGCACGGCAATGACGCTGGTCAGCTTGCGCCTCGGTTTGCTCAGGCGGATCGGCTTGGTTTTTTCAAGCATTTCCAGGGAACCGACGCGGATCACCTGTACCGTGATATTGTCAGAACCGCCATGGGCGTTGGCCAGCTTAACCAAAGCGTCGGCCGCCTCTTCCGGGTAATCGCCCATGGTCACCTTCAGGATGGTATCATCGACCAGCATGTTGCTCAGACCGTCGGAACAAATGACCAGAGCATCGCCATCCTCGAGAATGATGTCATTCATGATCTCCGGAGAAAAAGTTTCCCGGGCACCCAAAGACATGTAGAGCACATTTTTCTGAGGATGATCGCGGGCCTCTTCGACGGAAATCCTCCCCTCTTCGACAAGTTTTTCAACAAAAGAATGATCGGTGGTAATTTTCTTTATCTTGTTCCTGCGGATCAGGTAGATGCGCGAATCCCCGACATGAGCGATGAACGCTTTCATGCCGGCGATGACCACGGTGGAGAAGGTGGTGCCCATCCCCCTTTTCTCGATATCGGCCGCCGCCTTTTTAAAAACCACGGAATTGGCTTTTCTGACCGCCAATTCCAGGCAATTCGAGATGGAGGTGTTTTTCTTCCTCAGGCTTTTGTAGGTTTCAAAGAATGTCTCCGAGGCCAGCTTAGAGGCAACATCTCCGGCCTGGTGCCCGCCCATGCCGTCAGCTACGATGAACAGGAATTCATTGTCGCTGATTTTTCCATTCAGGAAATAATCCTCGTTGGTGGTGCGGACTTTGCCTATATCGCTCTTGGCAAAAAAGTGGATATCCATTTTTATTTGTTCACTATTGCTTGCGACCACTTTTTTTTTGCGCCGCAACTCCCATACCGTTTCCCCCTCGATTTTGCGGCAACCTGGCCGCCTGAGCGGAAAAAATCATTGCCTGCCTCCATTTTTTCTATTAACACAACGATTTTTTTTTGTCAATCGCGTCCCAGGTGAAATTGCCGCCAATGGTTCAGGTCCTGGCGGTCGCGGAGGCGGGAACGGCTTTGGCCACAGCTTCGGCCACCCGTTCCAGGTAACGCTCCGGGGTGTAGTGTTTCAGGCAGTGTTCCCGGGCCTGGCTGGCGACTTTCCGCCCCTGTGGACCTGCAGCCAGGCGGATACCGGCGGCAAAGGGCTCAGCCGCGGGGGCAGCCAAAATGGCCAGGTCGGGAGTGACGGTTTGCGTGTGGGTCGGCAGGTCGGTGGCCACGACCGGTACACCGCTGGCCAGGTAGGAATAGATCTTCAGCGGAATGTTGGTGCCCAGGGTGCGCGGCGAAACAAGAATATCAGCCGTTTGCAGGTAATAGGGAATATCGGCGGCGGATTTCTGTCCCAGCAGCAGCACCCGTTTTGCCAATCCACCGGCCTGTAAGCGGCGGCCCAACTCCTCTACCTGGGGAGCCTTGCCCCCGATCAGCACCAGGCGGAAATCGTCGTTCAGAAATTGTAAACTGTCGAGCAGCAGGGGAATGCCCTGATAAGGTTCCAGTGTGCCAGTGTACATGACGATCTTTTTCCCGTCGGGGTTCACCTCTCTTTTCAAGCACTGCAGTTTTCCCGGGTCGCTGGCGGCAGGCCGGTCATCCATGAAGTTTTCGATCATGGTCAGCTTGGCCGCAGCGGTGATGCCGGCGGCATGGTCGTACAAGGCGCGGCAGATCACAATGACCGCGGCGGCGTTTTTCAGAGAGATGTTTTCGATGATCCTGAATAGACGAATCACAATTCTCGAGCGTGTGAACTGAAAATTGTCCATCTGCTGGACCAGCGAGGAATGCATGTCGTACAGATGGGGGATCCCGGTCATCTTCTGGTACACGACGCCCATAATGTTGCCTTCCTCATGAGTGTGGATCAGGTCGTATTTCCCAACAAAGAGCCGTCGCAGCGCTTTAAAAAACAGAATAAAATCCAAAATCAGCTTGGCGGGGGAGGGCCCGGTTTTCACTGCCTTGATCCAGGGCGGGCGCCAGCAGCGGAAAATCCGCAGCCCCGGAATTTCCTTGTCCTGGCCGAAAGGATAGGTGACCAGGTCAACGGTATGGCCCAGGGTGGCCAGGGCTTTGATGCGGAAATATTCGGAAAACGGCGTTCCCCGCGGTTCAAAAAAGGGTTCGGGGGCGATCATCAATACTTTCATTTTCAAACCCTATGAGTTTGCGGATGGAATATTCGTTTTTGTCCAGACCCTCATGGTAAATGCGCGAGAGCATCTCGGCCAGCAGCCCCAGTGAAATGGCTTGAAAGCCCAGGAATACCATCAGCAAGGTGAAGAACAGCAAAGGCCGGCCGGCAATGCCCTGGTTCAGAACGAACTTGGTATAGGTCAGGTAGGCGCCGCTGACCATTCCGGCCAGGATCATCAGCAAGCCGGCGCCACCGAAGATCTGCAGGGGGCGGTGCGAATAAGCGAGAAGGAATTTTATGGAGATCAGGTCGAGCACCACCCGGAAGGTCCGGCCTAAGCCATACTTGGACTTGCCGAACTTGCGTCTGCGATGGTTGACGATGACCTCGGTCGACTTGATGCCCATGCGTGAGGCGATGGCCGGGATGTAGCGGTGCATCTCCCCGTAAAGTTTCATATTCTTGACCACATCGCTGCGGAAGCCGCGCAGGGTGCAGCCGTAATCGTGAAGCTTGACGCCGGTGATCCAGGAGATGATCTTGTTGCCGAAAAAAGAGGGCACCTTGCGGGTCAGCCACTTGTCATGGCGGTCCCGGCGCCAGCCGTTGACGATGTCGAAACCCTCGCCCACCTTGTCCACCAGCAGGGGGATGTCGGCCGGATCGTTCTGCAGATCGGCATCCAAGGCCACGACCACCTCACCGCTGGAGTATTTGAAGCCGGCGGAAATGGCGGCGCTCTGACCAAAATTCTTGCGGAAATGGATGATCTTTACTCGCGGGTCGCCGGCGCGGACCTTTTTCAATTCGGCCAGGGAATGATCGGAACTGCCGTCATCGATGAATATGATCTCGTAATCCTCGCCCCGGTCCTTTACCGCGGCGGCGATCTCGCCATGAAGGATAGCGACGTTTTCGGCTTCGTCGAATACCGGGATGACGATGGACACAAGCGTTTTTTTCATTGAACCCTTTTAGCATAATCGGGGAAATATTACAAGGCGGGGGTGGTTAATAAGACATAGAACGTAGGGGCACGGCGCGCCGTGCCCCTACCCGATTTGACAAAATTACCGTTTTGCGTTATCCTTTTTTATTAAGAGATTAGGGCTTTGCAACAAACAGACCGAATAGAATTTATTTTCAGTCTCCCAAGCATGATTCCCAACCGCTTAATCAAACCAATGAAAAGAGGATTTTAACAAATGAATTTTGAACAGTTACAACTCGGCCCCCAGTTGCTGCGGGGCATCGCCGACATGGAATTTACGGAATTGACCCCGGTCCAGGAAAAGACCCTGGGCATTACGTTGGCGGGCCGCGACGTGGCCGTGCAGTCGCAGACCGGCACCGGCAAGACCGCCGCTTTCCTGATCACCATTTTCCAACGCCAACAGGCCGTAGCCGCCGCCTGGCGCAAGGCGCTGATCATCGCTCCCACCCGCGAACTGGCCGTGCAGATCGAGGCCGAGGCCAAGCTCATCGGCCGCTACCTGAACCTGAGAGTGGGCAGCTTCTACGGCGGCGTGGGCTACAACCGCCAGGAGGCACTGCTGAAGCGGGGCGTGGACATCATGGTCGGCACTCCGGGCCGCCTGCTCGACCTGGAGCAGAAAGGCACGCTGGTCATGCGCAATATCGGCTTTCTGGTCATCGACGAGGCCGACCGCCTCTTCGACATGGGCTTTTTGCCCGACATCCGCAAAATCCTGCGCCGCGTGTCGGACATGCAATACCGGCAGACCATGCTGTTCAGCGCCACCCTTTCGGCACCGGCGCTGCAGATCGCCCGTGAATACATGAACCAGCCCGAAAAGATATCGATCACCCCGGAAAACATGACCGTGGACACGATCACCCAGGAACTCTACCATGTGGGCAGCCGCGAAAAGATCAACCTGCTGCTGGGCATACTGAAGCGGGACAATCCCAGGAGCGTCCTGTTCTTCACCAACATGAAATGCGACGCCGAGCGCTTGAGCCGCCGCCTGGAGCTCAACGGCTTCCCCAACGAATTCCTGACCGGCGACCTGGCCCAGAGCCGGCGCCTGCGCATCATCGACGATTTCAAGTCGGGCAAGGTGCTTTTCCTGGTGGCCACCGATGTGGCCGCCCGCGGTTTGCATATCGAGGGCCTCGATATGGTGGTCAATTACGACCTGCCCGGCGAGAGTGAGAACTACGTGCACCGCATCGGCCGCACCGCCCGAGCCGGCAAAAGCGGCAAGGCCGTGACCCTGGCCTGCGAAAAATTCATCGCCAATCTCGAAGGGATCGAGAAGCTGATCAACGCCAAGATCCCGATCGTGTTCCCCGAAGACGACATGTTCCTGCGCGACAGGAGCCGCGGCCTGATCTTCAAGTCCAGGTCGGGCGCCCCGGAAAGCCGCCGCCCACGGGACAGCCGGCAGCGGCCCGGCCAGCAGCGCAGCGGACGGCCGCGGACCGGCAGGCCCAAAAGCAACTTCCGGTCTGAAAACCGCAAATCGTATTAGCGCCCAAAAAGAAAAAAATCGGGCAAAGGGAGAGGCAAAAATGGCCCAAGGTGAAAGCAAGCAGATCATATTTTCCATGTCCGAAGTCAGCCGCATCCACCCGCCGCACCGCCAGGTGCTCAAAGACATCTCCCTTTCCTTTTATTACGGCGCCAAGATCGGCGTTCTCGGTTTGAACGGTTCGGGCAAGAGCAGCCTGCTGAAGATCATCGCCGGCGTGGACAAGGATTTCCAGGGCGAAGTGATACCGGCCCGCGACTACTCGCTTGGCTTCCTGGAGCAAGAGCCGCAGCTCGACCCGGAAAAAACCGTCAAACAGGTCATTTCCGAAGCCGTGCAGTCCGTTCTGGACAAGCTGGCCGAATTCGACCGGGTCAACGAGGGCTTCGCCGACCCCACCTTGAGTGAAGCCGACATGGAAAAACTGATCGCCAGGCAGGCCGCCATCCAGGAAAAGCTCGACGAAATGGACGCCTGGAACCTGGACAGCCGCCTGGAGAACGCCATGGACGCCCTGCGCTGCCCGCCCGGCGACGCTTCCGTGGAGAACCTTTCCGGCGGCGAAAAGCGGCGCGTGGCCCTGTGCCGCCTGCTGCTGCAGGAGCCGGACATCCTGCTCCTCGACGAGCCCACCAACCACCTCGACGCCGAATCGGTGCAGTGGCTGGAGCACCACCTGCAGGAATACAAGGGGACGATCATCGCCGTCACCCATGACCGTTATTTCCTGGACAACATGGCCCAATGGATCCTGGAACTCGACCGCGGCGAGGGCATCCCCTGGAAGGGCAACTATTCTTCCTGGCTGGAGCAGAAGCACCAGCGTCTGGCCAACGAAGCCAAGGCTTCGGAGCGGCAGCAGCGGCAGCTGGAGCGCGAGCTGGAATGGGTACGCATGTCGCCCCGGGCCCGCCAGGCCAAGGGCAAGGCCCGGCTCAGCTCATACGAGAAATTGCTCGCCGCCGACAAGGCCGTGCGCATCGAGGAAGCCCGCATCTACATCCCGTCGGGCCCGCGCCTGGGCGAGCTGGTCATCGAGGCCGACAATATCGGCAAGTCGTACGGCGACAAGCTGCTCTTCGAAAACCTCTCCTTCAGCCTGCCCCGCTCGGGCATCGTCGGCGTGATCGGTGCCAACGGCGCCGGCAAGACCACACTGTTCCGGCTGCTGACCGGCCAGGAAAATCCCGACAGCGGCACGATCCGCCTGGGCGAAACGGCCAAGCTGGCCTACGCCGACCAGGAGCGCGCGACTGTCGACCCGGAGAAGCCGGTCTGGGAAGTGATCGGCGGCGGCCAGGAGACCTTCATGCTGGGCGGCAAGCTGGTCAATGCCCGCGCCTACGCCTCCTGGTTCAACTTCACCGGCGGCGACCAGCAGAAAAAGGCGGGGGTGTTATCGGGAGGCGAAAGGAACCGCCTGCACCTGGCGCGCATCGTCAAGGCCGAGGCCAACGTGCTGCTGCTCGACGAGCCGACCAACGACCTTGACGTCAACACCCTGCGCGCCCTGGAAGACGCGCTTGACGATTTCGCCGGCTGCGCCGTGGTCATCTCCCACGACCGCTGGTTCCTGGACCGCATCGCCACCCACATCCTGGCCTTCGAGGGCGAGAGCCGGGTCTGCTGGTTCGAGGGCAATTACTCCGACTATGAAGCCGACCGCCAGCGGCGCCTGGGCCACGAGGCCGACCGCCCGCACCGTATCCACTACCGCAAGCTCAAGCTCGGCTGAGCAGCGGCGGTATAAAGCTCAATCGGGTCTGGCCGCGATTGACAAGCGCCGGAATTTAAAATAAAATGAATCACCATGAAACTCCGCACGAAAGTCACCAGTTTTTTCCTGCTTGTTGCCGTTACGACCGCCCCGGGGCTGTTCTCCCGGGATCGCGCATTTTTGGAAAAATTTGCATGCGGCGGACTGAATTACTCCCTGGAGGCCG
>DATKZA010000002.1:0-14708 GCA_035528155.1 Patescibacteria group bacterium | reverse complement strand
CAATTCGGCCAATATGATTCCCGAGACAACCGCCCGGTTCTCATCGAGAAGGTTTTCCAGCCGCTTTTTTATAATGGATTTTTCTCCCCGAAAAAATTCAACCCAGACCGATTTGTCTACCAAGTATTCATTCATTCAACTCTCTCCGCCTGAGTTCCCGCACATTCAGATCAACGGCGACCTGCCCCCAGGCCCCTTTCAGTTTCTGGCGCCGCAGCCGGTCCAGCATCTCGCGCAGGGCCTTGTCGATGATCTCGGTCTTGCACGTCACTCCGGAGAGCCTGGATATCTTTCCCAGCATGTCTTCGGAAATGTTAAGCGTTGTTCTCATCTGCATCTCCAATCTGTATTATGAATACATATGAACGAAATGTCAATGCAAAAGGATGTGCGGATTGGTTGGGATATATTTCCTATGTAGGGGAGGGTTCGCGCCCCCTTCAGGGGGTCAAATCCTCCCGTATATGTCGGTTATTCAGGAAAGGGCGGTTCACGAACCGCCCCTACACCAAGAGTATCTTTATTCGAAAACCTATAAATGCTTCTTGACCAGCTCGATCACGTCGGGCAAATCCATGCCGATCTCTTTCAGGTGCTCGACCGTGGGCACGCCGTCCCTGGACCAGCCGCGGCGCTTAAAGACGGCGTCAATCAGGCTCTCGTACTGCTGCTCGCGGTACTGGCGAAGCAGTTTGATCTTCTCCTCGCTGCTCTTGCCTGCCGGGTCGATGTTCTGCTTTTCCTGCAGCGCCTTGTCGTAGCGCTCGGCGCGTGACTTGTATTCCTCGACCGTGACCGGCCCCATGGCGCGGTAGGGCGGGTAATCGTCGGGGCGCTTGCCGTGGCCCATCTTCAGGTTAAAGACGCGCTGGAAATTGTATACCCGCTCCGACTGCAGCATCAATTCCTTTTTATCGATCTTTTCGCCGGTAATGGCGTTGTAGATATCGACATAGTTCTGCACGTGCTCGGGCACCTTGTTGGGCTCGTCCTGCTCGGCGTTGTCGCCCGGCTCCACGTCGTTCCAGGGCAGCTTGCACAAACCCTGCAGGCTGAACCAGGTGCGGAACACCGGGAAATAGTGCAGGGCTTCGGCCTTGTTTTCGAAGGTGGGGATCTGGTTGTTGACCATGTCCATGAAGATCAGCCAGGCCTCGTCGTGCTGTGGTCCCTTGTTGGTCAGGTAGTAGCCGCCCTGCTGGGCCAGCGATTCCTTGGACTGGTATTCCGACTGCTCGAGCCCCTTGCCGTGCATGCCGATGTCTTTCAGGAACTGGGCGTCGGCGCCGTACTCCTTGGCAAAATACTCCTGCATGTACTTGACGCCTTTGCCGGCGACCAGGCCGAAGCCCTCGCCGCGGGCGATGCGGTGCATCAGCTCAAGGGCTGCCTGCCAATTGCCCCAGGTCATTTCCAAACCGCCGGTGCGCTCCTTGTTGAGGATGCCGTTTTCGTAACAATCCATGATGAAGCCGGTCATGGTGCCGAAGGAGATGGTGTCAAGGCCGTAGGTATCGCAGTAGAAGTTGATCTCGATCACGGCGTCGGGGTCGAAGATAGCCGGGTTGGAACCGCAGCCACCCACCGTCTCATACTCGGGACCGTCGACCAGTACCTTCTGTCCCTTGTAGGGCCCGGTCTTCAACTCGAAATTGTCCACGCCGTGGGCGCAGGAGAGCGTGCAGCCGAACCAGCAGCCATCGGGGACGTTCTGGGTAAAGTACTTTTTCCAGACCCATGAGGCCAGCTTGACCGCATCGGGGTGGCTGCCGAAACGGAAATTCTTCGTGGGCAGCAGGTCGTAGTCGTTCATGATCTCGACCAGGTGGGCGGTGCCGATGGTGCGCATCTGGCACTGCTTGTCGTCGAGGCTGATGATCTCCTTGTGCAGCTTCAGGCCGGTCTTCTGCAGGGTCTCCAGGTCGGCCGGGTTGTTGGACTTGCCGGTCAGGCCGGAATATTTGACCACCAGTGCCTTGATCTTCTTGTTGCGGAACACGGTGCCGATGCCGCCGCGTCCTGCTTGTTTCAAGCGGGGCAACTTGCGGCGCTTATCCCAGTAGGAAAAGTTCAGGCAGCCGATCCAGGCATGTTCGGAACCGCGGCCGGCCGAGACCACCGACACGTGCTGCTTTTCGCGTTCGTTGGCGGCGTGCATCTCGTGCAACTGCTCGGCCAGCACGTGCGAATCCATCGCCTCCATTGGTGCCTCGAAAATCTGGATCTTGCCCTGGTTGCCGTCTATATAAATGATGACATCGCGGTCCGACTTGCCCTGGATCTCCATGGCGTCGAATCCGGAGAATTTCAAATAGGGGCCGAAGTGGCCGCCGACATTACTGTCGATGGGGATGCCGGTCTGGGGCGAAATGGTGGTAACGAGAGATTTGCCTGAGCCGGGGTAGTTGGTGTTGCCGGCGATGGGGCCGGTGGCGATGCAAATCTCGTTCTCGGGGCTGTCCCAGCGCGTTTCGCCGCTGACCGCGTCCCATAGCAGCTTGAGGTCGTAGCCCTTGCCGCCGATGAACTTCTTCTTCATTTCGGCCGGCACCGGTTTTTCCTTTATTTCCAGGGTGGCCAGGTTGATATACAGGGTGCGGTCATTGTAGCCCTTGACCACCGGCTTCAATTCATAGCTGAATTCCTTCACGATTTTGTGGGCGTTCCTGATCTTTTCGATATCGTGCTTGCTTTCGTTGGCATTCATGGTTCAATCCTCCTTGGTTTCGATTTTCAGGGCGCCGGTCGGGCATTGCTTGGCGCAGGCGTCGCAGGCGATGCATTTAAAGGGGACAAGGCCGCCCCGGTAGGTCATCATGGTGGCGGTGGGACAAGCGGCCACGCAGGCCAGGCAGTTGATGCACAGGGTCTTGTTGATCATGACCACTCCCTGTTTGTTCACCGTGATGGCCTGGGTCGGGCATTCGGCCACACAAACCCGGCACTGGTTGCACACGCTCAGCACGAAAGCGTTCGTGCCGGCGGCTGACACTTTTATTGCCGATTTTTCCGGATCATCCACCTTGAAATATAGCTGTGAACACACGCTCATGCAGATGTTGCAGCCGTTGCATTTTTCGGCAAAGGTTTGTAAGTATTTCATTTGGCGCGCTGACCCCCTTATTTTGTCTTGGCTTGTAGCGTGATCTCGATCTTTTCCCAAGGCTGGGGAATTTTGTCCAGGGCTTGCACTGCCCCCAGCACCACGTTGCTGACGATCTTTTTCACGAAAGGATTCAGAGCGATGACCCGGTCGTTGACCTTGAGTTCAATGCTGTTTTTCATGATATTCCTCCATAAAAGCGCTGATGGCCGTGATCTGATCGGGATGAAAACACGGCAGCCGGAAGAGTTCGCCGTTGCCGGTGATCACGGCCGCCAATTTTTCCGGCGGGAATTTCATCGCCTTCTGCCGCTGCGGATCTTCCACTTCGATGACCGGGATTCCCGGCGGGCAGAAACCCTCCAGCAAGACGATGTCGTTTGGCCGCAGCTGTGCTTGCAGCGCCGCCATCAGGTCTTGGGGATCGTTGAGCCGGGTCATACGTAGCAACTCGTTTTCAGCCACCAAGTACGCTTCGTCGGCTCCGGCCCGCAGGAAGCGGGCCGTATCCTTGGCCTCGGGCTGCAGGGCATAGCCGGCGTGGGTGCTCTTCACAGCGACCACACGCTTCTGGTTGGCTTTGAAATTTTCGATCAGGCGGGTGATGAGGGTGGTTTTGCCGCTGCCCGACCATCCGACGATTGAAAAAATCTTCATGGGCCTTAATCTTATTATAGATGCCCGGATTAGTCAACAATACTGACTTTTTAAATCAGTGCTTCTATCCCGACGGGAAAAAACTCTGGCAAACTGCCAAGAATTTTTTAGACCGCAAGGCACGACCGCTCAAGGTTGAACAGGCCAAGATGGCGATTATCTTTTTTTGTCGTGAGATTCCTTGGGGGATTTGTCCGCATCGCCCCGTGAGATAGAAAACACTCCATCGCTGCGATCGCTGTTCTTCTGTATTTCCGTGGCGGCAATTGCTTTGGCCGGCATGATGCCCTTGGCACCGGCACCAGGGGGTTTCAGCTGCCATTGGATCTGGATGCGGTAGTTGCCGCCGGCGCCGTAATCGATGCCGTTGAGCAGGGGATTGCCGATGTGCCAACGGTAGCGGAAATTGGCGGCCGGAAGGTTCTCGGCGATGAGGCCAAGCGGCAGGTCATCTTTCAACAGGGTCAGATTGACGAATCCCTCTTTGCCCGCATAGGACCAATTGATATCGAAATCCATCCCTTTTTTCAGGATTTCGCCGCCGTTGGGCGTCATCAAGGAGATGTTGGCAGCGGCAGGGGCAATGGTGAAGGACGCATCACTCAGGTCGTAGATCGAATCGTTTTCCATCAGTTCGATGATGATCTTGTAATGATTGTCCGGCTTGGCGAATGTCTTGTCCATCTTCTCCCCGGCCAGCCATTCAATGGAACCTTGAGATACTTTGCTATAGGCGATGGGCCCGTAGTCCACCGTCCCCTCCAGCGCGATCAAGATGGTTTCATTGCCTGTCAATTTGCTGTAGGTCCAGGTGATCATTTGCGTGGTGCCGCTGACCAGGATTTCCCCACCGTTGGGCGCCAGCAGGGTGACCTTCTGGGCATAAGCAAAACCCACTCCGATTATCACCATAATGGTTGCCAAAAACACTTTTTTCATCTTTTCCTCCATTTGCCTATTATATATTACTGAAAGAAGACATATCTCAATTTTTTTTATCCTAAAAAAAATCAGTTTCCGTCCCAGCCGGCCAGGCGGGCCAGCAGCCACCAGAAAGCGCGGCCTTTGAGCACACAGTTCAAGTTTTGCGAATGGGCGCAGTTAGGGCAGGCGGAAGCCAGGCGGGCCAACTCGCTGGCCGGGTTGGCCGCGATCCAGTCTGCCGCCCAGTTGCGGTCCGTTTGACCGTTGCCGTCGCTGTCGTAGTCGCAGTTGTCGTTGGCCATTAAAGACATATAATTGGTCGTAGCACCCGGCGCGTAGCTTTCTATATCGGCGAAATCGTAAAGAAATTTATTATTGGCGCGGCAGTAGGCCCGGATCTGCTCGTTGCGCCGGTGCAGATTGCCGTCGTTGCCGCTGCCGTCCAGATGGCCGGTCATGTAGACGAACTTGACCTTGGGGTAGTCCTTTTCCAGTCCGGCCATGGCGTCAAGATACTTGCTGATTCCGCCCTCACTGTTGTCGCTCACCCCGCCGCACCAGGACCAGGCGACCACATTGCGGTCGTTGCCGGAGCGGGAGAGCATTTCGATGGTAGCCGACCGCCAGCCCAGGTCGCCTTCGTAGCCAAGATCATCGGCGCCGCCGTCGTTGCCCCAATAATCGTTGAGAAACAATCCCGGTTGCAACCCCCAATCCGAATAGCTGAAATAAAAAGTCGATCCGCTTTCACCCCGGAAGGCCGTCATGCCGCTGATCAATTGGCTGCCGTGCGAGGTATGGCCGTAGCCGACGCGCAATTCGCTGCGGGCCTGTCCGATCCAAGAAGAGGAGACCTTGGAAAGATCGGTGCAGTTGTGGTCAATGATGGTTGATGAGGCTGGGGCAGGGGGCGGGTCACTTTCGTCCGGCGGCTGGTTTTCCTGGATTTCCTGTTTGCAGGAAAAAAAGAAACCCAAGGCCATCAAAAAAAAGATCAATCCGGCTTTTTTCATTCCCGCCTCCAGTGCCTGAATTCAATTTTCATTATAATATATTCCGAATCTGTTGAATATCTCACCTGCGGTTCCGGCGGCACCCAAGGGCAGTAAAACCGGCCCGGCTATTTACTAAGGGGGGGAGTTCAATTATAATTATAATAATGAGAATTTTTACAGGTGTGAAACTGGATGATGGGGTAAGGGAAGACATCATCAAGGAACTGAAGCCTTTTAAAAAAGCAGGCACACCTATCCGCTGGACCGACAGCGGCAACATCCATCTAACGTTGAAATTCATCGGCGAAGCCGACGAGGCGATGACGGCGCGGGTTGTCGCGACCCTGGCGGCGGCCAAGATCGCCGTTGCCCCTTTCCGTCTGCGTGTCAGCGGTTTCGGCAAATTCCCCGCCGGCGAAGACCTGCATATTTTCTGGGCTGGCGTGGAAGAGAGCCAGGACCTGCTCACCTTGTTCGCCGCCCTTGAAGAAACCCTCTTGCCGTTGGGCATCGAGCCGGAAACGCGGCCATTCCATCCGCACCTGACCCTGGGACGCAACCGGGCCAGGTACAATTTTAAGACGTTTTTTGCCCGTCTGGCCGAAAAACAAGACCTCTTTCTGGCCGCGATACAGGTTGCCGCGTTCCAACTTTTTGCCAGTCGCCTGACCCCGGCCGGTCCCGTATATACCATTTTAAAGGAGATACCCCTTGTCCAGTCATGAAATTTATTTTATTGTCTGTTCCTACCTGTTGGGCTCCATTCCTTTCGGCTACCTGATTTTCTATTTCAGTGAAGGCAAGGATATCCGCAGCATGGGCAGCGGCAATATCGGTGCCACCAATGTGCTGCGCAGCAAGGGCAAACTGGCCGGCCTGGCGACTTTGACGCTGGATATTCTAAAAGGCGCCCTGCCGATCGTCTACGGCCGCATCCATTTCGATCTGCCCTGGATCATTCTTTTGGGCGGACTGGCCGTGCTTCTGGGCCATGTCTTTCCGGTTTTTTTGAAATTCCGCGGCGGCAAGGGCGTGGGTTCGCTGGTCGGCGTTTTCCTGGTCTTTTATTATCCCGCCCTGCTGGTATTTTTACTATTCTTTTTTCTCACTTTGTGGCTGAGCCGTTACGTTTCTCTGGGTTCGTTGCTGGGCGCCAGTGCGCTTTTCTTTTGCATCCTGTTCACCCAGGTGGTGGAAGTATCGATGGTGATGTTTCTCATGTTGCTGTTGATCGTGTTCCGGCACCGCGCCAACATCCGGCGCTTGCTGGCAGGCAATGAAAACAAATTCAGTTTCCATAAAAATGGATAAAATATTGGTTGTCGGAGGCGGCTCCTGGGGGACGGCTTTCGCCGACTATCTGGCGCGACATGAGAAAAAAGTCAGGATCTGGGTCAGGGAAAAAGAGGTTATCGCCGCCATTAATTCTACCCGGGAAAACACGGTCTTCCTGCCCGGGATCAAGCTGGCGGAAAATTTGCGGGCCTGCGGCGACCTGGAGCGCGAAGCGGTTCGCGCCGATGTCCTGATCCTGGCCGTGCCTTCAAAATTCATCCGCATAGTGATGCAAAGCCTGAAATCCGTCCTGCGCGATGAACATGTCCTCGTCAATCTGTCCAAGGGTTTTGAATCCGATTCACTGAAAACCATTTCCCAGGTTGCGGCTGAAGTTTTCGCTCCCGGAATCTCCCGGCAGTGGCTCACCCTTTCCGGCCCCTCATTCGCCCGCGAACTGGCCAAACAGCACCCCACCGCCGTGGTGGCTGCTTCGGACAACGAAGGGCTGCTGGAGCGTTTACAAAACCATTTTTCATCGTCTATCTTGCGTATTTACCGTTCCAGCGACCTGCAAGGCCTGGAAGTCGCCGGGGCGCTGAAAAATGTGATGGCCATTGCCTCGGGCATGGTCAACGGCCTTGGTTTCGGTTTTAATACCACGGCGTCGCTGGTCACCCGGGCCAACATGGAAATTTTGCGCCTGGGCATCCGCTTGGGGGCCAAAGCGGAGACTTTCTGGGGTCTGGGAGGCATCGGGGATCTAATGCTGACCTGTTTCGGCAGCCTATCGCGCAATTTTCAGCTGGGAAGAAAGATCGCCATGGGTGAGTCACTGGCCGGAATCGAAAAATCAACACCCATGGTAGCCGAGGGCGTCGAGACCACCAAGGCGGTTCATTTGCTTGCCGAAAAACTGGCCATCGACATGCCTATCTCAAGAGAAGTGCACCAGGTACTTTTTGCCGGCAAGGACGTGCGCCAGGCCATATTCGATCTGATGAAAAGGAGTCTAAAAAACGAATGGAATTTAAATTAGAATACATGGCCGATGATGAGCTGAAGGTCTTTTACTTGGCCAAAGACCTGGTGGTCATCGGCAAGCTTCCTAAAAACGACATTGAACTGAAAGACAACACGGTGTCGCGCCAGCACTGCCGTTTGCAGCGTTCGGGCAAAAGCTACAAACTGGCTGACATGAACAGCACCAACGGCTGTTACGTCAACGGCCGGCGCGTCCAGTCCAAGTCCTTGGCAGTCGGCGACAAGATCACCATCGGCCGGACCATCCTCAGTTTTATGGCGGTCGGCAAAGGGGAGAGTTACCACGATATCAACGACCAGAAGATATCCCTTGTGGTTCCCCTGGACGAATTGCTCAAGCCCGAAAAAAAACCGAAACTGAAAAGCGAGGAACCGAATTTCCTGGCTTCCCTGACCGCGCTGGGCAAGAGCCTGATCGCTTCGCAGGACATCGAGGAGAATTTCCAAAAACTCGGGGATCTGATATTCAAATTCGTCCACCCCGAAAAAATATTCATTTTCTATTATGACCAAAAGCAAAACGATATCCATCTCAAGTATACGTATTTTATGCAGGCCCAAAAAGATGATATCGTCAATATTTCCAAGACCATTGCCCTGAAAGCCATTCATGAGAAAGTGGCCATCCTTTCATCCAACACCCGCAGCGATTCGCGTTTCGACAGCTCCAACAGCGTCATCATGTACGGCATCAATTCGGCCATGTCGGTTCCCATCTGGACAAAGGATTCCATCTATGGCCTGATCTACGTCGATACGACAAGCTTTTCCCAGGTTTTCGGTGAAAAGGAACTTGAGATCATGTCCATCATCGCCAACTTCGCCGGCTTCTCCATCGAGGGGATCAACAGCCTGGATAAACTGAACCGCGAACGCCGGCTGCGTTCGCGCCTGGAAAGGTACCACTCGCCGGCCGTGGTTTCGCGGCTGATGGAGTTCCAGGACAACAACAGCGGCGAACTCATGCCCTACCGCGAGTCGGAAGCTTCGGTCCTGTTCATGGATATCGTCAAGTTCACTTCGCGGGCGGAAAAAATGACCCCCATCGAAGTGGGCATGTTCCTTAATAACTTTTTTAGTGAAATGACCGAGATCATTTTTAAACACAACGGCACCCTGGACAAGTTCATCGGCGACGCGATCATGGCCGTTTTCGGCATTCCCCTGGAATTTGTCAACCATGCCGAGATGGCCATTGTCACTGCCCTGGAAATGATAGAAAAACTGTGCGCCCTCAACGCCCAGATGGCGACTGACAGCCAGATCAGGGTGCGCATCGGCATACATTCCGGCAAGCTGATCTCCGGTGACTTCGGTTCGCCCAAAAGGCTTGAATACACCGTTTTGGGCAATACGGTCAATATCGCCTCCCGCCTGGAATCGGCGGTGGCCGGCGCCGATGAGATCGTGGTGTCCGAACATACTTATCAAGCGACCCGCGGGCTTTTTGAGTTTAAGCCAATGGGAGAAAAAAAATTAACGGGCCTATCCAAGCCGGTGAAAGTGTACCGGGTGAATGGCATGAAGGAGGCAACATGAAAAAGAATATTTTTTACCTGCTGATATTGGTCGCATTCCTGGCTTGCGGCGGCGGCAAGCCGCGCACGGTCCCGGGCCAATTGCAGCCCGGTTCAGCCGAATACCTGGCCGCTGAAGGAATCAGGCACCTCAATGACGGCAAGTTGGACTTGGCTGAAAGATCTCTGCTGGCCTCGTTGCAGAAAAATCCCCGCCTGATTCAGGCCTTGAATGCCCTGGGGCTGGTGTATGCCTATCAGCGAGATTTTACCAAAGCCATCAACACGTTGAACCGCCTGATCCAGGTCAGCCCGAAGTTCTATGATGCGCATAACCTGCTGGGTACGATTTACACGGAACAAGGCAATTACCAACAGGCCAAGGAGAAATTGCTGGCGGCCGCCAACGCCGAGGACTACCTGACCCCGGAGAACGCCTTTGCCAACCTGGCGGTGCTGGAGATCAAATTCGAAAAGTATGATTCGGCCCTGAGGTATGCGGAAAAAGGGATGTTGCTGAACCGGCGCTTCGCCCCGCTCTACAACCTGAAGGGCTTGGCATTGGAAAATCTTGGCAAACCGACCGATGCTTTGGAAAACTACGAAAAGGCGATCGCACTGATCACCATTCCCGATCCCGGCTACCTGATCAACAGCGCCCGGGTCTTGTCCAAACTGGGCGACAAGAAAAAAGCCCTGGACAACCTGGAATTGGCGTTGGGCAAAGCCCGGGATGCGGCCCAGAAAGCCGAGATCATCAAGATGATCAAAATCCTGGAGGACGGCTGAGGAGCGGCGTTGACTTTTGCTGGTTTTGATTTTATAATTTGAGGCCGTGAAAGCGGTTGCTTGTGATAATTTTTCGTTTGTTAGTCCAAGGAGGTCGACATGAAGAAATTTGTTTGCAGCGTATGCGGATATGTGTACAATCCTGCCGACGGTGATCCTGATTCGGGCATCAAACCCGGAACCGCTTTTGAAGATATTCCCGAAGACTGGGTCTGCCCGGTCTGCGGGGCCGGCAAAGATGCCTTCGAAGTCATGGAGTGACCGCAAGGGCGTTACGGGTTGAAATTCTTGTTTGTCCTTGAAAACCGCGAGAAGCGAAATTCTCGTTTGCAACTGGAGGAACCATGGCAGCAATGGAAATAAAAAAAAACATCACCTGGGTGGGTGCGCTTGACTGGGACAGGCGCCTTTTTGATGAGTTGATCCCTTTGCCCGACGGCACATCCTACAATGCCTACCTGGTCCGGGGCGGCGATAAGATCGCTTTGATCGACACGGTCGATCCGGGCAAAACCGAGGAACTGCTCGAGAATTTGCAGGAAACCGGGGTGACCCGCATTGATTATATCGTCAGCCAGCACGCCGAGCAAGACCATTCCGGCTCCATTGGCGCCATTCTGGAAATATTTCCCCAAGCCGTGGTGCTGACCAACGAAAAGTGCAAGGCCATGCTCATGGATCTGCTCTTGCTTCCTGAAAACAAGTTCCAAACCGTGAGCGACGGCCAGACGCTGGATCTGGGCGGCAAGACCCTGGAATTCATATTCGCCCCCTGGGTGCACTGGCCCGAGACCATGCTTACCTACCTGCGGGAAGACAAGATCCTTTTTAGCTGTGATTTTCTGGGCGCCCACCTGGCGCAGAGCCGGCCTCTGCTCACTGACGAGAAGCGCACCTACCAGGCGGCGAAACGCTATTTTGCCGAGATCATGATGCCTTTCCGCCCGCAAATCCGCAAACACCTGGAACGGCTGAGCGGACTTGCCCTGGACCTGATCGCTCCCAGCCACGGCGTGGTCTATCCGCGGCCGGTGTTCATTCTCGACGCCTACCGCGATTGGGTTTCCGAGCGGACGGAAAACCTGGTGCTGATCCCCTTTGTCTCCATGCACGGCAGCACCCGGGAAATGGTGGAGCACCTGAGCGGAGCATTGATCCGCCAGAACATCACCGTCATCCCCTGCAACATGATCCATACCGATATCGGCGAGCTGGCCAAAGAACTGGTCGATGCCAGCACCGTGGTCATGGCTTCGCCTACGGTCTTGGGCGGGGTACACCCGGCCATCGCCCATACGGCCTTCTTGGCCAACGCTTTGCGACCAAAGCTAAAATTTGCGTCCATTATAGGATCATACGGCTGGGGTGGACGCATGGTGGAAAACCTGCTGGCCTCCTTAGGCAACCTAAAGGTCGAGCTTTTGGATCCAGTACTGGCCAAGGGCTGCCCCAGCGAAAAAGATTTCCAGGCCCTGGACGCTCTGGCCGCGGCCATCGCCGCCAAGCACCGGGGCATCGGCGTTCTGCCCTGAGCCAGTGCCAATTTATTTTCCGCATCGGCCCACGACCTGTTTTCATTTTGTAAAGTTAAAGTTATAATGATCACGAAATCATGTGACGGGAGGAAAAGAACATGTCAAAAAAAATGATAGGACTTGGTTGCCTGGGGATCGTGGTCCTGCTGGTCGTGGTTTTGGTTGCCAGCGTCATCGGCTCTTATAACAGCCTGGTGGGGCTGGACCAGAAGGTCCTTTCCCAATGGGCGCAGGTAGAAAACGTCTACCAGCGTCGGGCCGACCTGGTGCCCAACCTGGTGGAGACCGTCAAAGGGGCGGCCGCTTTTGAAAAAGATACTTTCACTGCCGTGACCGAAGCCCGGGCCAAAGTGGGCCAGGTCTCCTTAAGCGGCGGCCAGAGCCCAGCCGCCAATCCTGAAGCTTTTGCCAAGTTCCAGCAGGCCCAGGACGGCTTGTCTTCGGCCTTGTCCCGCTTGCTGGTGGTGGTGGAAAAATACCCCGAGCTCAAGGCCACCCAGAATTTCCGCGACCTGCAGGTCCAGTTGGAAGGCACGGAAAACCGCATCACCGTCGAGCGCATGCGCTTCAACGAAGCGGCCCAGGCCTTCAACACCAAAAGGATGCGCTTTCCCACTGTGATCATTGCCAATTTCTTTGGTGAACGCTTCCGGGAAAAAGTCTATTTCAAAGCCCAGGCCGGGGCCGAAACCGCGCCCAAGGTCCAATTCTAGTCAGTGAAATCGCGGTATTTATTCAGGCTGGCGCTGGCCGGGACGCTGATCATCCTGGCTTTTGCGGCCGCTGCCGCAGGCGATACCGGCACAGCCATCCCCGCCCCGCCCCAGCGCTGGCTCACCGACACTGCCGGGTTGCTTTCGCCGCAGGTCGCGGCGCAGCTTGACGCCAGGCTTCAGCAGTACGAGCAATCCAGCGGTCACCAGATCGTAGTTTATATTGGCAGGACCACCGGTGTTGTCCCGATAGAAGATTGGGCCGTGAAAGTGTTCGAGTCCTGGCGAATCGGGCGTAAGGGGCTGGATGACGGCCTGGCCCTGTTCGTCATGGCCGATGACCAGCGCATCCGCATCGAAGTCGGCTACGGGCTGGAGGGCCAGGTGCCCGACGCCATCGCCTCGCGCATCATCAATGATGACATGGTGCCGAGACTGCAGCAGGGGGACAGCGAGGGAGCCGTGACCAAGGCGCTCGACAGCCTGTTCGCAGTGCTCTCCGGGGACGGGGACACCGCTGCCGGCGGAGACGGGCAAGCCCAACCCCGGCCGGCGCCCAAGTTGACCTGGTTTCAGAAGATCCTCATCGGCATCGGGATATTGGGCTTTTTGCTGTTGCTGATCACCAATCCCTCACTGGCCATCTATCTGTTGTTTTCTATCCTGTCTGGCGGCCGCGGCGGCGGGGGCGGCGGTGGGTTTTCAGGGGGGGGCGGACGTTCCGGGGGCGGTGGCGCCTCCGGGTCCTGGTAGCCGGGGAGGAACACATGGCATTTATGAGAAAACACAAAATGCTCGACCTGATCGACGATATCAAAATCAAGGCGGCCATCGCCTTGGCCGAGCAGCAGACATCCGGTGAGATCCGCGTCTCGGTCTCCTCTTTTTTCTGGGGCAATGTCCGGCGCGTGGCCGCAAAGGCGTTCCAGCGCCTGGGCATGCAGGCCACCCGCGACCGCAACGGCATCCTGTTTTTCATCGTCCCCTCGCGGCACGCTTTCGCCATCATCGGCGACGAAGGCATCCACCAAAAAGTGGGGCAGGAATTCTGGGAAAAACTGGTCGCCGCCATGGCGGTGGATTTCAAGGCCGGGAACTTCAACGAGGGCCTGGTCCGCGGCATCACCGAGGCCGGCCGCCTGCTTGGCGTCCATTTCCCCTACCAGGGTGAGAAGGACGTCAACGAGCTCCCCGACGACATCGATTTCGGCGGCAAGGAATGACGTGTAGGGGCGACCCGCCGGGTCGCCCTGTTTTGGCGATCGAATTTCTCCGCTGATATCATCCAGGGCGATCCAGCGGATCGTCCCTAGGGGAGAAATGAATTATAGCGGCTTAAATGCCGATCACGGAAAAAACTCATCGTGGACGGCGCGCACGGCCCGGTCCAGGTCCGAGCGCTTGACCATGAAATAGCAGGCCACGGGAGAGGCTCCGGCGGCAGCCATTTCCACGTTGATCTTTTCCCGGGCCACGGCCGTAAATATCCGCGCGTAGATGCCCTCTTTTTCCATCATTTTTTCACCGACCACGGCGATCAGGGCGATGTGCTCCTCCAGAACGATTTTCTTGATGACGCCGTTGGTCAACACTTTGATTTTCTGCAGGCTCCTTTGGCCGTCGCTTTGATCGATCAGCAAGTTGATGCAGGTTTGGGAGGTGATGACCGAATAGATATTGATCTGCTGAGCGGCCAGCAGCGAACTGATGTCGGACATAATGCCCGGCTTGCAACCGACACCGGGTCCGTGAATGCGGATATTGGCCAGGCGCCGGTTGGCTGTGATCGAGGCCACCACATCATCCCGGCCCGACTTTCCTGAAAAAATCTCGGTGCCCCGGTTTTTGGGCCGGTTCATATTCCTGATAAAAAGCCGGGTTTTTGTTCCGGCCAGCGGTTCCACGGTGCGCGGATGCAATATCTTGGCGCCGAAATAGGAAAGCTCGGCGGCTTCGGCAAAGGATATCCGCTCAAGCTGGCGTGCCGTTTCCACCATGGATGGGTCGGTGCTCATGAAGCCGTCTACGTCTTTCCAGATTTCCAGTTGCCCGGCTTTCAGCGCATAGGCCACAGCGGCCGCGCTATAGTCGGAACCGTTGCGGCCCAGCAGGGTTATCGAACCGCTGCTGCCGCGGCCGAAAAAGCCGCTGATGAC
>DATKZA010000001.1:0-67874 GCA_035528155.1 Patescibacteria group bacterium | reverse complement strand
AGCCATGAGGTCCCCGGGGAACTGAACGCCCTGATCATGGCCATGATCGACAAGGAGCCGGACCGGCGCCCCGCCCTGGATGCGATCACGGACGAATTGCGGCGCTTGGCGGAAAAATTTCCGCCGCAGGTTTGAGGCGCGGATGGAGAAAACGAAAAATTTACATTCAATCGCGATATTTGTATAATCGTGGACATTCCGGGAGGTACACATGACCTGCAACATCGGGAAAACGGACCGCATCATCCGGGTGATCATCGGCGTGGTGATCGCCGCTCTGGGCTTTTATTACAAGAGCTGGTGGGGGCTTCTGGCCCTCATCCCCCTGTTCACGGCCGCACTGGGCTTTTGCGGCCTGTACGTGCCGCTGAAGATCTCGACGATCGGCAAGAAGAAAGAATGAATCGATGACAGACGACAGATATCAGAAAGCAGAAAAAAGCATCAATCAAGCGGACTTCTGCCTTCTGTTCTCTGACTTCTGACCGCTGAGCATATCGATGTGATCATGGAATCCCCAACCTGGATCGAAGGCATCGACGTGGCGGTTACGGTCTGCGACCGCGAGGGCATTATCGTTTACATGAATGACAAGTCCGCGCAAACCTTCGCCGCCGACGGCGGCAAAGCCCTGTTGGGGAAAAACCTGCTGGCGTGCCACCCTGAGCCGGCACGTGAAAAGATCCGCCATATCATGGCTGCCGGCATCAGCAACAGTTACGCGATCGAAAAGAACGGCGTGAAGAAACTGATCCACCAGGTGCCCTGGCACGAAAACGGCACACTCGCCGGCCTGGTGGAATTTTCCCTGGTCATTCCCCTTGATCTGCCCCATTTTGTCCGGGGCTGAAAAGGGAAAAACCGTTTTTCGGGTACAGGTTTATTTCGCGTCGCCGATATTCTCCGCGAACCAACCGAGAACCGTCTGCCACCACAGGCGCGCGTTCTGCGGCTTCTGCACGAAATGATTCTCGTCGGGGAAATAGAGCATTTTTGATTCCACGCCGCGCCGCTGCAGGGCGGTGAACAGCATCAGCCCCTGGCTGACCGGCACGCGGTAATCGTTCTCGCCATGCACGACCAGCATGGGTATCTTGAACTTGTCGACGTAGTTGGCCGGGTTCCACTTTTCGTATAAAGCGCTTTCCCAGGGGGTGCCGCCGTGCTCCCATTCCTCGAACCACAGCTCCTCGGTGGAATAGTACATGCTGCGCGAATCGAAGATGCCGTCGTGGGAAACCAGGCAGCGGAAGGGATATTTGAACTCGTCGCTGTGGCCGGCCATCCAGTTGAGCATGAAGCCGCCGTAGGAGGCGCCGGCGGCCACGATCTTGTCCTTGTCGATGAAGGGATAATTTTCCACCAGGTACTGCTGGCCCTTGACCAGGTCGACGAAGGGCGCGCCGCCCCAGTCTCCTGAGATCGAATCGGTGAAGGCCTGGCCATAGCCCGGGCTGCCGTGAAAGTTGATCGCCGCCACCACGTAGCCGGGAGATGCGAACAGGCTGTGGTTCCAGCGGTAATGGAAATCGTCGGTCCAGGCGTTCTGCGGCCCGCCGTGAACCAAAAACACCAGCGGGTATTTTTTGTTGGCATCAAAGAACGGCGGCTTGAGCAGCATGCCCTCCACCATTTCATCTTTGGCGCCCTGGAAGCGGAAGGTCTCGGCCCGGTTCATCTGCACGTCCTTGAAGATCTCGCGGTTGAAATGGGTCAGCTGTGTTTGTTGGCGCCGGCGCAGGTCGTATTTGAAAATTTCATGGGGCATGGCCACCGTCTGGGCCAGGTAGACCAGGGACTTGCCGTCCGGGGTCAGGCGCAGGGAATTGGCATTGACGGCGGCAACGATCTTTTCGATCTTTTTGGAGGCGATATGCAACTTGAAGATCGGCTCATAGATGCTTTGCGAAGCGATGAAGTAAATGGCTTTTTCATCGGCGCTGAATACGAAAGAGGCGATGGTATCGGGAAAAGCCGCAGTGAGGTTCAGTCGCGCCCCGCTTTTCAGGTTGGTGAGAATGATGTCTTTTTTGTCGGCTTCGAAGCCGGGCCGGCGCATGGACAGGTAGGCCAGGTATTTGTTTTTAGGCGAAAAGACCGGATTGGCATCCCCGCCCTTGTTGTCGATGCTGATGTTTTTTTCCTGGCCGCTGCGCAAGTCGCGTAGATAGACGTCATTGTTGGTGGAAACGGCCACCACTGGATCGGTGTTTTTCACGAAGGCAAACCAATTGCCATCGCTGGAAAAGAGGTAATCCTGGCTGCCGCCCAGGTCCAGCGGCGGCGTGTCGAACTCGCCCGGGGTCAGGTCGGTGAATCCGGACGTGCCGGGCTGGTGTAGAAAGACATGACTGCGCAGGCCATTGCGCCAGGAATCCCAGACGCGGAAAAGCAGGCCGGTCAGCAATTTGGCCTTGACCTTCGAGGCCGCGGTCTCTTTCTCCATGGCCACGGCTGCGGCGAAACTTTTGGCCCGTGGGTCGACATCTTTGGCGAAAGCGATGCTTTTTTCGTCGCTTGACCAAATGAAGTCGCTGACGCCGCCGGCAACTGCGGTGACTGCCTTGACTTCGCCGGGATTCTTCAGGTCAAGTGAAAAGAGCTGTGGGTCACCATCCCGGGTGGAAACGAAGGTCAAGAGGCCCGATCTCATGAAGCGGGGCTGGGAATGGTTGCCCTTGCCGTCGGTTAATTTTTTCAAGCTTCGCCCTTGCAGGTCCGCCGCATAGAGGTGGGTCTGGTAGGTGTTGGCGGCGATGTCCGGGGTTTTTACCGCGAAAACGACCCACTTGCCGTCGGGCGAGACGGTCGGGGATGAAAGACGGCCGGCCGCGAACATGTCCTCAAAATTCAGGGCCCTTTTTTGGCTCCAGAGCGAGGCGGTCAGGAACAGGCATAAAAAAAAGATTGAAATTTTCTTCATTTTGATTCTCCATGCTGGATTTTTTTTTGAGCAAATCAAAGAATTGAACCGGGAAATGTGTTCATGACTTGAAGGGAAAAACAAACCGCGGGAGCCGCTTGTCTGCTCCCGCGGCCAATTTTTATGAGGGGGATTAATAAATAAGCTTAATTCCCTTGTTCAAAATCTTCTTTGGGCATGATTTTCAAAATGATGTAGCGGTTGGAAAATACCTTGTTGGAAACGGGATTGATCAGTTCAAATTTTCTCAGCAGGAAAACATAGTCCTTTTCGCCGTCGGCCGTGGTGATCTTGACGATCGATTTGGCGTTGATGGTTTTGCCGGCAAAGAGCTCCTGGTTCTGTTCGATATTGGTGGACAGGGTGACCATTTTCTTTTCGTTTTCGACCTGGTTTTTCATCTGGGTATAATCCATCTGGTCCCGCTTGTAGTTGGCGGTTTCGGTTTCCACTTCCATTTCCATATCGGTGATTTGCTTCTGTAACTCGGCTTTCTGTCTGCGGCCGCGGGTTTCGCCCAGTCTGGTCTTCAACTGGTCCAGTGCGTCTTTTTTGTCTTTGACCAAAAGGATCTGGGTATCTTTCTTTTTCTTGACATCAGCCAATTCTTTGATCAACTGCGGTAGGATGAGGTCTTTGCTCTCCGGTACTTCACTGGAAACCAGTTCCCAGGATTTGAATTCCAGTGAGACAGGCTCAGCGGCCATGGCTGCCATGGTGTCCCTGTCTTTGGCCTTCATGGCCTGAAAATATTTGGAGATCGTGATCTCCTCGGGTTTTTGACAGGATGTGGTGATCATAATCAAAAAAATTAAAGCGACCAAAACCAGTACTTTTTTCATGCATTCCTCCTCGTAAATTTTATAAATTGTTTGGGATACAGGGAAACATTTTTTTCCATGCCCTTTTTGCTTTGTGCAGTGCGTTTTGCTCATGCGCATGGATTATAAGTAATTTAAAAATTAAAATCAAGACAATTCAACAATTTAATCAAAAAAACGGGAAGGGGGAATCGCTGGATCGGTTACTGACTATCCAGGATAAAATCGGCGGGATTCATGGGCTTATCGAAATAGCGGACCTCGTAATGCAAGTGGGGGCCGTTGCTTCTCCCCGTGGTCCCGACGGTACCGATGACGTCATAGCGATGAACGCGTTGGCCTTCACGGACATTGAATCCCGAAAGATGGCCGTAGCGGGTAACATAGCCGAAACCGTGGTCGATAAGAATCATTTTGCCGTAATATTGCTTGGGTTCGGCCACCAGGACCACGCCGTCGGCCGGGGCGATGATCTTGTTGCCCAGCTGGGTGGCGATATCGATGGCGTAATGAAATTCATAGCGGCCGGTGAAAGGATGGACCCGGTTGCCGAAGACGCCGGAAATGTAGCCTCGGGTGGGCCAGATGACCGGAGTGGAGGCAAGCTGAAGCTTCTGCTGGTTGACGAACTTTTCCACGGATTTGAGTGAATCCTCTATTTTTTGGGCTTTGTCTCTGATATCAGCGGTTTTGGGGACCTGCAGCAGGGACTGGGGGGCGGGAATCACTCCCGGCGCGCCCGAAAAATTGTCGCCGGCATTGCCGAATTCGGGACCGCCGCTGCCCACTTCTTTGAGCGCCATGGGCGAGGTCAGTCCGGTGGCCACCATGATCCTTTCCTTGTAGATCTCCATGTTCTTGAGGCGCTTGTTGAGATCCTCGATGGTGGAGGACAATTCGCTTATTTTTTGCCGCTTGTCCTTGGCGTCAAGCTCGAGGCGCTTCATTTTTTGCTTGTCCAGGGTCATGGTCAAGTAATGGAAAATGATGAAGCCGAAGAAAATGACCAGGAAAGAGAAAGCCAGAACGGCATTTTTGACCAATTTTGAAGAAACAGTGAATTCCTTGTTGGATGCTGTGGCGTCGGAAACGATGATAACCGAATAGTTACGGGTTTGTTTGGCAGTTTTCATTGCTATTTGCTTACCTGGGTGTTTTGATTGTAGAACAAACGGTTGGTTTTGTCAACCATGGTTGCCGTCATTGCCCGACAATCTCCCTGACCTTGCCAGCGATGTGTTCCAGCGGCGTACCGGGAGGGAAAACTTCCTGGATGCCGATTTTTGCCAATTCCGGCATGTCGGCGCCGGGAATGATGCCGCCCAAAAACATCGGGGGTGGAAGAATTTCCTTTTCCTTGTAAACCGCCATGATCTTTTTGCACAACTGCAGGTGAGCGCCTGAAAGGATGCTCAGGCCGATGATGGAGACATCTTCCTGGATCGCAGTGTTGACGATGGTCTCGGGTGATTGGCGCAGCCCGGTGTATATGACTTCCATGCCTGCGTCGCGGAGATACTTGGCCACGATTTTGGCACCGCGGTCATGCCCGTCCAAACCGGGTTTGGCGATCAGGACTTTTATTCTGTGCATGATGGAATTATTTTCATACAAAAAAATTAAAAAGTCAATATTTTAACTTGACATTATTGTTGGAAAAGTGATAGAAATTACTGTATACAAAAGACGGATAAGGTTCAGGAGGACCGGAATGAATAAAAAAGCGATTGTTCTGGCTGATAATAGTTACACGATCCGCCGGATTGTCGAATTATCATTTTCCGAAATTGAAAATATAGAAGTGCGCAGTTTCGAGAACGGATCCGGAATCAAGGAGAAATTGCTGCAATTGAACCCCGCCGTGGTGATCGTGGACATCAAATTGCCTGAGACCAATGGCTACGATATTTGCCGTTTCATCAACGAAACCCCCACTTTGAATCATTGCCGGGTTTTTTTAATGAAGGGCAGTTTCGAACCGGTGGATAACGAAATGATCAAAAACCTCAAATATGAGGACATTGTCACCAAGCCTTTTGATTCCAATGCCCTGGTCAGTGCGGTCATGAAGATCGTCAACGAGGAAGAAAAAAAAGTACCCAGGAAAGTTGCCGAGGCGGGGCCCAGTTCATTTCCGGAAGATTTCCCCGAGATCGAGCCCAACGCCCCGGACAGTGAAGATATCAGCTTTTCCGACATTCGCGGCGAAATGGAAGTGCCGCCTCCTGCGGATCACCCTACGGCCAGGAACCAGGTTCTGGAGCGGGATGAAGTGCTGCCTTCCGAAGAGATCACGCAAGGGACTCAGCCACTCAAAGATAACCTGATGCCGATTGAAACCGAAGAAAACATCAAGAATCCCTTCGAAGAGGAACCCGCTTTTGAGGAAATAAACCCGGCGCATCCGGGGGCTGCCGCTCCTTTGGCTCCAGAATTTGATACGAAATCCGTGCTCAAAACTCCGCAGGCAGACAGCAAACCCAAAGACGCATCCGATGAATTTCATGATCGGTTCCTTGAAATTGCCAAGGAAGACACTTCCGCGGATCTGCTTAAATCATCATTGGAATCGTCGCAGATGCCCGATAGTGATGATCTGCAGTTCCCCGTCGATCAGAAAGATGATAAATTGATGGAAAGCGGGGAAAAATTCGCGCTGGAATTTGACAAGAGTGAGCTGAATTCTCCAGCGAAAACCATCCATGCCGGCCCGGACAGCATCATCGATCTCATGGCCCCCGGACAAAAGCCGGAAAAGGATTCAGAATTTTTTGAGAACAAGGTTTTTGAAAAGGAAACGGCTGTCAAAAAAACGCAGCTTGAAGTGAGCTCGCCCGAGGCCGAATTGGAAAAACTGGTCAACATGCCCAAAAAAGAGACTAAGTCCGATCCCGGAGTACCGCTGCCGGAAAAATTGGCAATGACCGGAAAACTCGAAGAAAAGTTAAGCCTGACCATCAAAGAACTGCTTTGGGAGATCGTTCCGCCCTTGGCCGAAAAGATCATTAAAGAAGAAATCGATAAAATCAAATCCGATCTGAGCAACAGCGGTTTGTAATTTATTCTTTGGAGTTTTAAGCAAGTGGAAATGAATATGGAAAAAGCTTATGACCATTTACAGACCGAAAGCGACTGGTATCGCCGCTGGGAAGAGAACAGCCTGTTCACTCCCGCGAGCGATGACGCCGGCATTCCTTTTTCAATCATCCTGCCCCCCCCCAATGTGACCGGTTCGCTGCACATCGGCCATGCCCTGACCCTTTCCCTGCCCGACATCATCGTGCGCCGAAAAAAAATGCAGGGCTTCAACGTGCTGTGGCTGCCCGGGGTTGACCATGCCGGCATCGCCACGCAGATGATGGTGGAAAAAAATCTAAAAAAAGAAAAGGGATTGAGCAAAGAGGATCTGGGCCGTGAACAATTTCTACAGCTGGTCTGGGATTGGAAAAACGCTTCGCAGCAGAAGATCGTGAACCAGATCAAGAAACTGGGATTGGCGCTGGATTGGAGCCGGATGAAATTCACCTTGAGCGACGAAATGCAGCAGGTGGTCAGGAAAGTTTTCGTCAAGTTGTACCGCGAAGGCAAAATTTACCAAGGAACCTACATGGTGAACCGCTGTCCCAGCTGCAAAACAGTTCTTTCCGACCTGGAAGTGGAACACAAGGAGGTCCATGGCCGGCTGACCTATATCCGCTACCCACTGCGCCAGGACCCGGGGCGCTGGGTGGTAGTGGCCACCACCCGGCCGGAAACCATGCTCGGCGATGTGGCGGTGGCGGTCCACCCCAAGGATACCCGCTACAAAAAATTGATCGGCCAGGAAATCCTCCTGCCGCTGACCGGCCGTACCATTTCCCTGGTAGGTGATGATGACGTGGACAGGAATTTCGGTACCGGGGCGGTGAAGGTCACCCCGGCCCACGACCCAGCCGATTTCAAGATCGCCATGAAGCACCACCTGGAAAAGATCGTGGTCATCGACGAACTGGCTCGCATGACCGGTCCCATCCCGGAAAAATACATTGGCATGGACCGCTTCGCCTGCCGGCAGGAAGTGCTGAACGATCTGCGCGCATTGGCATTGATTGAAAAAGAAGAAGAGTACACCCACAATGTCGGCCATTGCCAGCGCTGCGAGACCGTGGTCGAACCGAATATTTCCAAGCAATGGTTCTTAAAAACCGTGGAATTGGCCCCGCCGGCCATCCGGGCGGTCGTCGAAAACCAGATCGTTTTCATTCCCGACAAGTGGAAGAAAGTATATTACAACTGGATGGAAAATATCCAGGATTGGTGCATTTCCCGGCAATTGTGGTGGGGGCATCGCATCCCGGCCTACTATTGCCAGGATTGCCAGGAAGTGGTGGTGGCCGAGGAAGATCCCGGCCGCTGCCCCCATTGCGCCGGCGTGCGGCTGGTCCAGGATGAAGATGTGCTTGATACCTGGTTCTCATCGGCCCTGTGGCCGTTCACCACTCTAGGCTGGCAGGTCGACAGCCCGGATTTCAAAACCTTCTATCCGACTTCCATCATGGCCACGGCCTTCGACATCATTTTTTTCTGGGTGGCGCGCATGATCATGATGGGCATCCATTTCGGCGGCGCGGTTCCTTTCCGCGAAGTGCTGATCAATGGCCTGATCCGCGATGAAAAAGGCCAGAAGATGAGCAAGACCAAGAACAACGCCGTCGATCCGCTGGACATCATCCGTGAATACGGCGCCGATGCCCTGCGTTTCACCCTGGCCATCCAGGCGGTTCCGGGCATGGACATCTCCCTTTCCGTCAACCGCATCAAGGGCTACAAGGCCTTTGCCAACAAGATCTGGAACGCTTCCCGCTATGTGATCATGAACCTGAAAGGCGACGAGGAACTGGTGATCGATGCCCGCCGAATCAGCGATACCGACAAATGGATTCTGCACTTGCTGAACACCACGGTGGAAAAGGTGAACCGCTGTTTTGACGACTACCGCATGTACGAAGCTGCGGACCTGATATACCATTTCCTCTGGGACGAATACTGCGACTGGTACCTGGAGTTTTCGAAAAGCGATTTGGCCAGTCCCCAGACCCGTTCGGTTCTTAAGCTGACCCTTTTCAAGATCCTGCAGCTGCTGCACCCCTTCATGCCGTTCATCAGCGAGGAGATCTACCAAAAGATCAGAACCGACAAGGAGTTCCTGCTGCAGACTGAATTTCCGGCCTTTAACAAGGACTTTGTTTTTTCCCAAGCCCATGCCGCGATCGAGACATTGAAAAAAGTGGTGGCCGAAACCAGGAAAACCAGGACGGAAAACCGCATCGAACCAAATAAAAAAATCCCGATCTTTCTCAAATGCGAAGCGGCGGCGGAAAAAAAACATCTGGAAAAGCACTTGAAATATTTCGATTTTCTCAGCCGCAGCCTGCAGACGGAGATCGTCGCCGATCTGTCGGTCCTGCCGAAAGGCTTCCGGGGCGTGAGCCAGAATTGGGAGATCCTGCTCCCCTTTGTCAGCGACCAGGATCGTCAGCAGGAATTGCAAAGACTGCGCGGTGAACATGACAAATTGAGCAAGCTGATCGGCCAGATGGAAAGCAAATTGAGTGGCGGTGGATTTGCCGAAAAGGCCCCGGCCGAGATCATCCAGAATTTCAAAAGGAACCTGCAGGAATACATCGAAAAAAATGTAAAAATAAGCAAGACCATTGACGACCTATCCTGATCATTTCAAGCATATTCACCTCGATCGCTGCGAATCGACCAGCGACTATATCAGGCAGAACCTGTCCCGTCTGGAAGCCGATTTTCCGCTCATGGTCACCGCTGGCACCCAGCTTTCCGGACACGGTCGTGACGGCCGCGGCTGGTTCTCTATGCCGGATCTCGGCATTTACGCCACTTTCGCCTTTCACCTCGGCTCCGGCTCCGGCCTCCCCCTTCTGGCCATCACTTCGGGCGTGGCCGTGGCCGAGATGCTTGGTAGTTGGACCAAGCGGGAGTTCGCCTTGAAATGGCCAAATGACATTCTGGCTGGCGGCAAAAAAATTGCCGGTATCATCTGTGAAAACATGGTCCGGGCGGAAAAAATCACCTGCCTTGTTGGCATCGGCATCAATGTCAACCAGCAAGCCGGGGATTTCCCTGTTGATTTGCGCGAGCGGGCCGGGTCGCTGAAAACATTGACCGGCGTGTCCTGGCCGGTCGCTGCCGGCAGCGGGCGCTTGGCCGCAGCCTTGGCCGCCAGGCTGAAAAATTTGCAAAACGGCCAGTTAACCGGGATTCTCCGTCAGGCTAGGTGGTTGAGCCGTTCCTATTTGCGGCGGCAGATATCTTTTCATTACCAGGGACAAATTTTGCGGGGTGAATTTTGCGGTCTGGCCGCGGATGGCGCTTTGCTGCTGAAAGTGGCCGGCCAAGAGACAAAAGTTTTTTACAGCGGCGAATGGCTTGATCGGTAAGAGTTGCCAGCTGCGGGGAAAAAGATCAGACTTTGAAGATAATATTCAAATGACAGAGGGTGATCTCGTCTTCAGCGTGCAGTTCATGTTTGACCCCGGTTTGCAGTTTATTGCCGTTCAGGAAAGTGCCGTTAATGGCGCCGGGTTCCTCGGAAAGATAAAATTTGCCGTCCTTGAACTGGATCTTGGAATGCTTGCGTGAAATGTACTTCTCTTCATCCTCGTCCGTCAGGTCGATGTCGGGAACAAATCCGGTGGTGTAATCCCGCCGGCCCAAAAAGGTTTGGGTCTTGGTCAGCTGCACCAGGCGGTTCGAGCGTTGAATGATCAAATAGGCTTTGACGTCGGTATTGATCTTTTCAGAAGTCTGGTCTTCTTTTTTCACTTCCTTGCCATCCGGCTTTTCCTTTGCGACCGGGGCGGGGATCGGCATATCCATCAGAACAGTTTGGATTTTTATATGTTTTTCGCTCAGTTTCTTCAATACTTTCAAGGCAATGTCGGGTGTCTGCTTGAGCATTTCGGTCAAAGAAATGTAGGGGATCTTGATCATGTCCGCGTCTTCGATGACTTCCACCGTATAGATCGCGTTCTGTTCGTTGTTCAATGATTCCTCGCCGAAAAAATCACCTTTTGTCAGCGTGATCAGAATCCGGCCGCTGCTGTCACTCTTCAGTTGGACCTTGCCTTTGTTGAGAATGTAAAAATCGGTCTGGATTTCACCTTTTTTATAGATGATGTCGCCGGCCTTGTAGTGGGTGAGGAATTTCTTTAGTGTATCCATATTTCTGGTTTGTGTTAAAAATAATTTTATTAAAGATATTTCACTTTGTCAATTTTTACCCCTTTATTTATTTTCTTTTTTTCAAGACGGCCGTCAGGCGGCGCTTGCCAAGTTATGGTTTTTGTCTTAAAATCATGTTGCCAGCCTCACTCGGCCGGCCTTTTTCAGAAAATGACATGAAAAACGAATTCGCTTTCCTGTTCCCGTACCCCAAGAAAACCCTGGTCCGCGATGATTTTTTCGATATCCGCGATCTGTGTTTTCCCCTGGAAATTTATAAGAAATACGACTTTCTGTTCGATTTTTTTAACGTCAGGAATAAAAACCGCGGCCTGGAGATCATCTTTCAGGAGCGCCAGGACCTGGTCGATGAAGAATACATGCTGGAAAGCGGTCAGAAGCGGATCCTGGTCCTGGCCAATTCAGCCCGCGGCCAGTTTTATGCCCTGGCCACCCTGCTGCAAATCCTCTCCTTTTATAGCCGTTCCGGGCGCATGCCGGGTTTTTCGATCCGCGATGGGCCGGAGATCGCCATGAGGGGATTTGCTTTTGCTGCGGCGGGCGGAGCGGTTCCTGTCGCAGCGGAGCTGCAGCGCTTGCTGCTGAAAATGGCCCTCTTGCGATTCAATTATTTTGCGCTGCCGGCCGCCTGCTCGGCCGGGCTCGAAAAATCGATCGCGGGCCCTTCGCGAAATGGAGTTTTCAACAGGAACGAAATGGATCTCGTTTCCGCCCGGGCCCGGAAAATGGGCCTGGAGATTTTCTTTTTGCCCGCGGATGAAGCGTCGGTCCCCGGCCAGGACCTTGACCGGGATGACGGCGCATTTGATCCGGCCAGACTGGCAGTGACCGGTTCGGAAGCAAGCGAGAGGGAGAGCGCGCCCGCCGCCCGGTTCGAAGATTTTTTACAGCGCTGTCGCCTTGGCAAAGCCCGGGGCGAAAAAATACTGGTCTGGGCCGATTACTTTGCGGATCGCGGCGATTGGATCCGAAAAATTCCCCATGATGTCCTGGTTCTGCAAAGGGATCCGCAAACAGGAAAGTCCGATTTTTTTAAAAACAAGGCCTTACCTTTTAAAAAGCACCATGTCCCGCAGGTGCTCTGCCAGACCATCCAGGTCAAGAACCGGTTCATTCCCGCCAACCGCAGCAGCATGGCCGGCATCCGCGCCGCTTTCCACGCCGCCAAAGCGGAAAAATTGGCCGGGGTGATGCTGATCGACGGCGAGAGCGGCGGAAACGGCTGCCTTCCCGAAGGGAGTGCCTTGCTCCATTTTGAAGCCGGCTGCCTGTTATGGAGCGGCAGGCCTCCCGCCCCCGGGTCATTCAGCCGCTGGGCACTGGGCCGCGACGAGCCCGACCTGTTTCGGGTCTACACGTTCCTGGCCCAGGCGGAACACCGGCTGTCCCATTCCCATTTCCGCTACCTTTTTGAAGACCCGCTGCTTGCCCCTTTCTCCCGGCAGGGCGATCCGCGGGAGGTCGTGGCCCATTTCCGCAAAGCCGCGCTATATTTGGGAAAAAGAAAAATCGCCCGCAATGAACTGACCGATTTTTTGGACTTCGCCCAGCAATTGTATGCATTCATCGCCGCCAAGGTGGAATTTTCCAACCGTCTCGGTTCCCTTCTGGAAGAACAAGGCGGGCCAGAGCAAATTCACCGCCAGGCGGCATGGCTTGGACAGGGGGCCGAGAAACTTAAAAATCTATACCTGGATTTGTGGCGGAAACGGTTCCAGCCCGAAGGCCTTCCTGATTTTGTCAACGGTTTCACTTTTTTGCAGAAGCGTTTCCAGTATCTCTGTTCAGCCGCTTCCTCTCCCCAGGCCAGTGAAAAGCTTTTGGCGGAGCTGAAAAATTATTCCTCGCTCAGTTCGCCTGCCGCGTTTTTTAACGGTGAATTTTAAAAAACATGATTTCCGATTTTTAAAACCAAGTTGTCCGGCGTTCATACGCCGTTGCATTTCGACCAGCCGCAATTGGCGCAGGTGGGGCACTTTTCATCGCTGATACTGCTGCCGCAAACCGGGCAATTGTGACCGTTGTGGTCCTGATGATGCATGTGCACCGTACCAATGTGGGTTTCCAGGACTTTGGCGATGGCGTCGGGGATGGATTGGATGAGCAGGCCGTTGGTAAAGATCGGTTCGGCACCGCCGATACCTTTGAGCTGGTTGACCACTTCTTCGGTCGAAATGCCGCTGCGCAGGGCCAGCGATATCAGCCGGCCGATGGCTTCGGCGTCGGCCATGGTCGAGTAGCCGCTTTTGCCGATGGAGGCGAAAACTTCGAAGGGTTTCTTGTTAAAATAACTGACCGTGATGTAGAGGTTGCCGAGGCCGGTTGAGATCTTGTGGGTGGTGGAGGGAATGGCGTCGGGACGGCCCATGGGCTTGGGTTTTTCCTCACCGGCTTTGTTCAGGACCTGCACGGCCCGGCAGCCGTCGCGGTAGACGGTGATGCCCTTGATGTTCATGTCGAAGGCCTGCCTGTAGGCGGCCTCGATATCTTCGCGCGTCGCCGTATTGGGAAAATTGATGGTCTTGGAAACGGCGCTGTCCACGTATTCCTGGAAAACCGCCTGCATTTTCAAGTGATCGAGAGGGGATATTTCCTGGGCGGTGACGAAATAAGCGGGCGGTGCGGCTTCGGGGTGCTTTTCCTGCCATTGCCGGTAGAGCGGGTGAATGTCGCGGATCTCGCTGTCCAGGATCTTCGAGATCACTTGGAAGGCGAATATCGGTTCGATGCTGGATGAACAGCCGGCAATGCGGGAAATGGTTCCGGTGGGGGCGATGGTCAGCACTGAGGCGTTGCGCATCTTTTGACCTTTGTAGACCGATTTGTCGATATTAGGGAAATTGCCGCGCAATTCGGCCAGCAGGCGCGAAGCCCTGACCGCTTCTTCTTTCATGAAGGCGATGATTTTGCTGCCCAGGGAACGGGCTTCCTCGCTGTTGTAGGCAATGCCCATGCGGATCAGCAGGTCGGCAAACCCCATGATCCCCAGGCCGATGCGGCGGTTGGCTTTGGCCATCTTGTCGATTTTTTCGAGCGGATACAGGTTGACGTCGATGACGTCATCAAGGAAACGGATGCCCAATTGTATGACTTCGCGGAATTTTTCCCAATTCAGCCCCTGCTGTGATTTTTCATCGTACAAGTTCAGCAGGTTGATCGAACCGAGATTGCAGGCCTCGTAATCGTGGAGCGGCTGTTCGCCGCAGGGATTGGTGGCGCGTATGGGCCCCTGTTTGGCGGTCGGGTTCAGCTGGTTGACCTTGTCGATGAAGATCAATCCGGGGTCGCCGTTGCTCCAGGCCGAGTCGACGATCAGGTCGAACATGTCCTGGGCGTTGGCCTTACCGATCACCGAAGCGTCCATGGGATTGATCAAGTCATAGCTGGTGTTGTTTTTAACGGCCTGGATGAAGGCATCGGTGACGGCAACCGAGATATTGAAATTCTGGGCCGTAATGCCGTCCCGTTTCATGGAGATGAAGTTCTTGATGTCAGGATGGTCGACCCGCAAGACTCCCATGTTGGCGCCGCGGCGCGTACCGCCCTGTTTGACCGCTTCGGTGCCGGCGTCAATGACTTTTAAAAATGAGACCGGTCCCGAGGCGATGCCCTGGGTTTTGCGCACGAAGCTCCCCGCCGGCCGGATCCTGGAAAAATCGAAACCCGTGCCGCCGCCCTCTTTGTGGACCAGGGCCGCGTTCTTCACCGTTTCGAATATGCCGTCCAGCGAGTCCTCGATGGGCAAAACAAAACAGGCGGAAAGGCACATCTGCCGTTCGGCGCCGGTCAGGGTTGGAGAGTTTGGCATGAAATCCTTTTGCATCATGGCCTGGAAGAATTTTTCTTCCCAGAATTTTCTATCGGCCTCATTTTTTTCGGCTTTGGCGATAAAGCGGGAAACGCGGCGGAACAATTCCGAGGGCTTGGTTTCGAGCGGTGTCCCTTTTTCGTCTTTTTTAAAGTAACGGGCCTTTAATATTTTTAGCGCGTTTTCCGTGAAATTTTCCATTAAACTCTCCTTGGCCTGTAAATATAGTTGATACCCGATTATAAAGCGCTAAATGTAGCGTGTCAAGATGGTTTCAAAAAAAATTTTATGAAAAAATTTCTTGACAATTAGTTATTATATATATTATTATGTGGGAGAAAATGGGACAAAATGGGATGAAAGAACGATTCAGGGGCAGTTACATCGCGAAAATCGATGACCGCGGCCGGGTCAAAATACCCGCTAAGTACCTCTCCGTCCTGGAAAAAGATTTTGGCAGAGAGGTCTATCTGACTTCGGTCAACGGCGACCATATTCTGTTTTATCCCATGACGGTCTGGCAGGAGATCGAAAAGAAGATCGCCGCCATCCCTATGCGCGATCCCGACCTGGAAGAATTCGTCAGCCGCAGCAGTTTCTGGGGCACGGAAACCGAGATCGATTCCAAGGGCCGCATCCTGATCCCGCCCGATCTCCGGGCCGGCAGCAAACTGGAAAACAGTCTGCTGATCCTTGGCAAGATCGATTACATGGTGATCTGGAACAAGGAGGTCTTTGAGGCACGGTACATGGGCGGTCAGTTCGGCGATGAAAAGATGCACAAGGTGTCGAGGTTGCTCAATGAATTTTCTTCATTACCCCGTCATGAATAGAGAGGTCCTGGAAATATTCCAAGGCACCGGAAAAAAAACTTTTGTGGATTGTACGGTGGGCTGCGGCGGCCACAGCCATCATATTCTCAGCGCTTTCCCTGAAGCCAGCGTGATCGCCATCGACCAGGATGATGAAAGTCTTGCCCTGGCCAGGGAAAATTTGCAGGGTTTTGGTAAGCGGGTGCGCTTTCATGCGGGCACCTTCATCAGCCTTTTTGAAGATTTTGACTGCCGGCGCCTGGCCGTCTCGGGAATCCTGGTGGATCCGGGCATTTCCACCTTTCAATTGAAAAAAGACCAGCGCGGGTTTTCTCATACCCTGGAAGGACCCCTGGACATGCGCAAAGATCTCCATTCCAGCCTGACCGCCGCCGAAGTTCTCAACTCCTTTTCCGAGGACAAGCTTGCTGACATTTTTAGCCGCTTTGGCGAAGTGTCCAACTCCCGGCGCCTGGCCAAAGCGATCATTGAAAAAAGGCTTTTCACACCCTGGCGATCGACGGTGCAGCTGCGGCGGTTGGTTGAAGATCTCGCCCGCTGGCGGCCGCGTCCGGGACTGGGGCATCCGGCGGCCAAAGTTTTCCAGGCCCTGCGCATCTTTATTAACCATGAACTCGATGGCATCGGGTCCTGGCTCGAAAAAATTCCCCAGCACCTGCTGAGCGGAAGCCGAGTGGTGTTCATCACTTACCATTCGCTGGAAGACCGCCTGGTCAAGCGGGGTTTTCAGCAATTGCAGCGCTTGCAAAAGGTCGAGTTGCTTCGGCCTTTTCCCGCTTTTCCCAGCCGAGCCGAAGTGATCGAAAACCTGGCCTCACGTTCAGCGAAGCTTCGGGCTTTGGAAGTGGCATGAATAGCAAAGGCAGATCGCCGGTTGATTTTCGCCTGGCCATCCTGGCGTTTTTCATTTTTCTTGTGCTGTTCATTTATTCCAGTTTGAATCTTAAGAACGTCGACCTAGGTTACCGGCAGCACGAGCTGCTGCTGGCGGAAAAAAAGCTGCGCCTGGAGATCGATTCCCTGCTGGCACGGAGAGCGGAATTGCTCAATCTGGAACGCATGGAGAAGATCGTGGTGGAAAAACTGGGCTACCAGTATCCTGAAGCCAGCCAGATCATCAAGGTCATTGAAGATCACAATGAATAGCAATCGTCAGGGCAAAAAGCGCTTTTTCGTCCTTTCCATGTTTTTTTTCATCTGGATTTTTCTGATCGCCTTCAAACTCTTCAACATGCAGGTGCTCGATTACACCACTTACATGGCCAAGGTCAAGGCCCAGACCAACCGGGTCGAGGAACTTCATTCCAAGCGCGGCACCATCTCCGACCGCAATGGCGAGATCCTGGCCATTTCGCTGCTATCCAAGTCGGCCTTCATCAGCAATAAGGACAATGCGCTTTCACTGGTTGTTTTTAAAAAAATCTGCGGCTTGCTCGCCTTGGGCAATTTCCAGAAAATAAATGTTATCAAACGCATCCGCCGCGGAGAAAAATTCATTTGGATCAAGCGCAAACTGACCGATGACGAGTTCTTGAAGGTCAATGAGCTTGCTTTGAGCAAGGATGCGGCCGGGACCATAGACTTCGTCGATGAGTACCGGCGGGTGTATCCGCAAAAAAAGATCGCCTCTCACATTCTTGGCGGCGTGGGCATCGACGAGCAGGCCCTGGGCGGCATTGAAACCAGCCTGGATTCAGAGATCAAGGGCCGTGGCGGAAAATTGAAAGTCCTGATCGACGCCCGCAAAAAGATTTTCCAGTTCAAGTATATAGAGCAGCCGGTCACGGGCAGGGACATCCACCTGAGTATTGATGCTGCCCTGCAGTTTTTCGTGGAAAGGGAATTGGCCGCCGCGGTCGAAAAATATCAGGCGGCGGGCGGGGCGGTCATTGTGCTGAACAGTCGCGACGGCCAGGTTCTGGCCATGGCCAGCAACCCGGATTATTGCCCGGAAAACATCTGGCGCACGCCGATGCCGGTCCTGAAAAACAAGGCGATATCATTTCTTTATGACCCCGGCTCAACTTTCAAGGTCATTCTGGCGGCTTCGGCATTGGAAAACCGGATTTGCGGCCGGCAGGAAATGTTTAATTGCCACAATGGTGTTTATATGATCCGCGACCGGCAGATCACCGATGTCCATCCGTTTGCACGGCTCTCCTTTGACGACATCATCATTCACTCGAGCAATATCGGCGCGGCCCAGATCGGCCAGCGGCTGGGCGGGGAAAAATATTTTCAGACCATCCAAAAATTCGGTTTCGGTCGCCGCACCGGCATCTTGCTGCCGGCTGAAGAGAATGGCATCTTGAATACTCTTAAACAATGGAGCGGCGTTTCCCTGGCTTTTCTTTCTTTTGGCTATGAAATTGCGGTGACGCCGCTGCAAATGGCGGCTGCTTTCAATGTTCTGGCCTCGGGCGGTTTTTCCATCCGGCCGGATATCATTATGAATAATACTCCAGGCAGCAGCCAGGTGCGAGTGCTGTCCGCTGCCAACCAGCGGCGGCTGACAGAAATCTTGACGGCCGCGGTCAGCCGCGGCACCGGCAAAAAAGCCGGGATCAGAGGCCTGGAAATTGCCGGCAAGACCGGGACAGCCCATAAGGTCAAAAGGGGAAAATACGCGCAAAGCTATGTTTCTTCATTTGGGGGGTTTTTCCCGGCCCACGATCCCCAGGTGACCGTGTTTGTGATGATCGATGAGCCCCAGGGCCTGCATTTCGGTGGCGATGTGGCGGCGCCGGTTTTCAAGGCCATCGCCGGAAAGATCATGCTTTACTTGCAGCTTTTTCCCGATATGCCTGCTGAGAACGAGATTCACATATGAAATACCTGGATGACTTGCTTGGCAAACAGGAATCCCTGGCCTGGCGCGGCGATCTCCATGTACCCGTCAGCGGCATTGAATTCGATTCACGGAAAATCAAGAAAAACAATTGCTATGTCTCCATCAAGGGCTTCGTTAAAGACGGCATCGCTTATGTTTCCGAAGCCATCGGCAACGGCGCCGGCGCCGTCGTCTCGGTTCACCCGCCTCCTCAGAATCACCGCCAGGTCACATGGGTGCAGGTAAAAAATGACCGCCGGGCTCTGAGCGCGATGGCCAATCGTTTTTTTGACGATCCCTCCCGGCAATTGCAGGCGATCGGGGTCACCGGCACCAACGGCAAAACGACAACCATGGGATTGATCCAGGCCCTGCTCAACAGCGAAGCCAAGACCGCGGCCAGCGGCACACTGGGCATGAGTTTTCCCGGTTTCGACCAAGGGACAAAATTAACCACTCCCGAAGCGCCGGAACTTTTCGCTTTCATGGCCGCGGCAGTCAAGGCCGGTTGCGTAAATCTGGTCATGGAGGTTTCCTCGGCCGCACTCAGCCTGGGACGAGTGGATGATATTTCCTTCGCTCAGGCGGTTTTCACTTCATTTTCCGGCGATCACCTCGATTTTCATCAGACCTTGGAAAACTATTTTGAAGCCAAGCTTTCTCTATTTAAAAAACTTAGCAGTGACCACTGGGCGATCATCAATGCTGACGATGCCAGCGGTGCGCGCATCATCCGCGAGTTAAACTGCCGCTATATCACTTTCGGTTTTTCCGAACAGGCTGATATTCGGCCGCTGAAATACGCATTTTCCCTGGAGGGTGTCAAGGCTGTGCTGCAGACACCGCGCGGCAAGATCGATGTCCAGAGCCGGCTGTTGGGACGCTTCAACCTGCTCAATATCCTGGCGGCGGTGAGTTCGGCCCTGGTCAAGGGCGTGGCCGCGGAAAAGATCAGTACCACCCTGGCAGCATTCGCCCCGGTCAAGGGCAGGGTCAACATCGCCCATGCCGGAGATTTTTTGGTGGTGGTGGATTATGCCCATACCGATGACGCCTTGGAAAACCTGCTCAAAGCGTTCCGCGAGATCACCCGGGGCCGGCTGATCCTGGTTTTCGGGGCGGGCGGCTCCCGGGACAAGACGAAAAGGCCGCGCATGGCGCAGGTGGCTTGCCGCTACGCCGATTGGGTTGTGGTGACCAGCGACAATCCCCGCCAGGAGGACCCCCGGGCCATCATCGCGGATATCGTATCCGGCTTCACCGCCGGCTTCACCAGTTTCAGCACGGAGCCCGACCGCCGGACGGCCATTGAAAAAGCCTTGGATGTGGCCGCAAAGGGAGACGTGGTCCTGATCGCCGGCAAAGGGCATGAGGACTACCAGATATTCAGGGACCGCACCGTTCATTTTGATGATTTTGAAGTGGTGCGGAAAAAAATGGGATCAAGCCATGCCTGAACTGGATATAGCTGAGATCGCCGCCGCGGTTTCCGGCACCGTGAGCCGGGCCTCCCGGGTGCGCTCATTTAAGGCTTTTCAGTTCGACACCCGGGCCATGAGGGCCAATGCGCTGTTTTTTGCCATGCGCACTCCCAAAGCCGACGGACACGATCACGTCAAGGATCTGGCTGCCATTCCCGGCGCCGGGGCCGTAGTCAGAAAAGATTTCAGTGCCGGGAAATTGAACCTGCCGCTGATCCGCGTGGACGATCCGCTGCAGGCGGCGCAGAAACTGGCCGCCCATGTCAGGCAAAAATACCGTTCTCTCAAATACATCGGCATCACCGGTAGCGCCGGCAAGACCACGACCAAGGAATTCATTTTTCAAATCCTGTCCCAAAAATATCGCTGCTTCCGGTCGCCGCAAAACTGGAACAATTGGATCGGCCTGCCTTTTTCGCTTTTACAGATGAGCGGCCGCGAACAAGCGGCCGTCTTCGAACTGGCCATGAGCGATCCGGGGATCGGAGAGATCGACCGGCTGGCCGCTATATTGAAACCCGATGTCGCCGTGCTGCTCAATGTCTTTCCCGTGCACCTGGAGTTTCTTAAATCTCTGGCCAATGCCGCCCGAGCCAAATGCGAGATCCTCAACCACCTGGCTGCCGACAGCTGCGCCTTTGTCAACGGTGATGCGCCGCTGTTGCACCGGGCCGCTTCCGGCGGCAAAGGCCTGCGGATTTTTTTCGGCAGCCGGGCCGGCAGCAATCAGATCTTGCTGAAAAAAGTGAGTCGGGAAAACGGCTGCAGCCGCCTGCGCATAGATTTTTTCGGCATCGCGGAAGAATTTGTGGCGCCCCTGGTGAGCCGCCTCCATGCCGAAAATCTCTTTGCTGCCATCCTGGTGGCCCAGCGTTTGGGGATGAAGAATTTCGAGATCCAGGAAGCCGTGTCCCGATTGCAGCCGTTGTCCGGCCGTGGCCAGATCCGCCGCCTTGGCAGGTTCACGGTCATCGACGAAACCTATAATTCCAACCCGGAAGCCCTCAAAAGGACCCTGCATTGGGTAAACCGGGAATACAAGCAGAAAAAAACGGCTGTCCTGGGCGATATGCTGGAACTTGGCGAAAAGGAGCTCGATTTTCACCGTGAGATAGGCCGTTATTTTTCCGGGCTGCATTTTGACCTGCTGCTGACCGTGGGCCGGCGGGCCGAAGCAATCGCTGTCGGGGCCCAAAGGGCCGGATATCCGGCCGCCCGGATCAAATGCTTCGCCGCAGCGGCAGAGGCCGGCAACTATTTGCGCGATGCATTCGCTCGCCAAGCGGATGCTGTGATTTTGTTCAAAGGCTCCCGGGGCATGGCCCTGGAAAAGGCCATCGCGGAGTTCGCCCATGAATAAGAAACCGGTAGCGGTGCTTGGTTTCGGAAAAACGGGGCAGGCCGTGCTGGAATTCCTGTTGGCCAAAGAACCGCATCGGTCACTGATCCTGTTCAATGACGGCGAAATCACAGACAAAGACCGCCAGGAGCATTTTAAACGGCGTGGGGTGCGCTTCCTGACCGAGGCCGGTCAATTCGCCGAACTTGCTCACTGCCGGCTGATTATTATGAGCCCGGGTTTTGACGGCCGCAATCCCCGTTTCGATGTTTTGCGTCGTGGCGGTGCCGAAGTGATCTCGGAGATCGAATACGCGTTCCGCCAGGTCAAGGCCCGCATCATCGCCGTCAGCGGCAGCAATGGCAAGTCCACAACGGTCAGCCTGATCCAGCACCTGCTGCTGGCCGCAGGCCGCAAAAGCCATCTGGCCGGCAATATTGGCAAGCCTTTTGTCGCCGAGGTCGTCACCATCGCCGATGATTCCCTGGTGGTGCTGGAACTGTCAAGCTTTCAACTCGAAGAAACGGTCCGCTTCAGGCCCAGCGTGGCCGTGCTGCTCAACATCACCCCCGATCATCTGGACCGTTATCCGGCCATGATTGACTACATGGCCGCCAAATTCAGATTGCTTAAAAATCAAAAGGGCAGTGATTGTATGGTGCTGAATGCCGATGACCCCTTGCTGCGTGATTGCGGCAAAATGGGCCGGGGAAAAGCGTATTGGTTTTCCTCCAGCCGCGCCCAGGCCCGTGGGGCGTTTATCAAGAGCCATGACCTGATCCTGAACGTGGGGAAAGGCGAAGAGACGATATCCCTGCGCGACAATCCCCTGCGCGGCATACATAATTTGGAAAACATCATGGCCGCGGCCCTGGCCTGCCGGGAAGTCGGCTTGACTGCCGCCGAGATCGAAGCCGGCTTGGCCGGCTTCCGGGGTTTGCCGCACCGCATGGAAGAGGTCGGAAAAGTCGGCCAGGTAGAGTTCATCAACGATTCAAAAGCCACCAACGTGGATGCGGCGCTTAAATCCATCAACAGCATCGCTGGCAACCTGGTCATCATTTTGGGCGGAAAAGACAAGGGCTCCGATTTCTCCGTACTCGAGCAGCCGCTGCGCGAAAGGGCACGCCAGGTCCTGCTGCTCGGCCAGGCGGCTCCCTTGCTTCGCGCGCAACTGTCCGGCCTGGGTGGGCTGCTGGTCGATGTAGGCGACCTGGAAGAGGCAGTGGCAAAAGGGTACGGGTTGCTGGCGCCTAGCGGTGGTGTGGTGCTGCTGGCCCCGGCCTGCGCCAGTTTCGACATGTTCAACAATTTTGAGCACCGCGGTGATGTCTTCAAACAGGAAGTGCTGCGGCTGCAGCTGCAGGCAGGGAAAAATGGTTAAAGCCAGCGGCATCGACAGAACTTTGCTGGCCGTTTCCCTGCTGTTGATCGCCATCGGCTTTCTGATGATATTCAGCACCACTCCGGTCATCGCCCGGGAAAAGTTCGGCGACAGTTTCCATTTCTTCAACAAACAACTGGTTTTTCTGCTTTTGGGACTGCTGGTTTTTGTATTCTTGATCCTGTTCAAAACGCCATTTTATTTGAACCAGCGACTGATCATGGCCATTATGGCTCTGGCCTTTACCGGCCTGTCACTGGTTTTCTTTTTTCAAAAGATCAACAATACCAGCCGCTGGATCCGTTTCGGCGGCATGTCGATCCAACCGTCTGAATTCGCCAAGATCGCCCTGGTGCTCTACCTGGCCATGATGCTGAGCCGCAAAGAGAGCGACGTCAACAATATCAGGCAATTGGGTCTGATCCTGTTGCCGGTGATCTTCATGGAAGGGTTGATCCTCAAAGAGCCGGATTTCGGTAATTTTGTGCTCATCGGCGTCATCACTTTGGTGATGCTGTTCCTGGCCGGCTTGCGCTGGAAATATTTCGCGATTTTCTTCGCGTTGCTGATCCTGCTGCTGGCGCTGCTGGTCCAGAGCAGCCCCATGCGCCAGGAGCGCTTCAAGAGTTTTTTAAATCCGGAAAGTTATGCCGCCACGCATGGATTTCAAGCCATGCAGTCGACATACGCCATTGGTTCGGGAGGACTTTTTGGCCAGGGAATCGGCAATTCCACTCAGAAACTGTTCTACCTGCCCTACGCTTATTCGGATTTTATCTTTGCCATCATCGCCGAGGAGATGGGTTTTTTAGGGGCGCTGGCGGTTATCGCTTTGTTCGTGCTCTATTACCTGCGCGGCATGGTCATTGCCAGGCAGTCGGACACTCCCCATGCCTACCTGCTGGTGACCGGCCTGGTATTTCTCATTGTTTTTCAGTCCATGATCAACATTTCGGTTGCTGTCGGCCTTTTCCCCACCAAGGGTATTCCCTTGCCGTTCATTTCCTCGGGGGGTACCTCCCTGCTGAGCAGCCTGATGATCACCGGCATCATTCTCAATGTGTCGCGGCAGCGCAAAGTGGTGTTCGTCAATGATTGAAACAAGCCGGATCAAGAAAATCCATTTTACCGGCATCGGCGGCTCGGGCATGTCGGGAATCGCTGAAGTGCTGCACAACATGGGTTTTCAGATCAGCGGCTCCGATATTTCCGAAAATGACACGGTGCGCCGCCTGCAGGCGCAAGGCATCCGCGTCGCCATCGGTCATGCTCCCGGGAACGTCAGTGGCGCGGAAGCCCTGGTCTATTCCAGCGCCATAACCGAGGATAACGTTGAAGTTCTCGAGGCACTGAAAAACAAGCTGCCGGTGATCCCGCGGGCGGAAATGCTGGCCGAGCTGATGCGCATGAAATTTTCCCTGGCCGTGGCCGGCACGCACGGCAAAACCACGACCACATCCATGATTGCCGCCATCCTGACCCAGGCCGGTCTCGATCCGACTTATGTGGTCGGCGGCAGGCTGAAAGTGGAAGGCAGCAGTTCCAAACTGGGCTCTTCACGCTACCTGGTCGCCGAAGCCGACGAATCGGACGGCAGTTTTCTGAAACTCTTTCCCACTATCGCCGTGGTGACCAATATTGAGAATGACCATCTGGAATTCTATAGACGGATGAAAAACCTTGTTCAGGCCTTTCGTCAATTTGCCGACAAGGTCCCCTTTTACGGAGCCCTGGTACTGAACGGTGACTGCCCCAATATTAAAAAGATCATGCCCCTGATCCGCAAGAAGATCGTCACCTACGGCTTTACGCCGCAGGCCGACCTGCGGGCGGTGAAAGTCAAGGCGGCCGGCTTCTCTTCCAGCTACGAACTGCTCTCGCATGGGCGCAGCCGGGGAACCGTGCATTTGAACGTCGGCGGCCGGCACAATGTGGCCAATTCACTGGCGGCCATCGGCGCCGCTCTGGAAGTGGGCATCGACATGGAAATTATCAAGGCCAGCCTCGAGAAATTCTCCCTGCCCGAACGCCGTTTCCAGTTGTTGTATTCCAGTCCGACGCTCCTGGTCATTGACGATTACGCCCACCATCCCGGTGAGATCAGGGCCACCCTGCAAACCATGCGCAGCAGCCGCTGCCGCCGGGTGATCGTCGTGTTCCAGCCGCATCGCTTCACCCGCCTGCACATTCTGATGAAACAATTCACCAAGGCTTTCAGAAGAGCGGACTTGCTGGTCATTGCCAAGCTTTACTCTGCCAATCAGAATGAGATTGCCGGTGTGAGCAGCCAGGCCCTGGTCGAAAATATCAGGAAAAGCGGCCAGGAAAATGTTTATTATCTGGAGACATTCGCCCAGATCGGTGAATTTCTGAAGGGCCGGCTGCAGGACGGTGACGGCGTGGCTTTTCTTTCGGCCGGTAACCTCACCCGGCTGGCTCACGACTTTGCCGCGGAAATGGAGGCTTTGAAGAAATGAAAAGCAGCATGGGCGGCTCCCTGAAATTCGAAGCCGAATTTTTCCGCAAAAACAACAACCTGACAGTAGCGCGCGAAAAGAAAATACATTTCATCCAGGTGCGGACGATTCATGTCCTTTTGTTGCTGACCATGACGCTGCTGGTCGCTTTGACGGTTTATAAGGCTGCGAACTTCCTGCTCACCTGCGATGCCTTGCAGGTGCATTCCTTTCGCCTGCGCAACCAGCCGGTTTTTGCCAAGGAACGGATCGCCGGGATATTGCGACGTTTCGGCGGCAACATCCTGGCCCTGGATCTCGAGGAACTGCATGCCCAGCTGCTGCAAGTCCCGGAAATAGAGAATGCCTCCATCCGTCGCATCCTGCCCGACACGGTGGAGATCGCTTTCCGCCTGCGCCGGCCTTTTTATCAGCATTATGCGAACGGCATGTACCGGCTGCTGGATGCAGATGGTGTGGATTTGAGCGTACAGCGGCAAATTCCCGACGGCCTTATCCCTGTGCGCGGCGGCATTGCGGCTGTAAGCGCGATAGCCGTTTTTTCGCGCGAATTGCAGCCGCTGCGGGACAAGATCGAATATGTGGCCTACAACGAACCCTACGGCATGGAAGTGAAATTGCGTGATGCGTCCGAAATTTTCTATCCCGGGGAAAACAATTTCACCAGGAAGATCAACCGCTATTTCAAGATTAAAAGACGCTTGCCGCTGAACGTTGCCGCCATCCGCAGCGTGGATCTGCGCATCACCGGACGGATCTATTTCGAATATCTGGATGAACAACGGGGGAATTCATGAAGAACAACTATCTGGTCGGTATCGATATCGGCACCAAGAAGATCTGCACGCTGATCGCGCAGATCAAATCGGACGGGGACAAGGAGGACGTGGAGATCATCGGCTACGGGGTTGTCGAATCCCGCGGCCTGCGCAAAGGGGCCATCGTCAACATGGAGGCTACGGTTGAGGACATCAAGAAATCGATCAAGGACGCGGAATTGACGGCCGGGGTAATGATCGAATCGGCTTACGTCAATATTTCCGGCAAGCACATTCAGAGCATCAACGCCAAGGGCAGCATCAACATTACCGGGCGCAGCAAGGAGATCACCCGCGAAGACCTGGAACGGGCCATCACCCACGCCAGCGCCATCATGCTGCCGGCCGACCGCTCGGTGCTGCATGTGCTGCCCCAGGAATACATCGTGGATTCCCAGGACGGGATCAAGAACCCGGTGGGCATGGTCGGCACCAATCTCGATGTCTATATCCACATCATCACCGGATCGCTCACGGCCACCAAGAACCTGCTGTTGTGCCTGAAAAAGGCCAAGGTCAATGTCCTGGGCACGGTGCTTTCGCATATCGCCTCGGCCGAAGCGGTTCTGACTCCCGATGAAAAGGAACTCGGGGTGCTTTCCATCGATATTGGCGGCGGCACCACCGATATCGCCGTTTTTGAAAAGGGGGCAATCAATTATTCGGGGACCATCCCCTATGGCGGCGACAACTTCACCAATGACCTGTCGATCGGCATCCGCACCGCCATCGACCGCGCCGAAAAGATCAAGCGCCGCTACGGCTGCGCCATGGATCCCAACCTGAAGGATGAAACCATCGAAGTTCCTTCGGTCAGCGGCAAGAAGCCGCGGCAGATCTCCACCTCCATCCTGATGAACATCCTAAAGCCGCGGGCCTATGAGATATTCGAGATGGTCAAGATGGAGATCGAAAAAGAAGGCCTGCAGAATTCGATCAACGCTGGTGTGGTGATCAGCGGCGGCACCGCCCTTTTGGACGGTATCCTGGATGTGGCCGACGGAATTTTCTCGATCCCGGTGCGCATCGGTTCCCCCTACGGCGTCGGCGGTTTGATCGACAAGGTCAATACTCCGGATTTCGCCACGGCCGTGGGCTTGATCAAGTATGGTTTCGCTGACATGAAGGACAAGGGCTTCATTCGCAACAAGCCGAAAAATCTCATGCAAAAATTCAAAGATTATTTTGGAGTATAGGAGGCTACAATGGACGATGACATCAAAATCCTGTATGGCCGCGAAAAAAAGCGGAGAGCGGTGCTGAAGGTTATCGGCGTAGGCGGAGCCGGAGGCAACGCGATCAACCGCATGATCGAAGAAGATCTGAAGGGAGTGGAGTTCGTGGCCGTGAACACCGACATGCAGGTTTTGTCGACCATCACGCCGCCGGCTTTGAAGCTGCAGATCGGCGATAAAATCACCAAGGGGCTGGGAGCGGGATCCAATCCCGATATCGGGGAACAGGCGGCCCTGGACGATACCGGCCAGATCATCGAGGTCCTGGAGGGCGCCCACATGGTATTCATCACCGCCGGCATGGGCGGCGGCACCGGCACCGGCGCTTCGCATGTCATCGCCAACCATGCGTCCACCATGGGCATTTTGACCGTGGCCGTGGTCAGCAAGCCCTTTCATTTTGAAAAGGAAAAAAGGATGCGCGTGGCCGAGGACGGGATTCGCAAGCTGAAGGAGAATGTGGATGCCATCATTGTTATCCCCAACCAGAAACTGCTGGAGCTGGGTGACCCAAACATCACTTACAAGAACGCCTACAAGAAAGCGGATGAAGTCTTGCTGCAGGCCGTGCGCGGCATTTCCGATATCATTTCCTCAACCGGCGTCCAGAACGTCGATTTCGCCGATGTCAAGGCCACCATGGTCGGCAAGGGCATCACCCTGATGGGCAGCGGCGAGGCCAAGGGCGATAACCGGGCCGAAGAGGCCGCCAACCGGGCCTTGAATTCACCGCTGCTGGACAACCTGGCTATCAATGGTGCCACCGGCGTCCTCTACAACATCACCGCTTCTTCCACGCTCACCATGGGCGAGATCGAAAAAATATCCGAACTGATCACCAAGAATGCCGACGCCGACGCCACCATCAAATTCGGCGTGATCGAAGACGATAACGCCGGCGACACCCTGCGCGTGACCGTGATCGCCACCGGCTTCAAGGAAAGCCGCTCCGATGCGCAGGGGCGGGTCAAGACCCCTCCGGCCAATTTCGTTCCCATTGAACCGGCTTTCCGCCAGCCCACTCCGGGGCAGCTGTTTCTCGGTTCAAACCGGGCGGGCAGCGGCGGGGCCGACCTGCGCAATTACGTCAATGACAGCAATATGCCCAACATGACCCACGGGCCGGACAACTTTGATGATCCGCTGGACATCCCTACTTTTCAGAGGTTGAACCCGATCAAGAAAAAATAAGCGGGCGTGAACCGTGCGGTATTTTTTGTCTTGAATTCATGGATTCGCAGTTTAATTTTTGCAATATTTTTCTCAGCGCCAATCTTGGAAATTCCCGGCTGCCGGCAAGCTCAGAATGAAAATGAGATCCCGAGGCAGGAATGTTTCCACGCGGACAAGTTTGAATCCGGCGGCGCGGGCTTCTTTTTCCAGACTTTTTCTGCTTGACGGCCGTTTTGAATCCAGCTCGCCTTCTCGTTCCGGATCGGGATCGAGAATAACGACCGGAGCTCCAGGTTTCAGACTGGGGATGAGATTTTTCAGCAAAGCGACCGGCTGGTCCAAATGATGAAAAACCCAGACCATGATGACCATGTCCAGGGAACCTTTCGGAAAAAGCGGATCGTCTTCCCGGCCAAGAATCGTTTCCACATTGTCGATATGATTCCGCTTGAGGCGTTCATCCAAATAAGCCAGGGCGCCGGCATCGATGTCGTTTGCGAAGACCTTGCCTTTTTCGCCGACCCGGCGAGCCAAATGGACCGTGTAGCGCCCGCGGCCGGCACCGACTTCACCAATGACCATTCCCGGTTTGAGGCCGATGGCACTCATAACCTGTTCTGGCGGCTGCCGATCGTTGGCTCTCTTCTCCCAGCTCTCTCCATAATTGGCTGAATCCTTTCCGGCGATTGCCATCATCCAAACAATGGAAAAAATCAACAGAACTACTTTTTTACAGGCTTTCATTTTTTCTTCCCCTTGAAAACAAGAAAATAAAGCGGAATGCCCAGAAGCAGGGTCAAGATCGCGATCAGTGATTCATGCGGACGTTCGAGAAAGGAAAAAACGAGCATCAGGACACTTGTCATGATAAAAAAGATCGGCGTTATCGGAAAGCCGATAATTTTGCCTGCCGCCATTTGCCGCTTTCGTAATTTGAATACGCCGATGACCGCCAGGATCGGGAAAAGGCCGAGGGCAAAACCGAGGTAGGTCAGCAGCTGATCGAAAGTGCCGATCCACACCATGGCGGCGGCGATCAGTCCCTGGAACAGGATCGATTTTGAAGGCACCTTGAAGCGCGGATGGACCTGGGCGGCAAAACGGAAAAAGAGGCCATCCTGGGCCATGGAGAAATAGACCCTTGGCCCAAGCATGATATAGGCGCTCAATGAAGAGAAAAGGGCGAAGGCAATGAAAACGGAAACGATTTGCTCCATTGAGCGCCCGAATAATTTTGCCGCCGCCTGGCCGGCAATCGACGCGGTAGCGGTGACCTCAGCGATGGGAATGGCATAAATATAGAGCAAATTGAGCGCCAGGTAGAGGAGCATGACCGCGGCCGTTCCCAGCATGAGCGAGCGCGGCAGGTTTTTTCTCGGGGTTCGTGCTTCCGATCCGACATAAGCGGATGCGTTCCAGCCGCAATAGGCAAACATGATCCACAGGAATGATAGACCTATGCTCTTGCATTGCCCAAAATCGAAGTTGAGCCTGCGGCCCTGGAAGAGATTTGCAAGATCTCCTCTCCCGAAGGCAAACCCGGCGGCAACGAACAGGATGATCCCGGCAATCTTGACGACCGTGAGCCCGTTTTGGATGCCGGCGCCCAGGCGTACGCCGCGGCGGTGCACCAGGGTGAATATGATGATGACGGCCATGGCGTAAAATTTTTTCAGGATGAACCCGGCGTCGGGCCCCGTGAATATGCCGATGTTTAGCATGGAAGGAAACGCCCGCGCCATGTATTCGACGAAAGCGAGTGCCGCCGCGGCGATCGGCGCCGAGAAACCTACAAAAAAGGATATCCAGCCGCTTAAAAATCCGGCCAGCGGATGAAACAGCCTGGAAAGAAAAGCGTACTCACCTCCGGCCAGCGGAAACGTGGCGCCGAGCTGTCCATAACAGATGGCGCCGCATAGCGCCCCCAGGCCCCCGATGAACCACAAAACCATCATCAGCAGCGGGTTCTGCAATTTCACCAGCAGAAAACCCCCCAGGGTCAGGGCGCCGGCGCCGATCATGTTGGCGATGACGATATTGGTCAGGGAAAACAGCCCCAATTCCCGCTTTAGACCGTTGGCTACGGCGCCGTGGTTTTGGATCGGTTTGGGCTTTGCCCGGTTTTCGTCATATCCCTGATTGTTCATCTTGCTCCTTGATACGGTCCTTGTCCTTGCAGCCAATCAGAAAAGTTTGTTTTTCGATCAGCGGCCCCCGTCCAGGCGAAACAGGTAAATGAGAAAATTATTCTCTTTGAGAAACGTTTCGATGCGCTCCAGGGCATAGCCGGCGGTCTCCATCTGCTTGACGATGTTTTCGGAGGTCGTGCCGTGCCGGCCGACTTCGTTGATCGAGATCCATTCTCCGATCGCCAAACGGCCGCCGGGCTTCAATGCTTTTCGCGCCCGGCGCAGAAGAGCGACCGGATCGTCAAAGTGATGATAGGAGGAGACGATCCATATCAGGTCCAGCTGCTCGGGCGGCAGCTTGGGGTCAGTCACATCCCCGAGGATGACCTCGACGTTTTCCAGCTTCCAGCGCCGACAGCGCTTCTGCAGGTGATCCAGCGCAGCCGCGTTGATGTCCTCGGCATACACCCTGCCGCCTGGCCCCACCCGTACCGCCAGCTGCACTGCGTAGCGGCCGCGGCCGGCGCCGATCTCCGCCACCGCCATGCCGGGGCGAACGCCGATGGCGTCCAGCACTTTTTCCGGCGGCTGCAGGCGGTTCAATCTGGCCTCGTTGGCGTTCTCCGGCGTCAGTACGCCCGGCTGCTCCTTGGCATCACCCCAGCCAAAACAGATTAGTACGAGCAAGAGAAAAAGCATTTTTTTAAATAAATTCATTGTGCGCCTCTTTGTTTCCTTTGCTGTTGATTAAAACCTCCACAGGTAACTGGCTTTGATAAAAACACTTTGGGTGGTCTGGTAATAGCTGCCCGGACCGGGCTGGCGTTTCCAGGCGGCATTGGCTTCATCCCAGTATTGTTCCCTGTACAAGGAACCATAGCCCACATAAAGCACGGTACCGGGGATCAGGGTGAACGAAGCCAGCAGATCGGTGATCACTTTTTTTGAATAGCTGTCGTACTGGACCAATGCCCGCACAAACAGGGATTTGTTGAACTGGTAGGTGGTGCGGGACACCAGGATGTTCAGGTCGAAGACATGTTCGCTGTCGCCATGGCGATGAAAATCCTGGTAGGTATATTCGAAAGTCTGGGAAATACGGTCGTTGGGCTGGAACTGGGCCCCGATGTGGAAATTGATTTTTTTCCCCAGGAAAGGATCGACGAAATCATAGCGCAGGGCGGTGCCGTAGCTGACCGAACCGTGCAGGTTCAGCCAACGGGCCGGTCTGGAAGCCCAATAGGCTTCCAGCAAACTTTGGTTGTACATCTTGTCCAGCCAGCCTTCCCTGGAATAGGTATAATCCAATTCAAGGTAACTGTTCCGGGTAAGGCTGAAGCGTATGGCCGGCTGCATAAATATATCGTCCAAACCGGAAAAACGGTTGTGGGAATAATATCCATACAGCATGGGGGTCACCCGGGTGATCCCCAATCCATTTCCCGTCCGCGGGTAATAGTTGGGGGCAATATAGCCGGTGAACTTGGTGATGCCGTTCTGCAGATAAAAGGCCGAATCCATGCGGAAATTCCGGCTGTACCCCTCCAGGAGAAATAACATGGTCAATGGCTTTTGCGCATATTCATACTGGACGGTAAATGCGTCGCCAGCGTATTTTTCCGGGGCATCCGCCTCCCGGGAAAAGGTATAGAGACCGTTGACACTGATACTGTGGCCGCCTTGCAGCCGCAAACGCAGATCCCCGGCCAAAACCCGGTTAAAACTGTTGCCGAACTCCCTGCCGCTGTAAAGCAGTCCGAAATAATCCTCGCCTTTCATGCTGTACTTCATGCGGCCGATGAAAGAATTGGCGTTTTGATTCGGGAAGGGACTTTGAAAATCGGCGAACGACCGCCCGGGCCATTCATCGCCGGCAGTGAGAACGCCGAATGAGAACCTGTTCAATTCTCCGCTCAGCTTCCCTCCCCAGGACGGATCCACGATGTTGCGGGTATGCACGGCGGTGATCATGTTGGTCGGGCCGTTGGTGCCGGCCAAATTGAATTGGTTGTTGATGTCCATGAAAAACGGCCGTTTTTCACTGTAGAAGATCGGATAGCGCTGGTTGGCCACCACCTGGAATTGGTCGCTTTCCACCTGGCTGAAGTCGGGATTGACGGTCAATTCGGCATTCACCGATGAGGTGATGCCATACTTTATCCCTATGCCGAGTTGGGTCGAATCATCGGCAGCGGACCATTTTTCGGGAGATTGCCGGTCCCAGATGCCGCCGTAGGTCACAGACGGCAGGGCTTCCAGCCGCAGCTGGTTGTTCAGCTTGTCAAACACCACCGGCGTCAGGGAATTGAAATAGCCGATCTTCTGGTCGATCTGCGGCCAGGAGGAGTTGGTGCCGGAATGACTTTGATTGCGGTAAAAACCCATGTGCATGGTCACGTTTTCCCCGCTTTTAAATTTTATGCTTTTCAATGGTATGCGCATTTCCACGATATAGCCGTCGGTCACGACACGGCCGGCACTGTACCAAACCCAGTCCGGATCGGCGCTTTCGCCGCTGGAGGCCGAGTTGATCAGGTCGCCCTGGACGCCGAGGGGATTGCAGGCGTTTTCAAGAGTAAATTGGCGGTTGCCCATGGCATCGATATCGACATCGATCCAGTCTTCTGAAAAAATATTGTCGCGCTTGGTCAGCGTGCCTTTGATTTTCTTGGGGTCATCATGGCAGTAAAATGCGAAATAGAGATTGTCGGGATCATAGGTCAGCCACACTTCGGTTTTTTCCGGCAGCGGGGTTCCGTAAACCGGGTTGTTGGTGATGAATGGTTCATGGACAATGGGCCCGCTGCTCCAGGCCGGATCGTCAAGGATGCCGTCGATTTTCGGCGGCTGGCTCGTCATCCGCGGGCGCAGCACCACGTTCTCTCCGATCCTTTGTTCTGCCGCCTGTCCGGCCAGGCAGGGGAGGATCAATATCAGCATTGTCAAAAGAATTTTTTGGAAATTCATCATTACATTCTCCTAATTTGTTTCAAAATTACAGAGCAGGAATGGTGCCAATTTCTGGAAACGAGAGCGATTTGAAAAATAACACAGGTAGGACCCTGCACATTCCTGCTTCTGCTTGCGCCCGAGAGATTTTATTCTGTCCATTTTTGCACACTACTGTCCGCAAGCGGACAATGAAACGGGCCGGGGGGATTTCCTCCCCCCGGCAGAAATTCCACTAGCGGTTGCAGCCGCTTTTTTCGTTCTTTTTACATGCGGTCGCTTGGTCAAACGCACCTTTGACTCCCTCTGGAGTGATGATGAAGTGGTCGCCGCTGAATTCGGGCAGGCAAAAAGGAACATCATAAGCGGCGTTTTTGGCTTCCTTGGCAAATTCCCGATAACGTGTTTCGTTTCCGCCGGCATGCATGGGGAAAACGGAGCGGGCCGCCAACCGGTCGATTGTATAATAGACTCCTTTCTTGACGCTGACGATATCGCCGAAGCCGCAGCCGCTCACCGGCACGAACAGGATATCGGCCCTGAGCCCCTGGTCGGCCAGGAAATCGATCTCTTTTTTGAACGGCCCGGAAAAATCGCGCTTGCGATTGGCGTGATCGCCGGGATGGAAGATGGCAATGCCGTCCACCTTGACGAAAAATCCCTGGCCGCTGTCGTTGGACTCGATGGCCGTGACCTCCATGCCGCCGATCAGCTTTTTCTCCCGGTTGGGCAGCAGCGTATACCCTTCGGCCTTCTCGGGCTTAAAGCCCATGATATAGGTGATCTTGGGTATTGTTTTCCGCCATTCGAATATCTTCGGCATATAGTGATCGCCATGGGCATGGGAGGCGAACACGGTCACGTTCATATCCTGAAGTTCCGACGGATTGATGGAACCGTTGGCCAGTCCGGGCTCGTCGGGGGCGGCATCCTGTTTCCAATAATCAAAAATCAACAAATGATTCCGGGTCTTTACCGCCCAGCCCGAATGGCCCAGATACCAGACCACGGCCTGGCCGTCGGCCAGGGGTTCCGTCAGCCAGGGGCGAACGGAAAGCTTTTCCCTCTCGACCGGCTTGGCGCCCTTGCTCTTGAGCAGAGCCGATATCCCCTTTTGTTGATAGCGATCGGCATAGTACAAGGGGGTCCTGCCGTCTTTGTCCGGGGAGTTGGCGTCGGCCCCATTTTCGAGCAGCAGGGCGCAGGTTTTTCCGTAGCCCTTGGCGGCGGCCACATGCAGGGATGTGAGCCGGCTTTCCTTGTCCTGGCGATTCACCTGGGCGCCGGCTGCGAGCAGAAGCGCCGCGATTTGCACTTTCCCCTTGCTGACCGCCAGACCCAGCGGCCACCAACCGTTCTCGCTAACGGCGTTGACATCGGCGCCTTTTTTGATCAGCAAGGAGACGATCTCCGGGGTGCCGTGCAAGGAAGCGTAATGCAGGGGCGTGGCGCCGAACCGGGTCTTCAGATCCACCGCCAACCCCTTTTTCAACAGAATATCGACGATTTCCGTTGATTCCTGGTTGGCCGCCTCGTGGAGCAGAGTGAATCCTGTCCCGCGGTCCCACTTGTAGTCAGCGCCCTTCTTCAGCAGCAGCTTGACCATGTCGGTTTTGCCCGCCCAAATCGCGTAGTGGATGGGCGAGACCTTCAGTGTGGTCCGGACGTTGGGATCGGCCCCCTTGGCGATGAGCAGTTCCGCCAGCTTCAGGTGGCCGCCCTCGGCGGCGTAGACCAGCGCCGTCTCCTTCTGGATGTTCAGGTCGTCGACGGCCGCGCCGCGGGAGAGCAGGTACTTCACGATGGAGATGTGCCCGCCCTGGGTGGCCCAATGAAGCGGCGCTTTTTCGTTATGGCCTTTGGCGTTGATCAACGAGGGATCCCTGGCCAGCAGCTCCTTGACCTGAGCCAGGTCGCCCTTGAGCGCGGCGTCATGGATTTCGGCGCCCCAAGCCCATATGGCCAACAAAAGCAGCAGGCAAAACAGTAATACTTTGTTGTGTTTCATAAATTCTCCTTATCTTAGTGCATATTTATTATTGTTTAGTAAAATTATTTAATACCAATCGTCCCAGCATGATATAGGTTGGTGGTTCCTCAAGAGCATTCTCGGTAATAGGGAAACCCGTCATTCCGGCAGCTTCGCGCTGCCCTGCTTCTGCAATAAAACTAACATTTCCAATTTTGTCTGCGTGAATTTGAAACCGGAAACAACCGCCTAAATAGGTCGAATAAAGAAGTTTGCTGTTCTTGATGTCAATCACGGAAATAAAGGATTTCCTGCGACCAAAAAAAGTATTGTTAAATGTCTTTTCCAAAACAGGGAATTCTGAAAACAGGGCATTCTTAGTAAGCGGAAAATTCGGAGAGATTGTTGTTCCCCCAATGATGATCGTATCTTTGTTGAGAAATGATACGGTTGTAATACTATCGGATTCACTTCCTCCAAACAGGGTGGAATATTCCAGTGTCATGTCATCGGAATTAAAAACCGATATAAAGCAATCCCTTTCTCCTCTCCTTATATTGCCCAGTGCATTTTCGGTGATTGGAAACCCATCCTCCTTCGTGCTGCCGCACGCCACCAACCTGTTTGGAGCAGCCCAGGAAAGAGTAGAGCCCATATGGCCTCCGGCACCAAAATAACTTAAATACAGAAGCTTTGTGCCCGTTTCATTGACTTTGGCTATGAAGTGATCAATTCCGTCCTCATATCCGCCTACCTTGGGTTTAATCATATTTTTTCGAATGGCATTTTTGGTTACCGGAAGATATGGGGTAACGGTAAAACCGGTTACATAAATACTATCCTTGTTATCAACAGCCAGACCAGTAATCATTTCCATTACCCCGTTTCCCAGAGAAGTAGAGAGCAATAGTTTATCGCCATTGGGGCTGAATTTGGACAGGAAGGAATCATTCTTCGTAAATTTATTGTCGATAACCCCTTTTGTGGATGGAAAGTCTTGTGAACATGTGACCCCGGCGATAAGGATATTTCCTTTGGAGTCAATCTTAATATTCCCGGCACTTACTGTTTCCTCCACTTTTCCACCAATAAATGTTGAGAAAACAATAGCACTTGCGGTTGGGTTTATTTTTACAAGGTAAACGTCGCCGGCCCATTCACCTTCTCCGTTAAAACTGGTATCGTATGCTCCGGGGGTTACAGGAAAATCAACAGAATGGGTGCCTCCCGTCAAATAGATATACCCATCCTTATCAACTGTTAAGGCTGTATGATGTTCTCTTTTTGTACCGCCTATTAAGGTTGCAAATACAATTTTACCATCCGGCGTAAATTTTGCCACAAAAGCGTCCGCTTCTCCCTTGAGCTCTCTTTGAAGCGCTCCTTCTGTAGTTGGAAAATTTTTATCTCTGGTATTCCCTGAAACATAGGTGTATCCATCACTATCGGTATAGATATCAAAACCAGCAGCATATTTGTCGGTGTGTGAAAGATAAGTAGAAAACCCAAGGGTATATGCCATGCTATCCACCTGCTTATCGGTTTGCGCCGGCATAATCCCCTGACTAAAATAAATTCCCAATAAAATAAAAATAATTTTATTTAACATAATATTCTCCTATCTTCCAATAGGCTTTACTGCAAAGCAATCGCCGGGGAATTCGGCGCAGTGGAACGCGTTTTCATAGCCCCTGCCCTTGGCCTCCTTGGCGAACAGCTGGTATTGGAGCGGGTTGCCGGCGGCATGCATGGGAAACACATGGCGGGCCGCCAGGCGATCCATGGTGTAATAGTCGCCTTTTTTTACAGCAACGATGTCGCCGAAACCGCAGCCGCTGACCGGCGCGAACAGGATGTCGGCCTTGAGGCTCTGGTCGGCCAGGAAGTCGATCTCCTTTTTGAAGGGACCGGAGAAGTCGCGCTGGCGGTTGGCATGGTCGCCGGGATGGAAAATGGAAACCCCGTCTACCTTGATGAAATAACCCTGGCCGCTGTCGTTGGATTCGATGGGGATGATCTCCATGCCGTTCATGGCATGTTTTTCATGGGCGCTAAGGATTTGATAACCTTCTTTGCCTTCGAGTTTGAAGCCGGTGATGTAAGTGATGTTTTTGATTTCTTTTTTCCAGTCGAACAAGGCCGGTGTGTAGTGGTCGTTGTGGCCGTGGGAGATGAACACGGTCATTGCCTGTTCCTTGAGCTCGGCAGGCACGAGGGTGCCGTTGGCCAACCCGGCCTGGTCGGGCGCGGGGCCGGGTTTGAAGTAGTCGAAGACCAGCAAATGCTTGGCAGTTTTGACCGCCCAACCCGAATGGTCCGTGTACCAGACCAGGGCTTCGCCTTCGGACAACTGCTTTTTCAGCCATTCGGGCCCGGCCGGCTCTGGCAAACTCTTTTCTGCAGTGGCGCCCCGGCTCAGCAAAAGTTCGGCGATATTCTTGTGGCCGTAGCGGTAGGCCAGTCCATGAGGGGAATGGCCCCACTTGCTTTTGGCGTTGGCATCGGCCCCCTTGTCCAGCAGGGCCTTGACGATATCGCCGTAGCCCAGGGCACAGGCCATGTGCAGTGCGCCGATTCCGGTATCACCCATGCTATCCCCGGCCCTGGCCCCGGCAGCCAGCAGCAGCAAGGCGATCTCCCTGGCGCCGTCTTTTGCGGCCTGGAGCAGCGGGAAAAGACCGTTTTGATTGCGGGTGTTGGAATCGGCTCCGTGCGCCAGGAGAACTTTGACCGCCTCGCGGTTGCCGAATATCGTGGCCAGCAGCAGCGGTGTCCAGCCTGCATTGTCGCGGGCGTCAATTGCGACCCCCTTCCTGAGCAAGAGCTCAATCAGGGCTTGTTTGCCCCGCATGCAGGCCATGTGCAGGGTGGTGCTGCCCTCCCGGTCCTTGCACAGCGCGTCGGCGCCCGCAGCCAGGAAATATTCGGCTATGGCCAGGTTGCCCCGTTGCAAGGCGATGGAAAGGGGCGTGTTGCCGGCCGAGCTTTCTGTGTCCCTGACTTTCAGGCCCTTGGCCACCAGGAACTTGACCAGTTCCAGGTTGGGGCTCAGCGCGGCGTAGTAAAGGGCGTTTTCGTTGTCTTTTTCCCGGGCCTGCAGATCGGCGCCTTTCTTGAGCAGCAGGCGGACGGTTTCCAAATCGCCGCCCCAGGCAGCCAGGTGCAGCGGGGCCAGCTGGTAGCTGCTGTCCCTGCCGTTGACGTCGGCTCCCTGCTGGATCAGCCAGGCGGCCAGCTTTACGTGGCCGCGGTGCGCGGCCAAATGCAGCGGTGTGCGGCCGAGGTCATTTCCGGCCGTAAGCAGCGCCGGGTTCTTGGCCAGCAGTTCCTTGACCTTGGCCAGGTCGCCGTTGAGCGCGGCATCGTGGATTTCCGCCGACCAGGCCCACGAGGCCAGCATGAGCAGCAAGACAAACAAAAACGCTTTAACACTTTTCATTTCTTTCTCCTTTTTTAAAAAATATTTAATTTTCAATTTTATTTCTTTACTCTGATTCGGCTATGACATTGCTTTCCGGGACATCTTAAAAATCACCTGATGCTTTGCCAATGCCAACGTCTTTTCATTATCGGCAGCCGCGCTATTTTTGCCTGCACCTGTTCCGTTCAATTTCGGCCTCCTTTTCTAAAATGTGATTTATTTAATTTTTAAATGGATATACCTTGTATTTTTGATCCCTGAAGACCAGCATCCCGAAAGGAGAGATGCGGATGGCGGCAGGCTTGAAACCGGGATCCCATACCATCTCGTTCTGCTTTCCGGTCCGCATATCCCTGATGGTGAAAACGGTGCCGTTGACAAAGACCACGTAGAAATGATCCCCGCTCTGCTGGTAGGTGTATGGCGGAGATTTCAGTTCCAATTTTTCCTCTTTCTGCTGTTTCATGTCCAGCCAGAAGTAGCTGCGGTCCGTACGATAAATCACGCCAGGGGATTCGTAGCCGCCGAGCCGGCGCGGGCTTTTTTTGTAGTTCCCCTTCCTTTGCAGCAGCGGGATCAGTTGTTCCCCGACGCGGTAGAGATTCACACCCGAGGATTCGAACAGGAGAATTTTGTCTTGCCAGACGTCCAGAGAATTTGTCTTGGCGAGCTCTTCCACCTGGCCGGAAACATGCAGGCGGTAAAGGCGCGGCTCGCTAAAAATGACAAGTTGACGGGGTTCGCCGGCCAAATGCAAAACATAGCTGATCCGCGAATCGTAAAAATCGCCCCTGATCGGAAATGTCTTGACTTTCCCGGCGTCAATCTCGAGAATCATGGCTTTTTTTGACTTCGGTTTTTGCAGGAAAAGGGAATATGTACCGTTGCGAATGCTGCCGAATTCTCCGTAATGTCCTTCGTAAATGGTCCAGCCCGGCGGGATCCGGTAAAGAGTTTGCAAATCGCCTGTTTTCAGGTCGAGTGCGACAATGCTCGTTTCGATGCAGCGGCTATTGACGTCCAGTTTTCGCGTCATGCAATACAGGGTGTTTCCGTCCTCGCTTTCCCGCAGCATGGTCAGGCAGCCCGGAATACGTTTCCGTCCCCGCTCCAGGGTGATTTCGCTGCGGACGCAGGAATTTTTAAGGATCAGTCCCGTTGGGGTGAGGGTAAGATTCTTCCAGTTGGCCGGAGCCTGGTAAAAAATGAAGCCGGCGATCAGGCCGGTCGCGGCCAACAGGCCGGGAAAGAATTTTTTGTTGAAGGTTGAGACCGGCTTGATGTCATAGCGCTGAAAAAGAAAAAAGAAAAAGAGGGGGAAGACCAAAACGGTCAAGTTGGCCTGCAAGATGATCTGGCCGATCTCCCGGCTGTTGTCCAGGAGTTTGATCAGGAGGATCTGGCCGATCGACAGCAGGCAGGTGATGAAGAAAGCGCTGATGAAGTTCTTGAAGCTTATGGAAAAGGCGATCGAAAGCAGAAAAAATCCGGCGTATAAAAGGGAAAAATCGAATGGGGAAAGGAAGGATGGAAGTTGCCAGGACTGGTGCAGGCGCAGGTAGATCAAAAAAGTCAGTGACACACTCAGCAGGCGCGGCAGGAATTTCAGCAGCAGCAGGCGGCTGCGGGACAACGGCAGCGACAGCATGTATTCGCCGGCGTTTTCCTGCCGCTCCCTTTCGAACATCGACCAGCCCGTGAAGGAGGCGTAAAGCAGCAGGAAAATTTCCAGGGCCGGGGCCAGATAGACATCTTGATCGCTGGCGACGATGCCTGCAAAAATAGCGGCCAAAACCATGAAAATGATCACGCCGTCCTTGAAAATGCGCTTGGTTTCAGTGGCGAGCATATTCGCCTCCTATGAAGGCCCTTAAAATTTCCGTCAGGCTCAAGTGCTCGACGCTGTCAAGGCGGTGGAGCTCCGGCTGGTAGGGGTACACATACATTTCCTTGGCGTTTTGCCATTGCCTGGAAAATACGACCGGGATATCGCCGGGAATGCTTTCTCCGTAGAATTTGACGAACTTTTGCTTCAGCATGTCCACGTTTTCATCGAGGATGACCTTACCCTTTTCCATGACCATGACCCGTTCGGGAATGCCCTCGATTTCAAAAGCCGATTGCGAGGCCATGATCACGGTGAGCTGTTTTTCCTCAATGAGTCTCAGGATGGAGGTTAGAAAAACTTCCCGCAGATGGGGGTCGAGAAAGTGGACCACGTCGTCGACGAAAAGGTATTCAGGAACAGCGCCCAGGGCCAGCGAAAGAAAGAAGATGGTTTTTTCTCCCTTGGACATCGAGGCGATTTTTTGACCCGGGAGGAACGTCGGTCCGTTGATGGTCCAGGCTGCGGATCGACCATAGAAATGGGCGTGCATTCGCGCCGCTTCCTTCACGGTCATGCCGTCGTACAGGCTGATGGAAGCCGGGATATAGGCGATCTTTTTACGGGTGCGATGGTCCGCCTTGCGGCCGTCGTAACGGATGGAACCCGGCCGGGCGCGCAGTACACCTGCCAGGGTCCTGAGCAAGGTCGTTTTTCCCGCACCGTTGGCTCCGGCCAGCAGGATGCTTTCACCCTTATCAATGGCCAGGCTCAGGTCGTCGACCGCCCGGACCTTGCCGAAACGGACACTGAGCTTCTCAATGGCGATCATGGTCACTCCGGGTTCTGGCTTCTGTCATTTTGTTTTCCTCCTGGTAAAAACGGAGTACGGCCTGGCGGGCCCGGTTCAAGCGTGACGTCACCGTGGCGGTACTGATGTGAAGTGTGCGGCCGATTTCCTGGTAGGAAAGCTCCCCATATTCGCGCATGACCAGCACCTCGCGCAGGCGGCGCGGCAAGCCGGCGACCGCCTTCCTGACGATGCGTATCTCCTCTTCCGTGCCGGCATTGAATTCCGGTGTCCTCCAGTCAATGGCGGTGAACTCGGAAACGGGTTGTTGAGGACCGCGAACTTTCCTGCGCCGCAGTTGGTCCAGGCAGATGTTGCGGGCGATGCGCATCAGCCAGGCCTGTACATATTCGGGATTGTCATGGTCATAATGGATCAGTGCTTTGGCAAAAGTGTCCTGGGTCAGGTCGCGGGCATCGGCGGCATTGCCCATGAATCCCAAACAAAGGTAGAATATCTTGTCCTTGAAAGCCGGCAGAGTTCTTTTTCCGTTTTCGATCGCCAGATCCGGGATCTCGGCAGCCAAGGTTCTGTCGAAACGCACGCGGACGTTGGCTGTCCGGACAAAATCACCTGAAATTTGGGCTTGCATCATTTTGCATCCTCCTTCGGAAAAAAGCTGTCGAGCAAGTCCTTGATTTGCCGGCGCGAGAACCCCAATTCAATCGCTTTTTCCGTGAATTTGAAAAACTCTTCACGCAACATGTCGGTTTTCTTTAAATCGAGCTGTTCGCTCTTTTCGACCCAGAAGCCCACTCCGGCCCGACCGTTGATGATCTTTTCCTGGGAGAGGTCGCGGTAGGCCCTGGCCACGGTATTTGGGTTGATCTTGAGAAACTGGGCCAGATCGCGAATGGACGGCAAGGCCTGATTTTCCAGGATGACATTGCGGGCGATGGCCTGCTTGATGTTTTTTTTGATCTGCTCATATACCGGCAGCGGCGAAGCAAAATCAACAGTCATTTCAAATAAAAGTAAGTTTTTCACTGTATCACAATGATAATACAGTAATACGGATTTGTCAACTTATTTTTTTTTTTTTGCGGCAATTGAAAAAAATGTCAAATAGCGGAGATTGCTGACAATTGAATTCAATGATTCGTTTGTTGAAATCCGACAAAATATCCCTTACAATGGTTTCATGAATTCAGGCAATTTTACTCAGGGAAAAGAATCATGACCGCCGTCGATGTAGTCATCCGCAACATCAGTCAACTAGTCAATCCCGGCTCCGACCGCGTGGTGCGCGGCAAGGAGTCCGGCTCCCTGCGCATTCAGGAAAATGTTTGCATCGGGGCCCGACATGGCATGATCAACTTCATCGGTTGCGAAACCGATTTTCGCAGTCACTGCCAGCTGGAACCAGGAGGTCTGGAATTGGATGCCGGCGCCTGCGTGGCATTGCCGGGGCTGGTGGACCCCCACACCCATCTTCCTTTCGCCGGTACGCGCCAGGATGAGTTCAGCCTGAAGCTGCAGGGTGTCAGCTACCAGGAGATCGCCAACCGCGGCGGCGGCATCAAGGGTACGGTTAGCAAAACCAGGGCCATCAGCCTTCAAGACCTGGTTGCCGTTTGCCGGAAACGGCTCGACCAGATGCTGCTCTGCGGCACGACGACCCTGGAAGCCAAAAGCGGTTACGGCCTGGACCAGGAAACCGAATTGAAGCAATTGCAGGCGTTGCGAACCGTTGCCGAACAGCACCCCGTGACCATTGTTCCCACCTTCATGGGCGCCCATGAGATCCCGGATGCTTTCCGGGGGAAAAGCAGGGATTTTCTCGATCACCTGCTTGGGGATATCCTGCCCAAGGTGCAGGAAAAACAGTTGGCCGACTTCGTGGATATTTTTTGCGAAGACGGTTATTTTTCTTATGCCGAAGCGGAATATTACCTGACCCAGTCCGCAGCCCGGGGCTTCAAGATCAAAATGCATGCCGACGAATTCACTTCCAACGGCGCCGCCGAATTGGCCGCCCGGCTCAGTGCCATTTCCGCCGCGCATCTGATCGCCATCAGCGATGAGGAAATCGCAAAAATTGCCGCTTCCAAGACGTCCTGCGTGCTGCTGCCCGGTGTCTCCTTTTTTCTCAAACTCGGACGCTATGCGCCGGCCCAGAAAATTCTGGCTGCGGATGGCATCGTGGCCCTGGGAACAGATTTCAACCCCGGGAGCTCTATGATCTCCTCGCAACTGTTGATTTTCCATTTGGCGGTTTTCCAAATGGGATTGACCATTGAACAGGCCTTGAACGCGGTCACGATCAACGCGGCCTACGCCATCGACCGGCAGCATCAGGTCGGTTCACTGGCCCTGGGCAAGAAATTGGACCTGCTGCTTCTGGATATCCCCGATTACCAGTATCTGGCCTACCACCTGGGCATCAATCCGGTGCATACCGTTTTCAAGGCAGGGAAGCTCGTGGTGCAGAACCGGCAGATCATTGTTGAATAAAGGCAGGAGGATGGCATGATGTTTCGCAAGACCGCCTGGGCTGGAGTTGGAAAATTTTATCCGTCCGATAAAAAAATCCTGGAAACTGAATTGCAGCAAATGGTCCGGCCTGCTGAAAACCGGCAGAAAGTCCTGGGACTGCTTGCCCCGCATGCCGGTTATATGTACTCGGGCGCTTGCGCCGGCCAGGGCTACGGCCGCGTGGAATTGACCGAAACCGTCATCATCCTGGGTGTCAACCACCGCGGCGTTGGGCCGGGCCTGGCGTTGGACGGCAATGATTACTGGGAAACACCCCTGGGCAATGTTGAGGTCAATTCCGAACTGCGCTCGCGCCTGCTGGGCGTTTCCGGCTTGTTCCAGCTGGACAGTGAAGCTGGCCGCCTGGAACACTCACTGGAGGTGCAGGTGCCGTTCATCCATTATGCCAGCCCCGGATCGCGCATCCTGCCCATCGTTGTCAGCGCCTGCCGGCTTGAGGACTTGCTGGCGGCAGGTAAGGAAATCGCCGTTTTTTTAAAAGAAAACCGCAACCTGATGATTGTCGCTTCCAGCGACATGAGCCATTATATTACGGCGGCCAGAGCCCGGGAGCTTGATTTTAAAGCCATCGAAAAGGTACTGCAACTCGACGCCGAAGGATTGTACCACACCGTCTCGGACAACCGCATCTCCATGTGCGGAGTGGCGCCGGCGGTGATCATGCTCAGCGCCGCCCGCACAGCCGGAGCCTCCCGGGCCGAGCTGGTCTGCTATACCCATTCCGGGGCAGTGACGGGAGAAATGGACGAAGTGGTCGGTTACGCCAGCCTCATCGTTTTTTAGCCGCGGGCCATGGCTGAAAAAAACACCACTCCGGTGGAGCCGGCTGAAGCGGTCGTCCTGAGCAGGTCCGAGCACACGATCTCGCGACGGAATATCGATCCGGACGCCCTCAAGATCCTTTTCCGACTCAACCGCCTGGGTTTCACCGCCTATCTGACCGGTGGCGCGGTGCGCGACATGTTGCTGGGAAAAGAGCCCAAGGATTTCGACATCGCCACCGACGCCCGCCCGGCACAGGTCAAGAAGTATTTTACCAACGCCTTCATTATCGGGAGGCGTTTCCGCTTGGCCCATATCCATTTTCACTGCGGCAAGATCATCGAAGTGGCGACATTCCGCAGGGACCCTGGTCCCGATGCTTTGGGTCTGTTGACGGCCGGCACTGCTCCCCAATACGCTTTCGGTACCCCCGCCCAGGATGCCTGGCGCCGCGATATCACCGTCAACGCACTGTTTTACGACCCGGTTTCGGCAACGCTTATCGATCATATCGGAGGTTTGGCTGACCTGCGCTCGCGCCGCATCCGCGTCATCGGCGTTGCCGGGGAACGTTTCCGCGAAGATCCCGTGCGCATCTGGCGGGTAATCCGCTACGCGGCCCGCCTAGGGTTTGCCATTGATGATGACCTCGGGCGCGAGATCAGCGCCCAGCGGCATCTGCTTTCCGGTTGTTCCCCGGCCCGCCTGTATGAGGAGTTCTCCAAGGATCTGCTGGGCCCGCAGACACGGCACGTTATCAGCGGTTTGCGAGATCATGGGATCCTGCGCCCCCTTCTCGGCTGCATCGGCGAAGCGTTCGAAACCGATCCTTTATTGTTTAACAAGGTATGCTCGCTTTTGGATATTTCCGATCATGAAAAATCACTGCGTCATGATCTGGGCCTGACGGAAATGGCAGCGCTCCTTTTTTGGCCCTGGGCCGAATCACTGCTGATCGGCGCGCCGCCTGATCCTTACACGGTCCTGAAAAAGGCGTTCATGAATGCCGAGATGGCAGTGGCCCTGCCCAAAGGCCTGCGCGCCCAGGTCATAGATGTCGTGGCTCTGATCGCTAGAATGATCCGGGCTTTGCATACCGGGAACATGCGCTGGTCCCTGCGCGGCCGGCTGCAGTTCGCTCTGGCTTCCCGGCTGTGCTTCCTGATCGAACAGAACCGCACCCCCGAAGAGGGGGAGTCCTTTGAAAACCTTTTCCGTCAGGCATTTCCCGCGCGTCCGCTCTTTGGGACCAAACGTCACCGCCGCCGCCGAAAAAGAAAGCCGCCGCCTCAGTGAACTGCCCGCAACGCGGTCAGGGCTTTTTCAGCCATTTGCTCTTGAAAGGAGGCCAGTTCGGCCGGAGTGTGCGGAAATTTTAAAAATTCCTCGGTAGAAGCGAATATTTCCTTTTCGGTTTCCAGCAGGCCCGGCAAGAAGCCTGTGCTCTCACGATTGTCCAGCCGTGTGGCCTCGAGGTATTCACGGCGGTCACTTTCAGGATGGGGACGGGCTATTTTTTTCAGGCGTTTCGACTCCAGGTACAGGGCTGCCTTGTCGCCCTGAGCCAGTGGGAGGGCTGACGCGCCCGCTTCCACCCATATGGGAATGGCTATGGTGAACAGGGGTTCACCCAGCATGACCCAGAGGGTGGCCAGGGAATTTTTTTGACCGGGTTTCCGGCCGCAGACGACCACGGCGGCCGAAGTGGATTCGCGGTCGATGGTGTCGCGGGTGGCGATCCAGAATGGTTTCTTGGCGGAAAAAGCTTTGAACTGCGAGTATACCGGTTGTTGCACCAATGCATGCCCGGTATCGCGGCTGATCCGGCCCAGGATCAGGTACGGCGAGATCTGCCCGGGAGGGATCTGGCCGAACAGCTGACTCGCCCTTTCGAAACGGAGATAGCCGGCTCCGGTTTCCGCTTCACCGCTGCGGGCGAAGTTGGTGTTAATGATATATTTTTCCGGAAAATCGGCTGCCGTGTATTTTTTAAAGGCGCGGTTGGATACCTCGAACAAAGCTGCATCCCCTTGCGCGTCCAACACTCCGAAGTTGGCCAGGCTGCCCAGGCTGGGGCCAAGGTTTTCCTGAATGTATTTTTCGAAATCGGCCACGCTCGAGCATTTGCGCAGGGCGTCGGCCATGATGGTCCCTTCCATATCCTTCATCTCTCCGCTGCTTTCGGGCAGGTTGTAGGCCACGGAGTTGAAAATGGCGAATCCCTCTGAATTCAAACCGGCGTAGGCCCAGCGGCCGGAACGGTCTTCAGCATTGACCAGGGCCAGGTAGGAAAAGGGACTTTCGCTGACGAAGATGACCTTGTTGTTCAGGAAATCGGTGTCGCGGTTTTTCCAGAGCAGAGGCCGGTCCGAACTGGAAGCGCCGGGGCTGATGACGGCCGTGGTGCAGGCATGGTCGGGAAACGGTAGGCTGGATAGCAGGACCAGAATAATTGCCAGAACCGGGAGAATTTTTTTCATGGTCACCTCAAATTGTCAAAGTGCATGATAAAAGCAAGCGGGTCGAAAGTCAATCCGGCAATTCGTCGTGCCCGTCAGGCGATTTTGTGTTACAATGCCCTTGACCCTGACAAGAATGGGAGGCAGGGATGAAAAAATTATTGCAGTTGCCCTTCATCAGCATTTTTAGCCGCTGGTTCGAAGCCGCCGACAATGCCATGGACGGCATCCTGCAGGCTGCCAAGACCCAGCCCCATTTGAAATTTCACCTGCTGGCCGCCTTTTCCGTCCTGCTCTTCTGTTTTGTCTTGGGATTGAACAAAAACGAATTCGCTGTGATCGCCCTGATCACCCTGCTGGTGATCGTGGCCGAGATGTTCAATTCGGCGCTGGAAGCCGCGGTCGATCTGACCACCCGGGAATCCAGTGAACTGGCGCGGACGGCCAAGGACATTGCAGCCGGGGCGGTGCTGATCAGCGCCATTGGTTCCCTGGTCATCGCTTTTCTCATTCTGGGACCCCACATCGCCGGGATCTGGATGGGACAATACAGCATCCCCCGCCATGTGGCCGGAAATATAGCTGTTCTGGCCCTGATCATGATCATGCTGGTGGTCATTCTGATCAAAGCCCATTCCGGCAGCGGCTTTCGCCTGCGCGGCGGTTTTCCCAGCGGCCACAGCGCCTCGGCTTTTTCGCTATGGATTTCGCTGGTCCACGTTACCGCCAATCCCTGGTTCATCGGTTTTGGTTTTTTGGCCGCGCTGCTGGTGGCTGGCAACGGGCTGCGCCTGAAGATCCACACTTTTTGCGATGTCTTTTTCGGTGCCCTGCTGGGCTCAGCCATTACCCTGGTTTTGTTCCGGGTGTTTTACCGTTGAAGGGACCGGCCTGAAGGACGACCCGCTTCCCCCCTGGCAAGCCAGGAATTCCGCCGTTCTGCCCGCCCTTGACGGCCGGAGATATTTTCCCTATAATTTTTCAATATCATGAAGACCAAAGTACTTTTTCTTGTGAGCGGCTTGTTTATTTTCTGCAGCTGTCGGGGTTCCCGTCCTGCCCTGATCCCCGAAATCAGCCCGCCGCTGGTCCAGAAGGAGGTTTGCACTTGGTCAGGCCGTCTGGCCGGAGACATCCTTTTCCCCTGCGCCGGGGGTGTCGGCTGGGTGGATGCGGCAGGCAAGATTGTCACTTGGGATGCTGAAAAAAAAACCACGGCCGTAGTTTTCGAACTGTCGTTCCCGATAACGGTTCCCCCTTTCCACCAGGGCGATTTCCTGGTTCTTAAAGACAAGGCCTCCGACCACCTGCTGGTGTATGACCTGGCTGAACTCAAAGTGAAGTTTGAATCGCGCAACATGCGCGTGGGGCAAATCCTGGCCGTGGACCGCGACAGCTTGGTGTATTTGGATGGCGAGCATCTGGCCATCCATTTATGGGAAAAGCCCTCCGGTATTTTCCGCATGCCAGAGCCGGCTGAAAAAATTTTCAGTTGCCATTTTTCCCCGGACCGCATTTTGATACTCGGCCGGGAGCATTTGTTCACTTTTTGGAAGGCGAGCGGAAAATTTCAGGCGGTGTTGTTGCCACGGCCCGCCGTTTCCGCGTTTTTCTGCGATGGTAAACATATTTATTATGGAGATGCCAAGCGTCATCTGGTGAAGTTTTCTCTGTCGAAGAACCGGCTGGTTTGGAAATTGAAATTGGGGCAACCACTGGAACGCCAGCCGTTCGCTTTTGCCGGCTCCATCGTAATTAATCCGTCGGACAACAATATCCTGCAGGTAAATGCACGCGGCACCGTGCGCTGGTGGCTGGCGCTGCAATCCACCATGCGTTTTGACTTGCTGTCCATGAACGACAACTTGGTCGCCGTCTTGCTGAATCGCGATATCGAATTCATCAACCTGGGCCAAAAACAGGTGGCCGTATTCAAAAGCCAGGGGCTTCCGGTCAGCAAACCGCTGGTTTTTGGCCATGATCTGTATTTCATGCTGCAAGAAGGGGCAACCTATAAGTTGCAGTGTGTCGGCAACCGCTATGGAATTGACGTGGAGCTGGATCCGGCCAATGTCAAATGGACGGGCCAATCGATCCGCTTTTCCATTCAATCACACAATTTACTCAAGCCTTCTTTTGACTTCTTGATCAGCGACCAGGAGGGGCGGGTGATTTTGAACAAAAGTGCGGAAACGGCCGAACGGATTCAACTGGTCTGGATACCGGTCCACCCAGGAAAATACACAATAAAGGTGATGGCCAATGGCTTGAACCGTCAGGCGGATGTGGAAGTGCCTTTTCAGGTCTTGGATCCGCAGAAAGCAGTCTCAGGATTCTATCTGCATTTTTAACAAGACAGAGTGGAGGTGCGATGAAAAAGAAATGGATCTTTTGGCTCGGTGCCGTCCTGCTGGTGATTGCCGTTCCGGCCCAGGAAAATAAAACATGCATCCTGGAGACCGAAAAAGGCACTTTGGCCTTCCAGATGTATCCCGGTGTTGCGCCGCGGACCGTGGCCCGGATAAGTGAACTCGCCGACAGCGGTTTTTTTGACGGGATCGTCTTTCATCGCGTGGTGGCCGATTTTGTCGTGCAGGCCGGAGATCCGACCGGGACCGGCGAGGGCGGTTCGGGCCGGACCATTGCCGCCGAATTTTCTCACCTTCATTACATTCGCGGTTCGGTGGGCATGGCCCGGGACGACGACATCCATTCCAATGACAGCCAGTTTTTCATTTGCATAACGGATCAACCGCACCTGGACGGCAAATACACTCTTTTCGGCCAGGTGATCCGCGGCGCCGAAGTGCTGGACAAGATCCGCCAGGGCGATAAGATCCTGAGCATGCGTGTGAAAAAAGAATAGGATGTTTGCCCCCCTGGTCGCCTGGCTTCGGCAGCAGCAGATCACCTTCAGCGAGAACGTCGCCATCGGGCCGCATCTTTATTTCAAGATCGGTGGTACGGTCAGCCTTCTGGTTACCTGCCATTCAGCGGCGCAATTGGCTGCGGTCATGAAAAAAATCATTGCCGGCAAGCTGCCCTACCTGGTTATCGGCGGCGGATCCAATATCGCCTTTTTCGACGGCCTGACCAGAGTGGTGGTGCTGATGGCGCCGGCGGCTGCATCCGGGCCCACAGTTCCGATTCAGCTATTGGACGACCGGTCGTTGGCGGTGGAAAGCGGTGTCCGCAACCAGCAATTCCTTTCCTGGTGTGCAGCCAAGGGGGCGGGGGGGTTGGAGTTCCTTTCCGGCATCCCCGGCACGCTTGGCGGCGCCGCCGCGGTCAATGCCGGTGCCTTTGGTTGTTCTATGGCCGACGTGCTTATCGGAGCCGATATCATCGACGCCCAGGGGATGGCGCGTACGGTCGACTCCGGATATTTCGGCTTCGCTTACCGCGATTCGCGTTTCAAGTTCGGTAGGGATATTTTGCTGTCGCTGCGCCTGAAATTCAACCCCGGGGATGCGGTCGTGATTTCAAAAAAAATCAGGGATAATCTTGAATACCGGCTGGCGCACCACCCTTCCTACCGCCAGGCTTCGGCAGGCTGCTTTTTTAAAAACCCGCTGCTGCGGGGTGTAAAGGGTTCGGCCGGGAAAATTATCGAGGCGTGCGGCTTGAAAAACATGACCGTCGGCGGCCTGTCCGTGGCTGCCGAACACGGCAATTTTTTACTTAACCGCGGCAACGCTTCTTTCGAGGATCTGCAGCGCCTGGAAAAAGAAATTCAATCCGCCGTGGCCGCGCGTACCGGCGTGGTCCTGGAAAGGGAAGTGATCTATGTTTCCCCGGCCGGGGAAAAATATTGATCGCTTTTTGCATCTTGGAGAGGGAGAATACGCCGTCTGCCTTGTCCACTTATGAGCAATGTGCTGGATCTTGTTTAAAAACCGTGTTTTTTGGCTTTTTTACTGGACGTTGGCTTGATAACAGACGTTTTGGGCAGGGAAGCAGTGCCGGAAGCTTGTCTGGTGGCGATCCAGGTGGCGCTGGTGATATCCTTGCCGCCGATGGTCAAATCGCTGAACGTGGCACTGCCGCTCATTTTGTCTTTGTCGTCGAATTTTCCCGTTATTTTTATCTCCCATTCGTCGTATTCAATGGTAACGTCTTTGTTGTCGACCTTGTAGGTTCCCTTATCGTTAAATTCATCGACAAAAGTTCCGCTTTTTTTATCGCCCTGGAATAACAGGCTCCAGGTCCAGGTATGTGCCGGAGAGGCAGAGGTAAAATTGAAATCCCATGTCCCGACGATGTCATACTTGGTCTTGAAGACCACCAGGACCAGGACCGCGGCCAGGGCCCCCACGGCCACCACGCCGAGGATGATAGGCAGGATGCTTTTTTTCTTTGGCTGGTATGAGCTGTCTCCCTCTTCCTCAATAAAACTCGGCACCTGGTCGGGACTTTCTATTGCGGCCCCTACCTGGTTCGAGGATTGCTCCCCCCGCAGCGGCATGGATGAGATCTGCAGCAAGGAAAGGAAGGCGAAAACGACGAACAATGCGATCATTCTTTGGTGTTTTTTCATGTTGCTGATGCCTCCTATGCACCCATATACAAGAAATAAAAAACAAAGTCAACTGCAACGGATAAACCGCTCTTCCGGCCATTTCCACGCCGTTGAGGGCACTGGGCAGGAAGCTCTCATTACAGGTGATGTTGGGAAGAGGGCGGCGCCGGATGCGGCGCCGTCCTCTTTCATTTTGCAATGCCTACTGAGAAAATATCGCTCAAGGGCTATTTTTCAGGATGGGAAAGCAAACCCACAACCGACCTTGGACCCCCGGAAGCGGTGCGTCAGCCGCAATACTGTTGCGGGTGGCGCTTGAGTCTTTGGAAAAAGCCGATTCAATTCTACTTTTTCGATTTTTCTCCGGTTACCAAATCGTTGTTGTTGATCAGGCCTGTGGTGCTGCTGGGATTCTTGACGGCGGTGAAGGTGCCGCTGTTCCCCGTAGTGTTGCTCATTGTGCCGCTCATTGTGGTTTTGCTGTCGAATATGCCCTTATATGTGGCACTGCCTAAAGTGAAGGTTGCGTTCTTGCCACTGACGCTGTATGTGCCGCTAGTGGTAGAGGCTTTCGTTGTGCCGCTTTTTTTGTCGCCGGTGAAAGTGCAGTCGAACGTTCCTGAAATCGTCGTCCATTGCACTGAGACGGTCCAAACACCGGTGATATCATACTTGGTCTTCAGGACCACCAGGAACAGGACGGCGGCCACGGCGGCCAAGCCCACGCCGATGAGGATGACGGGCAGGATGCTTTTTTTCTTTGGCTGGTATGAGCTGTCTCCCTCTTCCTCAATGAAACTGGGCGCCTGTTCGGCATTCGCCGAAGCGATCTGTTCCGTCGTATTGGCGGCGGCCACGGGCATGGTAGAAACCTGCAATAACCACATGAATGTCAAGGTCACCAATAATGCGATCCATTTTTGTTGTTTTTTAATCATGTTTTTTTCCTCCGTTGACTAATATAACGGATATGGTTATAAATAGCAATAAAAAAAAATTTTTTTTAAAAACAAGATTGGGCCAAGGTGAGCGCCGTCACCCGGGCGCCGCCTTTTTTCAACACGAAGGCGCATTTTTTTATGGTGGTGCCGGTGGTGGTCACGTCGTCGATGAGCAGGATGTGCAGGCCGGATGGTTTTTTACCGGCAGCCAGACTGAAGGCACCGTCCAGGTTGGTTTTTCTTTGCGCCTGCGACAAGCCGACCTGGGGCGGGGTGCATTTTTTCTTCAGCAGCAACCGGGGCATGAATTCAATCCCCAAGCGGCTGGCCAGGATCCGACCCATGGAGCTGACCGGCTGGAAGCCGTGTTTCCTTCGGAGGTCGGCCGGAACCGGGACCACGGCGTCGAAGGCCGGGAAATGATTTCTCATGATGATGTCCAGATAAAGACCGGACAGAAAATTTTTCAGCGGCTCCACTTCCCCGTATTTGTAAAGGATGATGATCTCGCGCAGGGTTCCTTCATAGGCGGCATAGGATAGGTGGCGGAAGTAGGGGGGAGGCCGCAGCAGGCAGACGCCGCAGCTTTCAATTCCTTGAGTAACGAATTTGCCGCAAATCCGGCACTGGTTCTCCGCGGTCGGCACAATTTTCTCCCGGCAGTTCCGGCAAATCACCATTTCTTCGCTCAGGACCAGGTCCAATCCGCAGTTGCGGCAGCGGGGCAGAAACAAGCCGACGCGGACCATTTGCAAAAAACCCGAGCCGCCCCGGATGATTTTCTCTTTTATCGTCAAGTTGCGGTCAAGGTCGCGCAGTCGCAAAAACAGGCGGATGGTGTTTCATGTTCCCTCATTGGGGGGCAATCCCCCGGCCAAAAATCATTGTAAAGTGAAGGCAATGATTATGCAATAGTTACCCATGCAGCGCTGGAGGCCCTGGCTTTTTTGTGGTAAAATTCGCTTGCCCGCCAAACCGGGAGGAGACGTGAATGAAAAAAAGTGCTTATGAGCAGGCCGGGGTCAGCATCGATCGCGGCAATGAAGCGGTCGATCGGATCAAATCCATGGTCAAGCGCCTGGGTGTGCAGGAGATCGGCAAGTTCGGCGGTTTTTTCCCTTTGAAAGGTGGCATCAAGAATCCGATCCTGGTCTCTTCGGCTGACGGCGTGGGCACCAAATTGAAGATCGCTTTCCTGACCGGGATACACAACACGATCGGCTGCGACCTGGTCAACCACTGCGTCAACGACATTCTGGTTTCCGGGGCCCGGCCCCTGTTTTTCCTGGATTACCTGGCGTCGGGGCGGGTCGAGCCCGGAATCGTCAGCGAGGTCATCTCCGGCGTGCTGGATGGCTGCCTGGAAAACGAAATGGTCCTGCTCGGTGGTGAAACGGCGGAAATGCCGGGGTTTTACCAGGAGGGCGAATACGATATCGCCGGCTTCATCGTCGGTATTGTCGGCCGGGAAAGCGTGGTGGACGGCAAGACCATCTGCAAAGGCGATCTGCTCGTCGGCCTGCCCTCGACCGGGCTGCACACAAATGGCTACTCGCTGGCCCGCCATATCGTTTTTGAAAAACTTCATATGAAAACCAGCAGCACGGTAAGTGAGCTGGCCGCGCCCATAGGCGAGGAATTGCTGCGCGTGCACCGCTCCTACCTGAAGCCGGTCCAAGCCCTGCTTGAAAAAAAGCTGCTCAAGGGCATGGCCCATATCACCGGTGGCGGGCTGCCAGAAAACATCCCGCGCATTTTGCCCGAATCGACTGCGGTAGTGATCGAAAAAACATGGCCCGTGCCGCCGCTTTTTTCTTTCCTGGTCCAGGCCGGCAATATTTCGCAAGCCGAACGCTACCGGGTGTTCAACATGGGTATCGGCATGGTGCTGGTCATCGAACCCAGAAACCTTTCCGCGCTTGAGGCTTCCCTTAAAAAAATCAATGAGGAATTTTTTCTGATCGGTCAGGTAACCGAAAACAAGGGCGGCGAAAGGGTACGCATCAAATGAAATCCCCCCTGGCGGCGCTATGTCGAATCAAGCGCCGGCCGCTGCTTTTTCTGCTTGTGATCCTCTCGACTGCGGTTCTGCCGGCCGGCAGTGTTTATGTCGCGAAATACGAAAGCCAGGCCGATGCCAAGGTCTTTGTGGTCAAGTACGAAAGCCAAGCCGATCTGTGTGTGCGCCTGGTCCGCTACGAAAGCCAGGCCAATGATGCCGACGAATTCTGGCACTACGTCAAATACGAGAGCCAGGCTGTGGTCAAAATAGTTTTCGTGGAACATGAAAGCCAGGCTGATATCAGGATCTTTTTTGTCCACTACGACAGCCAGGCCGGCTGGCGGCGCGAGAATCCTTTTCAGGGAAGGCTGCACTAAGGAGATGAAGTGAAAAAAGTTTGCCTGGCTTTGGCACTGGGTTTTCAGGTCCTGGTTTTTTCGCCGCCCCTGCCTGGCCGTGACACGCTAACCCTGGCCTCGACCACCTCGACCCTTGATTCGGGCCTTTTTGACGCCCTGATGCCGCCGTTTGAAAAAAAATTCGACTGCGCGGTCAAGATCATTGCCGTGGGCACCGGCCAGGCCATGCGCCTGGCCCGCGACGGCAATGCCGATGTGTTGCTGGTCCATGACCGCGAAGCCGAGGAGAAATTCGTGGCCGAGGGATTCGGGGCCGAAAGACTGGACGTGATGCACAACGATTTCGTTCTGGTCGGACCGGCGAGCGATCCGGCGAGAAGCCGCGGTCTTCCGGTTGCGTTGGCAATGGCCAAGATTGCCGCCGCATGCGTCGCTTTTGTTTCCCGCGGCGACGATTCCGGCACCCACAAGAAGGAATTGAAATTGTGGGGGCAAGCCGGGCTCAATCCGGCCGGCCGCTGGTACATGGAGAGCGGCAGCGGCATGGAGGCAACGCTGCGCATTGCCAACGAAAAAAACGCTTATTGCCTGGTCGACCGCGCCACCTGGCTGGCCCACCGCAAGGAGATCGACGTTCTGGCTGTCCTGGTCGAGGGCGACGCGCAGCTTTTCAATCCCTATTCGGTGATCGTGGTCTCAACGGCGAAATTTCCTTGGCTGAACGTGAAACTTGCCACCCGTTTCGCCGAATTCATCCGTTCGCCGCAAGGTCAGGCCATCATCCGGGATTTTGGCAAGGACAAGTTCGGCAGCGCGCTCTTTTTCCCCGATGTCCTGTACGCGAAGTGAACTCAGCATGGTTGGCGAAAAAGTCGATCTGCATCCAGCCCTGCAACCTGCAAAAAAACTGTCATGAATTACATCCTGGACGGGCTTAAGCAAGGGGCGGCACTGCTGCTGCCGCCCAGCAGCGAGATTTTGCAGATCGTAGTCCTGTCGCTGGCCGTTTCGGGCGCAGCCACGCTGTTGGCCTCCCTGGTGGCGGTCCCGGCCTCCCTGTTCCTGGCTCTGAAGGAGTTCCGCGGCAAGCGCCTCCTGGTCGGGTTGGTCAACACGGCCATGTCGGTGCCGGCCGTGCTCATCGGCCTGCTGGTTTACGGCCTGGTCAACCGCCGCGGCCCCCTGGGAACCCTGGGACTGCTGTTCACCCCCGGGGCCATGATCCTGGCCCAGGCGCTGCTGGCTTTTCCGCTCATTACCGCCCTGGCCCTGGCGGCGCTGAAAGGCATTGCCCGGGACGCCCGCGATCTGGCCCTGTCGCTTGGCGCCAACCGCCGTCAATTGGCGGCGGCCGTCATCCGCCAGGGGCGCTTCGCTTTCCTGACCGCGATCATCGCCGGTTTTTCGCGGGTCATTGGTGAGACCGGCATGACGCTGATGGTCGGGGGCAATATCAAGGGGCAGACACGGGTTCTGACCACCGCGATCTCGCTGGAAACCATGAAAGGCAATTTTGAGCTCGGCATCGCCCTGGGCATCGTCCTGCTGCTGGCGGCTTTGGCGGTCAATATCGCCCTGCAGGGGCTGCAGGGAAAATAATGCAAATCCGTGTTGAAAATTTATGGCAAACGGCCGGGAAAAAGACAATCCTGCGGGGCATTGACCTGGAATTCGCGCCCGGCGCGGTAAACGTGATCCTCGGTCCCAACGGGGCCGGCAAATCGACGCTGCTGCGGCTGCTGGGCCTGCTGGACAAACCCGGGCAGGGAGAAATCTATTACGACGGCCAGAAACGGAGCGCCATGTCCCGCTGCCAATGTACGTCTCTGCGCCGGCGCTGCGGTTTTGTCTTCCAGTCGCCGCTGTTGCTGGCCGGGACCGTGGCCGCCAATCTCAAGTTTGGACCGCGCGTGCGGGATGTTAGAATCGGTAACCCTGAAATCAGGCAGGTGCTTGAGAAAACCGGTCTAAGCGGCCGGGAGGGCCAGGAGGCGAGACTGCTTTCCGGCGGTGAAAAGCAGCGCCTGCAAATGGCCCGGGTGATGCTGCTGGATCCCGACCTGTATCTTCTGGATGAACCCACGGCCAATCTTGATCCGCTGAGCGTGAAGAACATAGAGACGGCGATCGCCCGGCTGGCCCGCGAGGGCAAGACCGTGATTCTGGCCACTCACAACCTTGTCCAGGCCAGGCTTCTGGCGGCAATGATCGTATTTTTAAAAGGGGGATCGCTGGTGCAGGCCGGGGCGGCGGCCGAGGTGCTCAGCCGGCCGCTCTCCCTGGATATCGCCGAATTCTCGGCCGCAGAAAATATTATCCCCGGGACCCTGGTTCGGCGCGAGGGGCGGACGCTGCTGGATTGCGGCCACTTGGATATCGAGGTTGTCAGCGAGCGAAGCGCTGGACGGGCCGCGGCCGTGATCCGTCCCGAGGATATCCTGGTTTCCGAAAAACCGATCTCTTCGTCGGCCCGCAATTCTTTCCGCGGCCCCGTACGATCCGTGGCCGACCTGGGGGCGGTCATGGCGCTCAGCGTCGACTGCCGCGGAATTTTATTTACAGTGTTCGTCACCCGCATCTCCTGCACGCAAATGAACCTGGCGCCGGGGATAGAGGTGTGCCTGACCTTCAAGGCCACGTCCGTGCACCTGCTGCCCCTGGATTGAATTTGCATCCGTTGCCGAACCAGCCGGACGACGTTTGCTCCGATCGCTTTCCTTGCCAGTTCCTGCGCTAATGCGTATACTTGTAATGAATCCCTGAAAAGGAGGAAGCCTCATGGATAAGGTTGTTTTGCAGGCCATCGATCTGGACGGTTACCTGACAGGCTCCGACCAGGAAGCCATTGCCCAGGTAGGGGATCTTTACGACCGGGCGCTGGACGACTTTATCAACCTGGACGGTGACAAAGCCCTGGAGCGCAAGAGCGCCCAGGAACGACTGTTGTCCATGTTCAATGAACTGGGCGAAATCATGCAGGGCGTGGTCGGCGCTGAACGGCGCATCCATGTCTATTCCCTGGAAACTCCGGAATTCATCCACGGCGAAGCGTCACGCCTGGTGGCCAAGCTGCGCGATGTGCGCACCGGCAACCCGGAATTCATCTATTATATCCAGCGCGCCTATGAGATACTCTTCAACCTGGCTTTTGCCGGCCCGCACAGCGGCCAGCGCCATCCGATTTTTGTGCGCACACCGGTGACCGTCCCGGTGGTGAACTATGCCGTGCACAAGATTCCCGACATCGATTCCCTGACGGAAAACAGCGTCATGTGCGTCATGCTGCGGGCGGCGCTGCTGCCATCGATGATCGTGGCCAAGGAAATACAGGAATATTCATTGCGGCACATCGTTCCGCCTTTCGCCCTTTTTAAAATAAGCCGCGATGACAGCCGCAGCGAGAATGACATGGCTTATGTGCTGGACCTGAAAAAGTCCTATTTCAATACCAAGGGGCTGCAAGGCCGCGATCTTTTCTTTGCCGATCCGATGAACGCCACCGGCGGCAGCCTGGTGACGGTGATCCAATATCTGCGCGGCCAGGGGATCAAGCCGCGCTCCATCCGTTTCTTCAACGTGGTTTCCACCCTGAAAGGGGCGCTGCGCATCGTCCGGGCCGTGCCGGAAGCCGAAGTGTACACCTTGTGGATGGATCCGGCCCTGAACGAGAAAGCCTATATCATGCCCGGTCTGGGAGATGCCGGTGACCGCATCAACGGCCCCGACCGGCCGGAAAGCCCCCGCGACATCATCCAGCTGATCGCCGATTACGGCACGCATGTGACCTCGCTCTACCGCGACCAGATCCGCCAGATCGAAAAGGTCGTCCTCAACCGCTGAGCTGGTGTCAGAATATTTTGCGGTAGACGTGGCAGTAGGGCTGGCTGCCGTTTTTCTGGTAATAATTCTGGTGATAATTTTCGGCGGGCCAGAAAGGTCCGGCCCTGGTGATGCGCGTGGCCACCTTGAAGCCCTTGCTTTTCAGAATCTCCGTCAGTTTTTCGGCGGTTTGCCGCTGGCCCTCGTCCTGATAAAAAATTTCCGATCGATATTGCGTTCCGATGTCGGGACCCTGGCGATCGACCTGGGTAAAGTCGTGGGTCTCGAAAAAGAGCTTGGCCAGTTCCTCGTAGGATATGACGGCCGGGTCATACACCACTTGTACAGCCTCGGCGTGACCGCTGGCGCCGCTGGAAACCTCTTCGTAGGTGGGGCGGGACGTGCGGCCGCCGCTGAAACCCACGGCCGTGGTCAGCACCCCTTTGGCCTGCTGCAGGGTGTACTGGGTTCCCCAGAAATACCCCGATGCGAAAATGGCCGTCTCGGTTTTTTTTTCGTCGGCCGGGACGAAGTTCATGGAAATGGAATTGACGCAGTGGCGGGTATTTTGGGCGGTGAAGCCTTCGCCGACAAATACGTGGCCCAGGTGGGCGCCGCAGCTGGCGCATGAGATTTCGGTGCGCTGGCCGTCAGGGTCGACTTGGCGCTTGACCGCTCCGGGAAGTTCATCATCGAAGCTCGGCCAGCCGCAGCCGGAATCGAACTTGGCCGAGGAAAGATAGAGGGCTGAGCCGCAGCGCTTGCACACGTAGGTCCCTTTTTCATTGAAAGCGTGGTATTTGCCGGAAAAGGGAAGCTCGGTTCCTTTATGCAAGATGATCTGTTCCTCTTCGGGAGTCAGTCTTTTATCGGTCATGTCCACTCCTGGTCTGCCCAGAAGCATATAAAGTGCCGCTGCGACCATAAATGAGATAAAAATGGTTATGTTTTTCATCACCACATTTATAACGTGGTTTCAGGCTTCTGTCAACCGGATTTTTGATTTTTTTGCAGCGCTTTACCCTGAAGTAGCTGCTGGCAGGACGGTTTTGCCGCCTGGGGGGGTAAAAGCGCTTTAATTTATTCTTTTTTGGCGGTCAGCACGTAGAGGGCGAAAAGGATCAAAACACCGATATAGAGGAAGGGAACGGCCCATGGCCACAGCGGATGCGCCGTGAACACTTTTTTCAAAAAATAAAATTTTGCGGCGGCCACAACCGTGATCGCCAGCCAGATGAAAAAAATCTTTTTAAAAGCCATTATATCCTCCCGTTTTTCCTATTGTAAAGGCATGGGCAAGCAAAAGTCAATAACCCGATCGCCTTACTGCCAGGGATCCGTTAGCCGTCTTTCCAGGCGGCCTGTTAGCGCTGCTGCAGTTTGGACAGATCAAGCTTGGCTGCGAATTCCTTAAGCAGCGCCAAACCTTTCTCCGCTTTTGTTTTGAGCTCAATCAGGTAGCGGTCCTTGTAGATGATTCCCAGGGTCGCTTCCTTGTCTTTTTTGTTGAATCGTTCCGCCATCGGGATGCCGTTGTAGGTGGACACTCTCTGGACCACATCCTGATCGTCGATGCGCATGTTCAAGGCGAATATCATCTTGAGCGGCGCCAGCAGGGCCGAGGCCGTTCCGGCGTCGGTGACCTGGACGCTCACGGTACTGCCGTCAGTTGCGGCATATTCAGTCTGCAGGGAAGCCGTTTCCAGATCCCCGAAAGCGCCCTGGCTGTAACGCGGCGGCTGGGGCTGCCAGCCGCTGACAACCGGAAGCATCGATCCCAGAACGCTCTCCGAGGCGAGTACGATCTTTTCCCCCTGGATCTTTTCTGATTCGGCCTTGATGCCGCCAATCCCCTTCTGCATTTGTTGGGCGAGCTCCTCCATGCTTTTGGCGGCCCTTTCCTCGCGGTCCAACAGGCCGCTGAGCGAAGTTTCTTTTTTCCCGGGCGCCAGCAGAATGAACAGCAATACGATGATCGCCACGACCAGCACGATGCCGCCGATAACAATGGCCATCATTTTTTTATAGGCACTAACCTGCAATCCGTCCTTTTGCCTCTCCAAGCCGCCGATCAAGGCCTGCACCCCCTCCATTTCTGTCCTGGCGGTCAGCACTGCGGCCACTTCCTTGGTTATATTCGGGTCTACTTGCTGGCCGCCGGTTATTTTCTCTCCAAGAATTTTGAAATCAAGCTTCTGCTTTTTTTCAGCCTCCTTGGTCTTTTCACTGTTCCTGGAAAGATCATTGTTCAAGGTAGCGATTTTTTTGTCCATTTCGGCCAGCATCTTTTTTTGTTCGGCTCGGATGCTTTCTATCTGCTTCTGCAACTTGCCCGATTCCTCCTGCAGGGGGGCCATCTGCAATTGCAGGGGTTTGCCGGACTCCTCATTTTCTTTGCAGCGGGTTTTCAGCTCGTCCTCTTCTTTGGCCAGGTCGGCCAGTTGCCTGGCTATTTCAGTTTTTTCCGTTTCGGCCATGGCCGCGTCCGCTGTTTTGCCGTTCAGTCTTGTACGCTCTGCGGCGATCGCCGCCAGTCTGCTGGTTGCCTGCCCCATTTCCTTCTGCAGGGTTTGCCAGGCGTTTTTATGTTCGTTCAGTTGCCGGTCGATATCCCGCTTTTTTTCTTCGATTTCTTTTTGGCTGGCGCTGAAGCGGTCGTTCTCCTGTTTTTTTGCTGTTTCGCTTTCTTGCTTTTGTTCTTGGAGTTTTTCCGCTTGAGCGCGGAAATCATCGAGATTTTTTTGCGCGGCGTTGAGCGCGGCCTGTACATCGGTGAATGCGGATATGTCCGTCTTCGCTTCCCAGGCTTTTTGCCCGAGGGCGGTCAGCTGGTCGGCATGGACCTTTTCCTTTTCCTTGAATTCGCTGCTTACTTTGCTCAGTGATTTTTTGCGCTTCCTTTCCTTCATTCCTTCCTGAAATATTGATTTCAAGCCCATCATTTCACCTCCGAAAAAAGAATGTCATTTAATGAATTGTATTGTAAATCCCAGTGAATTTCAATTTTTTGTTGGAAAACAGTTCAAATGCCGAAGACTACTCCATGTCAGACAAAGTTTTTTTCCGCGCCTGTTTGACGGCGCCGCGCTTTTTCTTTTCATCGAGACGGCGGGCTTTGGCCGCAAGACCGGGACGGGTGGGGCGGCGCGGCTTGGGCCTGGAGGCCGCCTGGCGGATCAATTGCAGCAGGCGGGCGATGGCGTCGCGGCGATTGGCTTCCTGGGTGCGGAAGCGCCGGGCGTCGATGACCAGGATCCCCTCATGGCTGACGCGCTTGCCGGCCAGCGTACGCAAGCGCTGCTTGACCGCTTCCGGCAGGGACGGGGAGCGGACGATGTCGAAATACAGTTTGGCTGCCGTGGCTACCTTGTTGACGTTCTGCCCGCCGGGGCCGGAAGCGCGGACGAATTCCAGGGAGATTTCATTTTCCTGCAACCAGATTTGCGCGTTCACCGGGATGATCATGTTTTTTCAGCTTGGCGGCGGAGCGATTTTTTCGCAGACGAATTATTTTTTGGGAAAACCGACTGACTGGGCCATCGTGATGATCTGCCCGCTTGTGAGTTTCATGGCTGTGGCCAGGGCGGCAGCATCGACCGAGGCCCGCACCCCGGTGGCCAGCCCGGCTGACGCGCAGAAAAGGTATACATTCTGGCTGATGAAAGCACTGTCGGTCCAGGCATAAATTTCCCGCTTTTCTGCGGGCGCTTTGCCCATGCGTGCCGGGTCGGCCACGAAAACCAGGGTCAGCGGTACGGTTTTGACGAATTCCTGCCTGCCGGCCTGGGCGCGGAAGTCTCCGGCCATGACCGGCTTCAGGACATGGGCGGTCGCATCGTACAGGTAGATTCCCATTTCCATCACGATGTACAGATCGATCTCCTGCCAATTCATGGCCGAAGGCGCCGTGCGCTTTTTGCTTTCCGGGCGGTTGATGCCCCAGGCGGCCCAGAGCAGGTTGGACAGTGTTTGCGCGGGCAATGGATCGGGGGCGAAATCACGGCTGGTGGCCCGCCGGGCCAGCGCCTGCATCAACGGCACACCGCCGTCGGTTTGCGGTTTGGGCAGTCGAATTTCGGCCAGTTCCTGGGCGGCAAGTCCCGCCGTCAGGATCAGTACGAGCGTAACGATAAAAATTGTCGCCTTTGCTTTTTGCATGTTCATATTCACCTCTCAAGAAATATTTTAATATGTCGGGGCGAAAAAATCCAGCTGCCGCCGGACAGGGTGCTAATCGGCAACAGCCAGGGAATCCCAGAATTTCTGGAATTCCTTTTCCGCCCGTTTCATTTCCTGCCGGGCCTGTTCGGCTTTCGGCGCCGGGGTTTTTCCTGCCTTTGTTTCCATTACGGCCAATTGGTACAGGTTTTTTTTCAGCAGGCAGTTCTGGTAGCGCAGGGTGCCTTCAACAGCGGATGGCAGATTGGAAAAGGCGAGCATCTGTGTTTCCCAATCGGTGTGGCCGATGCGTTCCAACGTCCGGGCCGCTATCTTGCCCTTGGCGGCGGCGGTCAGGCCGCGGAAGCTTTCCAGGTAGCCTTTGATGGCTTCCATATTGGCCAAGGCGTTCTCCAGAGAAAATCGCTGATTCAAAGTTTGTTCCACCGTTTCATCGGGGTGGATGGGCTTGAGGACCAGATTGGCCTGTACGGCGGCGGCAAAAAAAAACATCATGATCATGGCCAAGCGTGTTTTGCCATTCATTTTGCATCTCCCTTTTGAGGCTGGCGCCGGTAGTCGCCGAAGCTGGTGGAGCTGCGGAATCGTTTTTTGATGAACAGGAATCCTCCCTGGCCGGAGATGGTGATCTTTTTCAGGACCCAATTGTCCGGCGGCGAGATTTCGTACAAATAGATGGTCCACAGGCTGCGGACCCTATTGGGAAGCGGCTCCAGGGAAAATTCGAGTTTAAGCGGCAAGCCGCTGTTCTCATCCAGCCAGGCCATGCCGCTCCAGGTTAATTTTTCAGGTTCGCCCTTGCGGACGATCTCTGTCTGGTAGATGAAATCAAAGCGGCGGCAGAAGTGTCCGAAAAGCATCTGCTTTTCATCGCTGGCATGGAAGGTGACATTTTTCTGCCGTTCGGGGTTGAAGGGGCTGTCGGAAAGGGAAACGGTAAGCGAGTCCCTTTTTGGGTGTGCTTTGTCTTTGTTGAGGTCGCGGATTTCGACTTTTTTCCTCATCTCGTCGCTGATGTCTTTGCTGTTTTTTAAAGCGCGCGTCAATTTCGTAACCAGTTGGCCATTGGCGTCCATGGCAATGGTGAAAAACAATTGCGTGACCGTAGCGGGTTGGTTGTGGCGGTCAAGAATTTCGGAAAGGATGGTGATTTTTTCCGGATACAAGTCACTGTTTTTCCGGAAAATGTCCAGGGCCTTTTGCCAGAGTCGCGCAGATGGCGCCGCTGCCGCTGTTGTCTCAGTCGCATTCCCCCTTCCGGGCTTGAGGGTGAAGAAAAAAAGGAGCAGCATCAACACCGCCGACCTTTTTTTCAAATTACCCCCGGGGAGCCTGCCATTCTTTTCAATCGAGAAGCCGTTTTTCACCATCGAGGCGCCGCTGCTCTTCAATGTCCTGGGTCACCTCCAGGCAGCCTAGATAGTGGCCGTCTTCGCCGCGCAGGGCGAAAAATTCGACCAGGATCATGTGCCGCTCGTCTCCTACCTTGGCCTGGATCCAGAAACGGGCTTTCTGGCGCGTCCCGGCTTTCATTTCGGCCACGATCTGCTCCACCTTGGCCAGGCTGTGCGCCGGGTGGCACTTGCGGAAATTCAGTCCCATGCTGGTCATCGGGCGGTGGAACAGGCGCTTCTCGTGCCGGTTCCAGGCCACCACTTCATCGTTGGCGTCGATTACGGTGATCTCGGCCGGAATGGTCTCCATCACTGCCCTGACAAGCTTTTCATCCATGCGGTCGAACATGAACATGATTTCCTCCTGCTTTGTCCGCTCCGGCGGAAAAAGAATATGAAATATTATATTATAAAAATAAAAAAAAAACCTCTTGGCATGCGGGCAACTGTGATTTATGTAAAAAACAGCCTTTTTGGGTATAATGATACCAGCAAACTCCATAGAGAGGTGGAAGATGAAAGACATGGGCGAGATGCTGCTGCGGCGCGAGGGTTTTTCAGAGATCGTCATCGGCAACACGGCCCTGGTCCGGGCCATGGTCGAATCCGGCGTGGGGGTGGTCACTTCCTATCCCGGTTCGCCTACTCCGGAGATCGCGGCCGCCATCGCCAGCATGCCGGCGGCGCAGCGGCCGTTCTATTTCGAATTTTCGGTCAATGAAAAAGTGGCCACCGAGGTTGCGTTCGGTTCGGCGCTCAACGGGCACCTGGCCGTGGTCTTTTTTAAAAGCGTGGGCTTGAATGTTGCCGCTGACACTTTCGTCCAGCTGCCGCTGATGGAGATCACGGGGGGAATGGTGGTGGTCCTCGGAGACGATCCGGGCGCCCATTCCTCTCAGAACGAACAGGACAACCGTCATTTCGCACACCTGGCCTACCTGCCGGTTTTCGAACCGGCCACGGCCGCCGAAACCTATGCCATGTTCAAGGAAGCCGCGGCGCTGGCCCGCGCCAAAAAAACGGCGGTCATCATGCGCCTGACCACCCACGTCTGTCACGCCAAGGAGAAAGTGGCCTTCGCCCCGTATGCCGCTGCCGCTAGGGATAACACACCCCTTTTCGATGTCAAAAACGGACCTTACGTGCCGATCGCGGCCGCGGTCTTTCCCATGAAACGGCGGGCGCTGCAAAAGCTTGAGCAGTTCAGGGAGTACGCCGACGATTCCCCCTTCAATATGGTTTTCAGCCACAACAATAAAAAACGCGGCGTGGTCACCTGCGGCACGGCATATCTGGCTCTGGCCGACGCCCTGGCCTTCGCCGGCGACCGGCCGGACGTTCTGAAGCTCGGCCTCAGCCATCCCCTGCCCAGACGACTGCTGTCCGATTTTTTGCAAAAACACGAGGAAATCCTGGTCCTGGAAGAACTGGATAATATCCTGGAAAATGAGATCCGCGCCCTGGCCCAGTCCCGGGGGCTCGCCAGCGCGATCACGGGCAAGCAGGACCTGGAGGATTGGATCGGCGAGTATACGCCGGAACGGGTGGCCGCCAAGCTGGACAAGGTCTGGCCCGACCTGCTGGCGCCGCGTCCGGAACCGACCCGCGCCCGCCCGGCCGTGCCGCCGCGGCCGCCGCAGCTGTGCCCGGGCTGCGGCCACCGCTCGGCCTTCCATGCCGTGAAAAACGCCCTGGCTGTCGGCGACATCACCGTGGCCGACATCGGCTGCCACTCGCTCGGTTTCCTGCCGCCCTATGAAATGGGCCAGGTGCTTCTCTGCATGGGCGCCTCCACAGCGGCCGCTTCCGGCCTGGCGCTGGCAAACCGGGAAAGGAAAGTCGTCGCCTTCCTGGGTGATTCGACCTTCTTTCATGCCGGCATCCCGGGCATCATCAATGCCGTCTTCAACCGTCACAACCTGACGCTGATCATCATGGAAAACGGCACCACGGCCATGACCGGGCACCAGGAGCATCCGGCCACCGGCAAGAATTTCAACGGCCCGACCACGGCCATTCCCCTGCGCCGCGTGCTGGAAAGCCTGGGCATCGCCAATATCCGCGAGCTGGACGCCTACAGCCAGAAAAAACTGACAGCCATGGTCAAGGAAGCCCTGGCCGAGGAGGGTTTCAAGGTCATCATCGCCAGGCATCCCTGCATGCTCAAGCATACCCGCGAACAAAAGCGCCAGGGGACCTGGAAGGGGATCCCGGTCCGGGTCAACCAGGAGAAGTGCCGCAGGATCCATGAGTGTGTCAGTGTCTTTGCCTGCCCTTCCTACCAGATCGATGAAGGGGGCAGGGTCCACGTCCAGGAAGACCTCTGTATCGGCGACGGTTCATGCCTGCAGACCTGTCCGGCCGCAGCCATTGAAACCGGGAACCCGGGAGGGGAAAAATGAAGCAGGAGAAATTCGATATTTTCGTGATCGGAGTGGGCGGCCAGGGGATCGGGCTGTTGAGCGAAACGCTAATCCGGGCAGCCGACTATGCCGGCAAGCGGGTGCGGGGCGTGGACACCCACGGCCTGGCCCAGCGCGGCGGCATGGTCGCCTCGCACGTGCGCATCGGCGCCAATGCCCATTCGCCGCTGGTCATGGCCGGCCAGGCCGAGATGGTCGTGGCTCTGGAGCGGCACGAAGCGCTGCGCGGCATGAACCTCTTTCTGAAGGACGGCGGCACCTTGGTCTATTACGATGCCGTCTGGCAGCCGCTCAACGTCAGGTTGAAAAAAGAAGCGGCGGTTACCGCCGCCTCCATCAGCGCCGAATGCCGGGCGCGCGATATCAGGGAAGTCCGGGTTTTTCAAACCGGCCTGGCGGACCCGCGCATGCAGAATGTGGCTGTGCTGGCTGAGATTTGCCGCTTGAACCTGATCCCCGGCCTGGAAGCCGGGCATGTTGAAGCGGCGTTGAACGACCTGCTGGCCGGACCGGTCCTGGAAAAGAACCTGGCCCTTTTCCGCAAGATCGTCCAGGCCTGATACCGGGGAAGGCGCAGATTCACCCGTTCTGGCGGCAGATTTTGGCGATGCGCTTGGCCATGGCCATGATGGTCAGGATGGGAGGATTGCCCAGCGACGTGGGGAACAGGCTGGCATCGGCCACAAAAAGGTTTTCCGGCAGCCGGGGATCGTGAAAGGTCCGGGCCTGCGCGGCGGTCAGGGGCAGCATCCCCCCGGGATGCCCGGCGTTGACGGTCCCGAAAAACAGCCGGTTTTTGTCGACTCCGGCCCGATGGAAGATTTCGGCGCAAGTAATGGCGGCCTCTTCCAGGTTTTTCCGGTCGTTGGCGGTCAGGATCTTTTCGACGCGGCCCCCAACGAAACTGCCCTGGTTATCGTCAGCCAACTTGATCATCAGGCTGTAGATATCGCCGGCTTTGCGGCGCCACTCCCGATTGAAGAAGAAACTCAAATAGTCGAAGTA